>CANGXM010000375.1 GCA_947457845.1 Rhodospirillales bacterium | reverse complement strand
GACCGCCCCACCGCGCCGCCCACGGCCGCGCACCCGCTCGGCGCCGCCCGGGCCCAGCTGCACGCCACCTACATCGTGGCCGAGACGCGGGACGGAATCGTCATCGTCGACCAGCACGCGGCGCACGAACGGCTGGTCTACGAGCGGCTGAAGGCCGCGCGGGAGGCGGGGGGCGTGCCGGTGCAGGGCCTGCTCCTGCCGATCGTCGTCGACCTGCCCGAGGCGGACGCGGATCGCCTCGCGGCGGCGGCCGACGAACTCGCGCGGCTGGGGCTGGAGGTGGAGCGGTTCGGTCCCGGCGCCGTCGTGGTCCGCGGCACGCCCGCGCCGCTCGGTGTCTGCGACGTGCATGCGCTCGTGGCCGACCTCGCCGAGACCCTGTCCGAGATCGGCGACCTCCGGCACCTCGTCGGGCGCCTCGACGCCGTCTGCTCCACCATCGCCTGCCACGGCTCGGTGCGGGCGGGCCGGGCGCTGAACGTGGAGGAGATGAACGCGCTGCTGCGTCAGATGGAGGCGACGCCCGCGAGCGGCCAGTGCAACCATGGCCGCCCGACGTGGGTCGAACTCAAGCGCATGGACGTGGAGCAGCTGTTCCAGCGACGGTGACGACACGGAACACCCGGGTTACGGTGGGGAGATCGGCGCCGCCCGACGAGGACCCCCATGCCCCATCTGAAGCTCGGCCTGTCCATGTTCCGTATGGGCTATCACATCGCCGCCTGGCGGCACCCGGACGTGCCCGCCGACGGGGCGATGCGGCTGGACGCGTTCCTCAGGGTCACGCAGGCGGCCGAGCGGGGCCTGTTCGACCTCGTGTTCCTGGCCGACGAGCTGGCCGTGCGCGGGTCGGACAACCCGCCGGGCGCGCAGGCACGGTCCGGCGCCGCGGCCGAGCTGGAGCCGCTCACCCTCCTGTCCGCCCTCGCGCCCCTGACGCGGACCATCGGCCTCGTCGCCACCGGCTCCACCACCTACAGCGAGCCCTACAACCTCGCCCGCCAGTTCCTCTCGCTCGACCATCTGAGCGGCGGGCGCGCGGGGTGGAACGTCGTCACCTCCTGGGGGGCGGAGGACGCGCTCAACTTCGGGCACATGACCGTGCCGGACTACGACACCCGCTACGACCGCGCGGCGGAGTTCGTCGACGTCGTCCGCGGCCTGTGGGCGAGCTGGGATGCCGACGCCTTCGTGCGCGACAAGGCGACGGGCCTCTTCCACGACCCCGCGAAGCGGCACGTGCTGGAGCACAAGGGCCGCTGCTTCACGGTGCGCGGGCCCCTCAGCATGGCGCGCTCGCCCCAGGGGGAGCCGGTGATGGTGTTCGCCGGCGACAGCCCGGCCGGCCGCGACATCGCCGCCCGCAGCGCCGACATCGTCTTCACCGCCAAGCAGGACCTCGCCGACGCCAAGGCCTTCTACGCCTCGATCAAGGAACGGCTTCCGGCGCACGGGCGGCGGGAGGAGGACGTGGTCGTGATGCCGGGCCTCATGGCGATCGTCGGCCGCACCCGCGACGAGGCGCGGGCGAAGCTCGACGCGCTCCAGGCGCTGATCGACCCGGTCCTCGGCCTCGCCTCGCTCTACGACCGGTTGGGCGACCTGTCCGCCCACGACGTCGACGGGCCGGTGCCCGAGCCGAAGGATCCGGCGTTCCGCAGCCGGGCGGAGGTGATGTGGCGCCTCGCCCAGCGGGAGGGCTACACGATCCGCCAGCTCTACATGGCGCTGGCGTCGGGGCGCGGGCACCGCGTCGTCGTCGGCACGCCGGCCGACATCGCCGACGAGATGGCGCACTGGCAGGCGGAGCGCGCGGCCGACGGGTTCAACGTCATCCCCACCCATCTTCCCGCCGCGATCGACGACTTCGTGGAGATGGTCGTTCCGGAACTCCAGCGGCGCGGCCTCTTCCGCCTAGCCTACGAGGGACCGCGCCTGCGCGACAACCTGGGCCTGTTCCGGCGCTGACGGACGTTGCAAGGCAACGCGGGTTCTGCAACTTTTGAGGGATAACCCGATCCCCCCTGGTCATGCATGTATGTCGACGTCGACGGTGCCCGTCTCTTCTTCGACGTCGACGGTCCGGGCGTCGTCGTGGAGGGCGGGGCCGTTCGGGACCGGCCGACGCTGGTGCTCCTCCACGGCGGACCGGGGTTCGACCATCATTCCCTGAAGCCTGCGTTCCGGCCGCTCGCCGACACCGCACAGCTGGTCTGGCTCGATCACCGCGGGCAGGGACGCAGCCGCGGCGGGGCCGCGGACGATCCCGCGGGATGGACGCTTGCAAGGTGGGCGGACGACGTCCGCGGCCTGTGCGACGCGCTGGGCATCAATCGGCCCGTGGTGCTGGGCCAGAGCTTCGGCGGCTATGTCGCCCAGGCCTATCTGGTGCGCCATCCGGGCCACGCGGCGGGCGTGGTGCTGTCGTCCACCGCCGCCCGCTTCACCATCGACATGATGCTCACGGGGGCCGAGCGGCGGGGCGGGGGGGCGGCGCGGGCGCGGGCCGGCCGGCTCCTGTCGGGCGTCGTTTGCGTGGATGTCGACGAGGCGGCCGACCACGCCATCCCCGCGGGCGGGGCGGATGGCGGGCCGCCGCGCCGCGACGTGCTGGCCCATTTCGCGGGCGAGGGGCGGGAGATGTGGCGGATGGACTTCCGCGAGGCGCTGCGCGGCGTGCGGACACCCGTCCTGCTGCTCGCCGGCGACCGCGACCCCGTCCTGCCGTGGGAGGCGACGGCGGAGATCGCGGACCATCTGCCGGCGGCGACGGTCGAATTCCGTCGCTTCCCGCACGCGGGCCATGGCGTCTTCCGCGACGACCCCGACGGCGCGCTGGCGCTCGTCCGGTCCTTCGTGGCGCGGGTCGGGGGGGGCGGCGGCTCCGTCGCTTCAGCCCGGCGCGGCTCACCCCGGCGCTGCGGCGAACATGACCACGGTCTCGCCATAGGCGCGGACGTCGTGGACGGTCCAGCCCGCGGGCAGGACGGGCGGCGCGTCGGCCGCCTCCTCGACGACGCAGAGCGCGCCCGGCCCCAGCCAG
>CANGXM010000374.1 GCA_947457845.1 Rhodospirillales bacterium | reverse complement strand
CGACGGCCCTGGGCCATCCGCATCCTGCCCGGCGTGGCCGGCGAGGTCGCGGCGATCGACCTTGAGGCGGAGGCGGCGCTTGCGCCCTGGCACCGTCGCTCGGTCGCCGCCCTCGTCAACGGCGTGCCTGCGCCCCGCCGCCCGGTGACCGCCCCGCCGCCCGAGATCCAGGTTCCCGCCCGATGACCGCACCCGCCCGATCCGCCGGTCCCCGTCCCGGTGGCCGTCTCCTCGTCGACGCGCTGGCCGCCCACGGCGTCGACCGCGTGTTCACGGTGGCGGGGGAGAGCTATCTCCACGTCCTCGACGCGCTGGTCGACCGGCCGGAGATCCAGGTCGTCACCTGCCGGCAGGAGGGCGGGGCCGCCTTCATGGCCGAGGCGCACGGCAAGCTGACGGGGCGCCCCGGCGTCTGCTTCGTCACCCGGGGGCCGGGCGCCTGCAACGGCTCGATCGGCGTCCACACGGCGATGCAGGATTCGACGCCGATGATCTATTTCATCGGCCAGGTCGCCCGCGACCAGGCCGAGCGCGAGGCGTTCCAGGAGATCGACTACCGGCGGATGTTCGGCGCCGTCGCCAAATGGGCGGCCCAGATCGACGATCCGGCGCGCGTGCCCGAGTTTGTGTCGCGCGCCTTCCATGTCGCGGCCTCGGGCCGGCCCGGGCCCGTCGTCCTCGCCCTGCCGGAGGACATGCTGGCCGAGGCGGCGGACGTGGCGGACGCGGGCGTGACCGCGCCGACGCTGCCCCATCCGGGTCCGGCGGACCTCGACCGGCTCGCCGATCTGCTCGCGGCGGCGGAACGCCCGCTCGTGCTGGCGGGCGGAAGCGGCTGGACGGACGCGGCGGCCGGGGACCTGCGCCGTTTCGCCGAGGCGTGGCGGCTGCCGGTCGCGGTCTCCTTCCGCCGGCAGGACGTCATCGACAACCGCAGCCCGTCCTACGCCGGCGATCTCGGCACCGGCGCCAACCCGGCGCTGGTCGCGCGCGTGAAGGCGTGCGACCTGCTGATCGTGCTGGGGGCGCGGCTCGGCGAGATCACGACCCAGGGCTACGCGATGCTCGGCCTGCCGGTCCCGCGGCAGACGCTGGTCCATCTCCACCCCTCGGCGGAGGAGATCGGGCGCGTCTTCCACCCGACGCTCGGCGTGCAGGCGGCGCAGGCGCCGGCCGCGGCGGCGCTCGCGGCGCTGGCGCCGCCCGCCGCCTGCCGCTGGACGGCGTGGGCCGATGCCGCTGCGGCCGACTATGCCGCCTGGGTGGCGCCGCAGACCTACGGCGGCGACCTCGACCTCGGCCGCTGCTTCGCGTGGCTGGCGGACCGGCTGCCCGACGACGCGATCGTGACGGTGGACGCGGGGAACTTCAGCGGCTGGAGCCACCGGTTCCTGCGCTACCGCCGCCCGGGCCGCCAGCTCGGCCCGACCAGCGGGGCGATGGGCTATGCGGTGCCCGCCGCCGTCTCGGCCAGCCTCGCCCATCCCGACCGGATCGTCGTCGCGAACGTCGGCGACGGCGGGTTCCAGATGACGGGCCAGGAACTCGCCACCGCCATGCACCATGGGGCGAAGCCGGTGATCTTGCTGTTCGACAACGGCATGTACGGCACGATCCGGATGCACCAGGAGCGGGAGTATCCGGCCCGCGTCAGTGCCACGACGCTGACCAACCCGGATTTCGCGGCGCTCGCCCGCAGCTACGGCGCGTTCGGCGCCACGGTCGCCCGGACCGAGGACTTCGCGCCCGCCTTCGAGGCGGCGCTGGCGTCGGGGACGGCGGCCGTCCTGCACCTGAAGATGGATCCGGAGCAGATCACGACACGGACGACCCTCGCCGAGGTCCGGGCGAAGGCGCTCGCGGCGAAGGGCTGAGGACCGCCCTCACCCCCTAACCGACCGCCTTCAGCCCCCGCTGGACCGCCGGCCGCGCCTCCAGCGACGCGCACCAGCGGGCGAGGTTCGGCCAGGCTTCCGCATAGCCGGGCTTGCGCATCGACAGCAGCGTGAACGGAAGGCAGGCGATGTCGCCGATCGTGTAGTCGGGCCCGGCGAGGTGCTGGCTCTCGCCCAGCCGCGTCTCCATCGCCCGCAGGCAGCGCGTGAACTCGTCCTTGAACAGGTCGATCGCGTAGGGGAGCTTTTCCGGCGCGCGGATCGCGAAGCGGAACAGGTTCATCGCCGCCGGGGCGAGGTCGCTCACGCCGAACTCCACCCACGAGTAGGTCTCGGCCCGCATGTTCGGATCGGTGGGCATCAACTGCCCGGTCCGTTCCGCGAGATGGTAGAGGATGGCGCCCGATCCGAAGATCCGCTGGCGCCGGCCGCCGACGTCGTCCTCGATCGCGGGAATGCGATGGATGGGGCTGATGCGGCCGTAGTCCGCGCCGGTGTGGGCCCCGGCGGGAAGGTCCCAGACCCGCGTCTCGTACGCGAGGCCCGTCTCCTCCAGCATGATCGCGGCCTTGTGGCCGTTGGGCGTGTTGTAGGTGTGGAGCGTGATCACCGGCACGGACCCCCCTCACGGTCGCCCACTTTGTGCGCCACTCCCGGCGCGAGCGCCAGTCCTCAGCGCATCAGCGGGTCGGCGTCGGGCAACGGCCTCACGGCCTGCGGGCGATCACCCAGATCGCGTGGATGATGCCCGGAATGTAGCCGAGCAGCGTCAGCAGGATGTTGAGCCAGAAGTGGAGGCCGATGCCCACCTGCAGGAACACGCCCAGCGGGGGGAGCAGGATCGCGATGAGGATGCGAAGCACGTCCATGACGGGGCCAACGGGTGGCGGCCGGGACGGGTTCCCGCCCGGGGTGCGCTTGACGCGACGGACCGGACGGGAATAGAACGGAACAAGAACAAATCGTCAGGAGCCGTCCCATGCCGACCCGCCCCGCCGCCGGGGAGAGCGACCGCGCCGCCCGTCTCGCCGCCCTGCGCGAGGAGGTGCGGCGGCTGGAGGGGGTGGGCGGGACGGACGTCGCGACGGTGCCCCTCGGCTGCCCGCCGGTCGACGGGGCGTTGCCCGACGGGGGCCTGACCCGCGGGGCCCTGCACGAGAT
>CANGXM010000373.1 GCA_947457845.1 Rhodospirillales bacterium | reverse complement strand
GGAGACCGGCGTTCCCGCGTGGAGCGCCGTCGTCGGCCAGGCGGCGAAGACGTTGAAGGGATCCGGCCGCGCCGGCACGGGCTCCGCGTCGGCCCGGCGCGGCGCCTGCTCCGCCTCGTCGGAGAGGCGCACCGCGTCGAGTTCGTCCCACAGCGCGCGCCACCGGCGCAGCACCACCGCCCAGTCGAAGAGCGCCGCCGCCCGCTCCGCCCCCGCGGCCCCCATCCGGGCCCGCAGCGCGGGATCGGCGAGGAGCCGTCGGCAGGCGTCGGCGGCGGCGGGCCCGTCGATGGCGGTGAACTGGCTGGCGCCGCCCACGTAGGCGTCGTAGCTGGTCTGCCCGGTCTCGTAGCCCAGCGCGAGGTCGAGGCCGAGCGGCGGCTGCGGCAGGGCGGTCGGGATGCGGAAGCCGTCGACGCCGTCGCGCACCGTATCCTTGAAGCCGTTCCAGTCGGTCACGACGACCGGCAGCCCCGCGGCCATCGCCTCCACCGGGGCGAGGCCGAACGTCTCCTGCACGTTGTCGACGAGGAGGACGAAGACGTCGGCGGCGGAGCGGATGCCCGCCTTCACCGCCGCGTTCCGCCCGTCCAGCAGGTGCAGCACGACGTGCGGGCAGACGGAGGCGGCGGCGGCCCGCACCTGCGCCTCCTCGGCCGGGCGGGCGAACCAGCCGGCGAGGATCAGGTGCGCCCGCGGCAGGCCGGGGGCCCGTGTCGCCGCGCCCAGCGCCAGCAGCATGGGGAGCGGGTTGGTCTTGCCCAGCGCGTCGAGCCGGCCGACGTAGAGGAACGCGACGTCGTCGGGCGCGATGCCCAGCCGCCCGCGCAGGTCCGACCGCAGCGCCCCGTCGCGGACGTGGTCGCGGGCGCGCACGCCGAGCGGGATCACCGGGAGCCGGGGCCGCGGGATGCGCGTGGCGCCGAACCGGTCCTCGAGGTAGGCCGCCCGCTCGTCGAGGAGCCGCTCCACCATCGCGCGCACCGCGGCCGATGTGCAGACGAGCGCGTCCCACCCCTGCACCGGCGCGTCGAGGAGGCCGGCGATCATGTCCATCACCGGCTGCATCGCCGTGGTGTGGGTGACGCCGACGATGGAATAGCCGCGCTGGCGGAACCGGCGCCGCCGCCACGCGTGCATGGCGAGGTTCGGATCGGGGATCACCAGCGTCGGGGTCTGCGCCGCGATCAGGTCGGGCCGGAAGACGGGCGTCCACCGCGCGAGGTCGGGACGGCCGGCCGCGGCGGCGGCGGTCGCGAACGGGGCCGCGAGGTCCGCATTGTCGGCGCAGCAGACGATGCGCCCGAGGTCCGGCGCGGCGAGGAGCCCGTCGAGGAAGCCGGCGCCGGCCGCGTGCCGGCCCATGAGATGATCGCGGGCGGTGACGAACCCGTCCGGGTGGTAGTAGAGCCCGACCGGGGCCGGGCCGGACGGGCCCGGGGCGCTCAGGCGGCGACCTCCGCCGCCGCGGCGGCCTCGGCCTCGATCTCCTTCGCCCGCGCCTCCACGAGGGAGACGAGATGGTCGACGATCGCCTCGTCCTTCAGCCGGTGCGCCGGCTGGCCGCGCAGATAGACCTGATGCGTGCCCTTGCCGCCGCCGGTGAAGCCGATGTCGGTCATCGTCGCCTCGCCCGGCCCGTTCACGACGCAGCCGATGACCGAGACGGTCATCGGCGTCGCGATGTGGGCGAGGCGCTGTTCCAGCACCTCAACCGTCTTGATGACGTCGAACTGCTGGCGCGCGCACGACGGGCAGGAGATGACCGTCACGCCGCGCCGGCGCAGCCCGAGCGACTTCAGGATGTCGAAGCCGACGTGGACCTCCTCGACCGGATCGGCCGAGAGCGAGACGCGCACCGTGTCGCCGATGCCCGACCAGAGCAGCATGCCGAGGCCGATCGACGACTTGATCGTCCCCGCGCGCAGGCCGCCCGCCTCGGTGATGCCGATGTGGAGCGGGTAGTCCGTGCATTCGGCCAGCTGCTGGTAGGCGGCGACCGCGAGGAACACATCCGACGCCTTGACCGAGATCTTGAAGGCGTGGAAGTCGTGGTCCTCGAGGATGCGCGCATGGGTCAGCGCACTCTCCACCAGCGCCTCGGGGCAGGGCTCGCCGTACGTCTCCAGCAGGTCCTGCTCCAGCGAGCCCGCGTTCACGCCGATGCGGATGGAGCAGCCGTGGTCCTTCGCCGCCTTCACCACCTCGCGCACCCGGTCGGCCGAGCCGATGTTGCCCGGATTGATGCGCAGGCAGGCGGCCCCGCTCTCCGCCGCCTCGATCGCGCGGCGATAGTGGAAGTGGATGTCGGCGACGATCGGCACCGACACCTGCCGAACGATGTCCTTGAGCGCGATCGCCGACTCCTGGTCGGGGCAGGAGACGCGGACGATGTCGGCCCCGGCCTCCTCCGCCCGCCGGATCTGCGCGACCGTCGCCTCCACGTCGGTGGTGGGCGTGTTGGTCATGGTCTGGACGCTGATGGGCGCGTCGCCGCCCACCGGCACCTTGCCGACGAAGATCTGCCGGCTCTTCCGGCGGTGGATCTGCCGGTACGGGCGCACCGCGGTGTGGTCCATGACGCGAGCCTCCTGGTGCCGACGGTCCGCCGGCCGATCACCGCCCCCAAGGTGCGGACGCGGGCGCCGGTGTCAAGGGGGCGGAGGGCCGCCCGCTCACACGCCCGCCCGGCTCAGTTGGTGGCTGGGCCCGGCTGAACGAGCAGGCGGGCCGGATCGAGCACGACGTCGCGCATCACCTGCCCCGGCGCCCCGATCGGGGCGATGTTGCGATCGTCGACGGTGATGGCGAGGCCGCCGGCGTTTCCGGTGACCATGCGCAGGCCCGGGCGGTCCGGCACGCGATAGACCTCGCCGGACCGCAGGACGCGGGTGAAGATCAGTTCCCCCGCCCCGTCGCGCACCTGGATCCAGCTGTCCGACGTCGCCCGCAGGACCACCCGCGCCGGACCCGCGGTCGTGCCGAACACGCGGTTGGGGTCGAGGGGCGGGGCGGCGGCGGCGGCCGTCTGCGGCGGCGCCTCGGAGGGCTGCGGCAGCGCGCCCTCG
>CANGXM010000372.1 GCA_947457845.1 Rhodospirillales bacterium | reverse complement strand
CCCAGCCAAAACCCGTCCCGCCAACCGCAAGCCCCCCATCTGGAAACCCGCGACGCGGCGGAAGGGCGAACCGCGTCCTCACAACCCAACGGAGAACAATCACCACGCCGAAGCGGGAACTTCAGGCCGATCGTGCATGATCCGGGCTAAACGACCCGGATGATCGGGTCATGTTCAAGATGAGGTTCGGATGACTAATCCAATCATCACACCCGACGGCACCAAGGAATGGCGGGTCGATGGCAAACCCCATCGTCTCGACGGGCCAGCCATTGAATACGCAGACGGCACCAAGATGTGGTTTGTCAACGGACGACTTAACCGGCTCGACGGACCCGCCGTCGAATGGGCCGACGGCGGCAGGGATTGGAGCGTCGATGGCATGCTTCACCGTCTCGACGGCCCGGCCAGCGAAAGGCCAAGGCTCGGCAAGTTTTGGTACGTCGATGGCAAGCTGCACCGCGAAGACGGACCGGCCCGCGAACATCCGGACGGCAGGAAGCAATGGCTTGTAAACGACGTGGAAATCACCGCCGACGTCGAGGCTTGGCTATCCGAAACTGGCTACACGCTTCCGCTCGACGAAGACGCGCAGGTTCATTTCAGATTGAGGTTTCGATAAATACCCAGTGTTTCCTTCGCATCGCGCCGCATCGAACTTCGCCGCAGCCTTCAACCGTCGGACCCTCGCGCGGCTTGAAGGCTTCGAGGCTGACACGGACCCCGACCCGGACGCAGACGGCCCGCTCGGGCTGGACATGGGACCGGTTCTCGACCCGTCGAGGTGCTATCCGACCTCGAAGCCCTTTGTACGAACCTTCCGAGAGGAACCACGGGTCGCGGCTACGATCATCCGAAAGTTCGTCCATAACGCGAAGCGGCACGTGCTCGAACTCCCGGTCGGAGATCACCTCTTGCCGGTTCCGCCTACTCCCGGATGGAACAAGAAGGTCGGGCTCTGTTCATCAAGGTCCGCCAGAACGGCGGGATCAGGCCTCGATATATCGGCGATCCTCAGACATCGACGGCGAACAAGATCGCTCCGTTCCCGTTTGATGGGAAGCGGTTGTCCGAGGTTGACCGTCTTCGCTCAGCGATAAAGCAAGGTGGGTTTTGATCACCATCCGACTGAACCCAGATGCCCTGACCGGAAGATCCGTCGGTGAAAGGCAGGACGAGTCTTCGCAAACCGCGCGCCGCTGGACCAGAGGAGCATCTCAACAGCATCACACGCGCTGTAGCTAAATGCTGCATCTAATGATGCTAAACTGCGACCTAACCCATTGAAAACAAACGATGGCGTCCCCTACGGGATTCGAACCCGTGTCGCCGCCGTGAAAGGGCGGTGTCCTAGGCCTCTAGACGAAGGGGACGTGGGCCGCAGGTGCGGCGCATGACGTAGCGGGCGGGCGCGGGGATGGCAAGGGGAAAGGTCAGGCGCCGCCCGCGGGTGCGGCATCGAGGATGCGGAGCTGCACCGTCTCCGCCCCGTTCCAACGGTCGATCCCCAGCGTCCCCGCCACATGCAGCGACCGGCCGCCCGCGGCCAGGAGAAGGCGGCCCAGCGCCTCGTCCGTCCCCTCCCCCACCGCGCGGAAGGCGATCGCCTTGAGGCGGCCGCCCGCGGCGCCGGAGAGGATGCAGCGCACGTGGCTGCCGCCCACCACGTCGGCGCGCACCACACGCGCGTCGGCGATGGCGAAGACCGGTTCCGGGTTCGCCGTCCCGAAGGGGCCGAGGCGCATGACCGCGCCCACGAGCTCGGCGGTCGCCCCGCCCACGGTCAGCACGCCGTCGATCCCGAGCGAGGCCGCGCCGGCGTCCGCGTCCCCCGCGGCAAGATCCGCATCGACCCGCGCCTCGAGATAGGCGCGCAGCGCCCCCAGCCGGTCGGCCGCCACCGTGAAGCCGCAGGCCATGCCGTGGCCGCCGCCCGCGATCAGCAGCCCCGCCTGCCGCGCCGCGATCACCGCCCCGCCGAGGTCGACGCCCGGGACCGAGCGGCCGGACGCCTTGCCGATTCCGCCCTCCAGCGCCACCGCGAAGGCCGGGCGGCGGAACCGCTCCTTCAGCCGCGCGGCGACAATCCCGACCACGCCCGGGTGCCAGCCCTCCCCCGCCGCGAGGATCAGGGGTCGGTCGCCCCCCTCGGCCTCCACCGCCGCCACGGCGGCGTCCAGAACCTCCGCCTCCACCGTTCGGCGACGGGCGTTGAAGGCGTCGAGGTCGCGGGCGAGCGCCGCGGCCTCCGCCGGATCGTCGGTCGAGAGCAACCGCGCGCCGAGTTCGCTGCCGCCGAGGCGCCCGCCTGCGTTGACCCGCGGACCGAGGATGTAGCCCGCATGGTAGGCATCGGGCGGCCCGGTCACGCGGGCGACGTCGGCCAACGCGGCGAGGCCCGTGTTCCCCCGCCGCCCCATCACCTTCAGCCCTTGCGAAACCAGTGCCCTGTTGAGGCCGGTCAGCGCCACCACGTCGCACACGGTCCCGAGCGCCACGAGGTCGAGCCAGCCCATCAGGTCGGGTGCCCCGCCGTCCCCATAGTGGCCGCCCGACCGCAGGAGCCGGTTCGTCGCGACCACCAGAAGGAACGTCACCCCGACCGCGGCCAGCGTTCGCAGGGGAACGGCCGCGTCGCCCTCGTCCAGCCGGTTGGGGTTGACCACCGCCACCGCGGGCGGAAGGCGCGCCTCGGCACGGTGATGGTCGACGACCACGACCTCGAGCCCGGCCGCTGCCGCCGCCTCCAGCGCGTCGAAGGCGGTGATCCCGCAGTCCACCGTCACCACGAGGCGCACGCCCTCGGCCGCGAGCCGCCGAAGCGCGTCCGGATTGGGGCCGTACCCCTCGGTCAGCCGGTCCGGGACGTAGAGCCGCGGGTCGAGGCCGGCCACGCGGCAGAAGCGCAGCAGGAGCGCCGCCGAGGTGGCGCCGTCCACGTCGTAGTCGGCGAAGACGGCCACCGGCTCCCGCGCGCGGATCGCCGCCGCGAGCCGCGCGGCCGCCCGGTCCATGTCGCGCAGCACCGAGGGGTCGGGCAGTGCTGTGCGCAGCTGCGGCCGGAGGAACGCCTCCACCGCGTCCAGGCCGATG
>CANGXM010000371.1 GCA_947457845.1 Rhodospirillales bacterium | reverse complement strand
GTTCGCCCGCGCCGTCCGCGCCGCCCCGGGCGCGCGGTCGGTGCCGACGCCGGTCGCAGCCGGCAGTTCCGACAGGAGGGCGAGGAGGAGGCAGCCCGTCCCGGTCCCGAGGTCGAGCAGGCGGAGCGGTGCCGCCCGGCCAGGACCGACCGCGTCCAGCGCCGCCTCGACGATGGCCTCGCTGTCGGGCCGCGGCTCCAGCGTGTCCGGCGACAGGCGGAAGGGCAGGCCCCAGAATTCGCGTGTCCCCAGGATCCTGTGGACGGGCTCCCGCCCGGCGCGACGGTCGACCATGGCCGCGAAGCGTCTGGCCGCCGCCGGGTCGACCGGGCGGTCGGGGTCGTTCAGCAGCGCGAGGCGGTCGATCCCCGTCGCCGCGGCGAACAGGGCCCACGCGTCGCCCTTGGCGTCGTCGACACCGGCACCGGCCAGCCGGCGGGCGGCATCGGCGAGCAGCGTCCGGGCCCTCAGCGCATCGTCCATCGGGTCCCTTCCGCCGGTCGGGGCCGACCCTTGTTCGGCGACCCCTTTCGGGTCGGCCCACACCCGAACGGGGAACGTGCACGACCGGTCAAAACCGCGATTCCATCATCCACCAGGAACACAGCCTCGTGCGCGACCTCACGGCCGCGCAGAACATCCTCGTCGGCCGCGGGCCGCGCAAGGCCCGCGGCAGGCTCCTCGACGAGAACCGGCTGAACGCCGACGCGGTTCGGCTTCGTGCTCCAGCGCACGGCCTTCGGCCGCGACACCTTCGCGCTCGGGTCGAACGAGGAGGCGGTGAGGGACGAGGCCTCGCGAGAGCCCCGCCCTATCCCAGTTCCGCCAGCCGCGCCGCCTGGTCGTCGGCGGTCAGCGCCTCGACCAGCTCGTCGATCTCGCCCAGCATCACGCGGTCCAGCTTGTAGAGGGTCAGGTTGATGCGGTGGTCCGTCACCCGCCCCTGGGGGAAATTGTAGGTCCGGATCCGCTCCGACCGGTCGCCCGACCCCACCTGGCTCTTGCGGTCCGCCGCGCGCACCGCCGCCAGTTCCGACCGCTGCTTCTCGTAGAGCCGCGCGCGCAGGATCCGCATCGCCTTGTCGCGGTTCTTGTGCTGGCTCTTCTCCTCCTGCATCGCGACGACGATGCCGGTGGGGAGGTGGGTGATCCGCACGGCCGAATCCGTCTTGTTGACGTGCTGGCCGCCGGCACCCGACGCGCGGTAGGTGTCGATCCGGAGGTCCTTATCGTCGATCGAGACGTCCACCTCCTCGGCCTCCGGCAGCACGGCGACCGTCGCGGCCGACGTGTGGATGCGCCCCTGCGTCTCGGTCGCCGGCACGCGCTGGACCCGGTGGACCCCGCTCTCGAACTTCAGCCGCTCGAAGACGCCCCGGCCGTTGATCTCGGCCTGCGCCTCCTTGCAGCCGCCGAGGTCGGTCTCGGCCAGCGACAGCAGTTCGAACCGCCAGCCACGCAGGGTCGCGTAGCGCTGGTACATCGCCAGCAGGTCGCGCGCGAACAGCGCGGCCTCGTCGCCACCGGTGCCGGCCCGCACCTCCAGGATGGCGCTGCGCGCGTCGGCGACGTCCTTGGGCAGGAGCAGGACGCGGATCGCGCGTTCGAGGTCCGGGATGCGCCGGTCGAGCGCATCGGCCTCCTCCGCCGCCAGATCCGCCATCTCGGGATCCGCCAGCAGCGCGGCGAGCGCCGCGCGGTCGCCGCGCGCCCTGGTCAGGGCGGCGACGGCGGTCGCCACCGGCTCCAGTTCCGCGTATTCGCGCGACACCTTCACGAACGTGTCGCCGTCGAGGTCCCCGGTCGCGAGCAGATGGCCGAGCTCGTCGCGGCGCATCGCCACGCGGGCGTACATCTCCTCGATCGACAATCCGGTCCCTCCCGCGTTGCGGCGGTTGCGAAGCTATGCACACCGCCCGCGGCTTGCAAGACCGTGCCGGCCTTGAGGGTTCGTTCACCCGCGCGACCGTCGACCAATGGCGCCCGGGCACCACGCCACGGACCCATCGCTACGGTCCGGGCAGCTGAGCCTCACCTCCTCCATCGAAATAAGATCGAGGCCTTAAGCGTTGTAATCCCTCGCACGGGGTTGTCCGCCCGTGCCGTTCGCCGCTACCCAGCCCTGGGGCATTTTCCAGAACGGGAGCGGCAAGGACGTGAACCGACCGTCGACAATGGGGCGTCGCCGCCTGCTGGCGGGCATCACCGGAGGGCTGGTGGCGCTCGCGGCGGGGCGGGTCGAGGCCCTTCAACCGCCGCCCGCGCCGATCGGCACGGGCCACCTCGAACTCTTCGCGCCCGCGACCGGGGAGCGCCTCGCGCTCGACTACCGGCGCGGGGCCGCTGGTCGGCCGGACGACGCGGCGCTGCGGGCGCTGGCGCACTTCTTCCGCGACTGGCACCAGGACGCCACCGGGCCGATCGACACGGCCCTGCTCGACACGCTGTCGGAACTCCAGCGCCGGGTCGACGGCCGCAGCATCCACCTCACCTGCGGCTTCCGCACCGCGCGCACGAACCGGTCGGCCGGGGGCGAGCGAAACAGCCTGCACCTGAGCGGGCGGGCCGCCGACATCCGCGTGCCGGGCATCACCACGTCGCGCCTCTACCGCACGCTTCTGCAGATGGAGCCGGGCGGGGTCGGTCTCTACGTCCACCAGGGGTTCTGCCACGTCGACACGGGCGACGTCCGCCACTGGGAGGGGTGAGGGGGGGGGCCTCACCCGATCCTGAGCAGCGCCGGGCCGTGGTGCTTCAGCCAGGCCCGGCCCGCCTCCACGTGCGGGGTCAGCCGCTCGACCGTGCGCCAGAACCGGGCGGAATGGTTCATCTCCGCCAGATGCGCCACCTCGTGCCCGACGACGTAGTCGAGGACGAAGGGCGGCGCCATCACCAGCCGCCAGGAATAGCTGAGGCGTCCGTCATGGGCGCACGACCCCCAGCGGGAGACGGTGTCGCGCACGGTCACCGCCCGGACGGGCCGGCCCAGCGCGTCCGCCTTCTCCCGGCTCGCCTCGGACAGGAGGCGCCGCGCCTCTTCGCGCAGCGCGTCGCGGACGCGCCGGGCCAGGAACTCCGGCGCGCCGCCGACGACGATCGCGTCGGCGTCGATG
>CANGXM010000370.1 GCA_947457845.1 Rhodospirillales bacterium | reverse complement strand
GGCACCAGGGCCGCGCTGGCCCTCGATGCCGAGGCGGAGGAGCGGCGGCGCCGGACGGCGCTGCGCCGGGCGGTTTCGGCCCGACGGGCCGATATGGCCAGCCGCGGGCTGGACGCCGACGGCGGCAGCGGCGAGGCGATCCTCCTCGGCCTCACCGCGGAGACCGACCTCGCCTCGTCCGAGGCGGACGCGGCGCGACGGCTGCGCGAGAAGGCGGTCGACGACGATCTTGCCACGCGGCGCTCGCGCAACCTGCTGGAACAGACCGACTACGCCCAGCGCCAGCAGCTCGCCTGGCTGTCGCGGTTCGGGTGAGGGTGCGCGCCACTCAACGAGGCTCTCCATGACCGACCACGTGAAGGTTCCGGCCGTCCCGCCGCGGATCCAGTACCGCGCCGACGGCGTGCAGACGGCGTTCCCCTATCCCTTCCCGGTCCTCGACGCGGGCGACCTGCGGGTCTTCCTCGACGCCGCCCCCCGCACCACGGGGTTCGCCGTGTTCGGCGCCGGCGAGACCGGCGGCGGGACGGTGACGTTCGAGACCCCGCCCGCCGACGGCGTGCTCGTCACGCTTCTGCGCCGCATGACCATCGCGCGCACCACCGACTGGCTGGAAAGCGCGCCGCTCACCGCGCGCGCGCTCAACGACGCCTTCGACGCGCAGGTGGCCGTCGACCAGCAACTGGCCGACGACCAGACGCGCATGCTCCGCTATCCCGACACCGACCGGTCGGCGGGCGCGCTGCTGCCGGACCGGGGTGCGCGGGCGGGGCGCCTGTTCGCCTTCGATGCCGACGGCGCCCCCACCGTCTCGCCGGTCGTGGACGGCGCGGCGCTCGCCACCTTCCTCGCGCCCGGGACCGGTGCCGTCGCCCGGCCGATCGCGGGCAAGCTGGCCGACGCGGTGTCGGTCCGGGACTTCGGCGCGGCGGGCGACGGCGTGGCCGACGACACGCTCGCGATCCAGGCGGCGCTGGCCGCCCATCGCTCGGTCCGCCTGCCGCCCGGCACCTATCGCGTGACGGCGACGATCGTCGTCGGCTTCGGGCAGGTGCTGGAAGGGGCGGGCGACGTGTCGGTGCTGAAGGCGGCGACGGACGCGGTCGACCTGATCGAACTGCCCGAAGGCTACGCGACCGTCCGCTCGCTGAAGACCGAGGGCGGTGGCGTCGCGATCCGCCTTCGCGGCCGGCTGGGCGCCTGCGTGCAGAACACGCTGACCGACCTGACCGTCTGGGATGCCGGCACCGGCATCCTGCTGGACGGCCACGTCTCCACCGACTGGCCCTGCTACTGGAACCAGATCGACCGGGTGCTGGTCGCCCGGCCCCGGACCCACGGCGTGCGGCTGACGAAGACGGGCGCCGGCGACACGCCGAACGCCAACCGCTTCCACCTGCTGCGCGTCTATTCGATGGGCCTGCCCATGACCGGCAGCGGCATCTGGGTGGAGAACGGGCGCTTCAACAACAGCTTCACCGACTGCGAGGTGAACGTCTGGCACGAGGCGCATTCCTGCGTCCGCGTCGGCGCGGACACGGACAAGACGCTCTTCGTCAACCTCTACACCGAGACGATCGGGGCCGTGACGAACGTGCTGCTGGAGGCGGGCTCGGTGAACACCGCCATCGTCAACCTGCTCTCGGCCTCGGCGGGTGCCGCGATCTGGGACTTCTCGGGCGGGAACTACACGGCGCTGAACGCCGGCTTCCCGGAGAAGAACCGCCTGGAGCGGACCCGGGTGACGGAACTGGTGGTCGAGGGGCTGCGCTTCGACACCGAATACCGGGAGCCGACGACCGGCGGTCTCGTCGCGCTCGACGGGACCAGCGCCATCTGGCTCGTCTCGTCCTTCGGCGGGACGGTGGAGGCGCGCCTGCCGCCGGCGGGATCGTCGAACGGGTTCGCCTTCACGATCAAGAAGACCGACGCCTCGGCCAACGTGGTGACGGTGACCGAAAGCGGCGGGCCGGGGCCGGACGGGCGGCCGATCCGGCTGGCCAGCCGGCACGACCACGTGACGGTCGTGTCCAACGGCAACGCGTGGCACGTCGTCGCCCACAACCTGATGCCGGCCAACTGCCGCTACGTCGAGGGGCAGGCGGCGGTGTCGGTCGACGCCGCGCGGGCGCTGCACATGGTCAGCGCCTTCGGCGGCGCGGTGACCGCGACCCTGCCGGCGCCGGGCGACGCCCAGGCGGTGGGGCGGACCGTGACGGTGAAGAAGGCCGACCAGACCGGCAACGCCGTCACGGTCGTGCAGCCCGGCGGCGGCGGACCCGACGGCGAGGCGATCGTCCTCGCCGCCTTCGGCCATGCGGTGACCGCGATCAGCGACGGTGCCGCGTGGCGCATCGTCGCCCGCAACCCGTGAGGCCCGTCGATGACCGACACCGCCAAGTCCATCCGGGAAAAGCTGGCGGAGACGCTGCCGACCCTCGTCGGGAACGCGGTCGACGCGATCCTCGCCACGGCGCCGAAGCCGGACGCGGACCTCAAGGAGGGGCAGGCGCTGGGCAAGGTCGCGATCGCCAACCTCCAGGCGCTGATGAAGCTGACCGACTGGGTCGCGGCGCACGAACTGGCCGAGGCCCGCGACGCCGAGCGCCTCGCCGGGCTGGAGACGGCGCAGGCGCTGCTGGCCGAGGTCGAGGCGCGCGTCGCCCGGCCCGAGGGGGAGGAGGACGACGGATGACCGACGACGGCTTCCTCCTCTTCCTCGCCCGCTGGGCCGTGCTCCAGGGCCATCCGCTGCCCGACGTCCACCTGCGCATCGCCCGCTGGCTGGAGCGGCGGACGGCGGCGGGGGACGAGCTGCTCCTCCTCATGGCCTTCCGGGGGGCCGGCAAGTCGACGCTCGTCGGGCTCTACGCCGCGTGGCTCCTGGCCCGCGACCCCGCCTGCCGCATCCTCGTGCTGTCGGCCGACGCGACCCTGGCGACCAAGATGGCGCGCACCGTGCGCCGGATCGTGGAGCGCCACCCGGCGTGCGGGCGGCTGCGGCCCGACCGGCCCGAGGAATGGGCGGCCGACCGCTTCACCGTGCGCCGCGCCGCCGCCGCCCGCGACCCGTCGCTGCTGGCCCGCGGGATCGGCGCCAACCTCACCGGCAGCCACGCCGACGTGGCGATCGCCGACGACGTCGAGG
>CANGXM010000369.1 GCA_947457845.1 Rhodospirillales bacterium | reverse complement strand
TATCTTGAGCCACTCGGCACCTCCTGAACTTAAAGGATGGGACTTTTGGGCCCAAAAGTCAACTGCCTGCTCACTATCATTCAAACTGCTCGCGCTACGTGTGCCAGTATGCGCGGTTTCTACACACCTTATTCACCGGGATAAGCCACATCAAGAGCCTACAGCGTTGCAATCAAAGAGTTAAAATCAATTGGCGGATCAGTCAAGGATGGAGCTTATAAAGCTGTCGGTGCGACTTTGGCAACTTATGGTATTGCGGTTTTTGTGGCAAAATTTCAGTCAGATATAAAGATTATTGTTGAATATCTTGGTGGTGGCGGGCCCCTCCACAAGATAATTGATTTAATCGCAAAGATCGTGGGGTGACGGTGCCCATATGCTAATCTAGTTGTCCTGTCCTCAGACAATGACAATGTGTCGGCTGATTATCTGTTCTCCCCCTCACTCCCACTCGATCGTCCCCGGCGGCTTGCTCGTCACGTCGTACGTCACCCGGTTGATGCCCTTCACCTCGTTCACGATCCGCGTCGCCACGCGGCCGAGGAAGGCGGGGTCGAAGGGGTAGGCGTCGGCGGTCATCCCGTCGGTCGACGTTACCGCCCGGAGCGCGCAGACGTGGTCGTAGGTGCGGCCGTCGCCCATCACCCCCACCGTGCGCACCGGCAGCAGCACGGCGAAGGCCTGCCAGATCGCGTCGTAGAGGCCCGCCGCGCGGATCTCCTCCAGGAACACGGCGTCGGCCTTGCGCAGGATGGCCAGCTTTTCCGGGGTGATGTCGCCGGGGATGCGGATGGCGAGGCCGGGGCCGGGGAAGGGGTGGCGGCCCACCAGCGTCTCCGGCAGGCCAAGCTCGCGGCCCAGCACCCGCACCTCGTCCTTGAACAGTTCGCGCAGCGGCTCCACCAGCTTCATCCGCATGCGGGCGGGAAGGCCGCCCACGTTGTGGTGCGACTTGATCGTCACCGACGGGCCGCCGGTGAAGCTCACGCTCTCGATCACGTCGGGGTAGAGCGTGCCCTGGGCGAGGAAGTCGGCGCCGCCCACCTTGGCCGCCTCCTCCTCGAACACGTCGATGAAGAGGCCGCCGATGGTCTTGCGCTTTGCTTCAGGGTCGGTGACGCCGGCGAGGCGCCCGAGGAAGAGGGCGGACGCGTCGCGGTGGACGAGGGGGATGTTGTAGTGGCCGCGGAACAGGCGGGCCACCTCGTCGGCCTCGCCTTGCCGGAGCAGGCCGTGGTCGACGAAGATGCAGGTCAGCTGCTCGCCGATCGCCTCGTGGATGAGGACGGCCGCGACCGAGCTGTCCACGCCCCCCGACAGGCCGCAGATCACCCGGCCCTTGCCCACCTGGGCGCGGATGCGGGCGACGGCGTCGGCGCGGAACGCGGCCATGGTCCAGTCGCCCGAAAGGCCCGCCACCTTGAACAGGAAGTTCCGGATGAGGTCGTGGCCGTGCGGCGTGTGCACCACCTCGGGGTGGAACTGCACGCCGTAGAAGCGGCGGACGTCGTCGGCGACGATGGCGAAGGGCGCGCCCTCGCTGGTGGCCACGGGGCGGAACCCGTCGGGCAGGCGCACCACGCGGTCGCCGTGGCTCATCCACACCTGCTCGCGCCCGCCCGGCTGCCACACGCCGTCGAACAGCGCGCAGGCTTGGGCGACGTCGACGAAGGCGCGGCCGAACTCCCGGTGGTCGGACGGCTCCACCCGCCCGCCCAGCTGCTGGCACATCGTCTGCTGGCCATAGCAGATGCCCAGCACCGGCACGCCCATCGCGAAGACGACGTCCGGCGCCCGGGGGGCGTTCGCTTCCGTCACCGAGGCCGGCCCGCCCGACAGGATGATCGCCTTGGGCTGGAACGACCGGATCCGCGCCTCGTCGGCCGAGAAGGGCACGATCTCGCAATAGACGCCGGCCTCGCGGACGCGCCGGGCGATCAGCTGCGTGACCTGCGAGCCGAAGTCGAGGATCAGGACGGTGTCGGTCATGGGGTCCGTTCGCAGGTGGGGCGCCGGGGCCCGCGACGGACCCGGCGGGTCTCGGAAAGGCGCGGACCCTATCTCACCCGCGGCCCCGCCGACAAGCGGGGCCTAGCGCACCCGTGGCCCCGCCGACAAGCGGGCGAGCGGTTCCAGGTCGGCCCAGCCGTACGCGGTCTCGGTGATGTCGGAACCGGCGAACTTCGACGGTACCTCCGCCACCCGCACCCCGCCCATGCGCTCGTAGAACCAGCGTGCGGGGTTGTCGTCCAGCACCCAGACGAGGGCGGAGGAGAGCCCGTCCTCCATCATCCCGGCGGCCATGGTCGCCATCAGCAACCGCCCGAGGCCCTGGCCCTGCACGTCGTCGAGCAGGTAGAGGGTGAAGAACTCCCCCCCGAAGGCGTCGAGCGCCGAGCGCTGCCGCCCGCAGGAGCCGAATCCGACGACGCCGTGCCCGGAGACGGCCGCGACGTAGGTGCCGCGCGCGGTGCGCGGATCGCGCAGCAGGCGCCGCCAGCGGTCGGCCTGCACGGGGGCCGACATCTTCACCAGGAACCGGTCCGGCAACATCCCGGGATACGTCGAGCGCCAGGAGGCGACGTGGACCCGCGCGATCTGCGCGGCGTCGGCCACGCGGGCGGGTCTGATGATCACGTTCATCGGGGCGCCTCCTCGTCCACCGCCGGGCCCAGCATGGCGCGCACGTCCGGCCAGCCGTAGCCGACCTCCCAAACCGGGGTCCCGTCGAAATCGAGCGGTCGTTCGGCTAGCAGGCGCCCGCCCAGCTTCTCGTAGAAGGCACGGGCGCGCCGGTTGTCCCGCAGCGTCCAGACCGAGACGGCGCGCGCGCCGCGCAGCACCAGCTCCCGCGCCATCGCCTGCATCAGCCGCCGGCCGAGGCCGAGGTCCTGCGCGACCTTGAGGAGGTAGAGGGCGTGGAACTCCCCGTCGGTGTCGGGCAGGCCCACCCGCTCGTCCCCGCAGGCGCCGAACCCGACGATGCCCTGGCCCGGCATCTCGGCGACGAACACCGCGCTCTCCGCCGGCCCGCGGGCGGCGCCGAGCGCGCCGCGCCAGTAGCGGGCGCGGGCGGCGGGATCCAGACGGTCGAGGAAGCGCTGCGGAACGATCCCGGGATAGGTCTCCCGCCAGGCCTGGACGTCGGCGCGGGCGAGGGGGACCGCGTCGGCG
>CANGXM010000368.1 GCA_947457845.1 Rhodospirillales bacterium | reverse complement strand
GTCCCGCCGGGCGGCGGCGACGGCCACGCCCGACCCCGCCATTTCCGCCTCCAGCGCGGCCAGCCACGCCGGGTCGGCCGGCCCGTCGCGCAGCAGGCGGGCGCGCTCGCGCAGAGCCTGCTCGTAGCGCGTCAGGCGTCCGGCGTGGGCGGGGTCGAAGCCGAAGACGAGCCGGTCGAGGAAGCGGCGCCGCGCCGACGGCCCCTCCTGGAAGAGGCGATCCATCTGCGGGGTGAGCCACGTCATCGCGACATGCTCGGCCAGCGCGGTCTGGCCGCGGGCCTGCTGCCCGTCGATGCGCACCACGCGCCGCTCGCCGCCGGCGGGATCGCGGCCGGTGCCGACGTCGACGGGACCGGCCGCCGTTTCCACCGTCGCGGCGACGGCCCAGCCCGCGGTCTCGCCAAGCCGCTGCACCTCCGCGAGCCTGGCCCGGCGGAGACCGCGGCCGGGGGCGAGCAGGCTCACCGCCTCCAGCAGGTTGGTCTTCCCCGCCCCGTTGGGCCCCACGAGCACCACCGGCCGCGGATCGCACAGGATCCGGGCGGCGGCGTAAGAGCGGAAGCGGGTGAGGACGAGGCGGGTGACCGCGAGCGAGGCCATGGGGGATCAGATGGGGTCGACGGGTCCGACCCTCACCCCACGGGCGGGTGAGCCCGCCTCATGGTTCGACAGCCTCGCCACGAGGCCCGGGGAACGCGTCCCGGGAGCCTCGCCCTGAGCCTGTCGAGGGGCGGGGCGGGCGCCCTCACACCCGCATCGGCATCAGCAGATAGAGCGCCGACGGGTCGGCGACGTCCCGCACCACGGTGGGCGAGGCGGGGTCGGCCATGGCGAAGCGGGCGCCGTCGCCCTCGATCTGCTGGGTGATGTCCAGCAGGTAGCGGGAGTTGAACCCGATCTCCAGCGGCCCCGCGTCGTAGGAGACCTCGATCTCCTCCTGGGCGCTGCCGGCCTCGGGCGAGGTGGCGGACAGCACCACGGAGCCGCGGTCGAGCGAGAGCTTCACCGCCCGGCTCTTCTCGGTGGAGATGGTGGCCACCCGGTCGACGGCCGCCGCGAAGGCCTTGGCGTCCACCTCCAGGATCTTGTCGTTCCCGGTCGGGATCACCCGCTCGTAGTCGGGATAGGTGCCGTCGATCAGCTTGGAGGTCAGCGTGATCCCGTCGAGGGTGAACCGGATCTTGGTCTCCGACATCGCGACCTCGATCCCGCTCGCCGCCTCGTCGATGAGGTTCCGGATCTCGCCCACCGTCTTGCGCGGGACGATGACGCCCGGGATGCCCTCGGCCCCCGCGGGAAGCGGCATCTCCACCCGGGCGAGGCGATGGCCGTCGGTGGCGACCGCGCGAAGCACGGGAATGTCGCTGCCGCCCGTCCGCGCCTTGGCGGCGTGGAGATAGATGCCGTTGAGGTAGTAGCGCGTCTCCTCGGTCGAGATCGCGAAGCGGCTGCGGTCGATCAGGGTGCGCAGGTCGCCGGCCGCGACGGTGAAGCTGTGCGAGACGTCGGTGCCCGACATCTGGGGGAAGTCCTCGACCGGCAGGCAGCCCAGCTTGAACTGGGACCGGCCGGAGCGCAGCGTGATCATCCCGCCGTCGCCGCCGTCGATCTCCACCTGGGAGCCGTCGGGCAGCTTTCGCACGATGTCGTAGAGCGTGTGGGCGGGGGCGGTCGCCGCGCCCGCGCGCGCCACCTCGGCCGCCACGGTCTCCACGATCTCGAGGTCCATGTCGGTGGCGGTCAGCGCCAGCTCGTCGCCCTTCGCCTTCAACAGGACGTTGGAGAGGATGGGGATGGTGTTACGGCGCTCCACGACCCGCTGAACGTGGCCCAGCGACCGGAGAAGGGCGGCGCGTTCGATCGTGAGCTTCATGCCAGGGACCGCTTCGATGGGTGAGCCGGAACGGACGCGCCCCTCACGGGGAGCACGGTCGGAAACCATAGC
Source organism: Rhodospirillales bacterium (assembly GCA_947457845.1). Classification (GTDB taxonomy): domain Bacteria; phylum Pseudomonadota; class Alphaproteobacteria; order Azospirillales; family Azospirillaceae; genus CANGXM01. Next base: position 1,229 of record CANGXM010000368.1, on the reverse strand, counting down.
ATACCCGCGCCGCGCGCAAAGACGATATGCGAAGGGGTCGGGGGTCGCCCGCCGCGTCGCCCGCCCGCCCGCTCCGCCCGGATCAGCGGAAGCGGGCGGGCGAATAGGGCGCGGGGTCCGTCGGCGGCGGCCGGTCGGCGATCAGCGCCGCCACGATCTCCGCCGTCGCCGCCGCCTGGGTCAGGCCGTGGTGGCCGTGGCCGAAGGCGTGGACGATGCGCGGGTTTGCGGCCGAGCGTCCGATGACCGGCAGGCTGTCGGGAAGCGAGGGGCGGAAGCCCATCCAGCGCGGCCCGTCGGGCAGCTGCGCCGGCAGGTCGGGCAGCCAGGGGCGCAGGCGGGCGAGGATGGCGTCGACCCGGCGCATGTCGGGCGCCGCCTCCAGCCCGCCGAACTCCACCGCGCCGCCCACCCGGTCGCCGGTGTCGAGGGGGGTGGTCACGAACCCCTCGCCCTCGTAGGCGACCGGCCGCGTCAGCCCGAGGGTGCCCGGCGGCAGCGTGACGTTGTAGCCTCGCTCGGTGTCGAGCGGGACCGGGTCGCCCACGGCCGCGGCCAGCGGGCGCGACCAGATCCCGGCCGCGATCACGCAGGCGGACGCCGCGACCATGCGGTTGCCCTCCACCTGGATGCGGACGCCGTCGGGGGTCGGCACGACGCCCTGGGCGCGCCCGTCGACGTGCCGGCACTGGCGCGCGAACGCCCGGTCGCGCAGCGCCGCCGTCAGGTGCGCCGGGTCCGCCACGTGCAGCATGTCGTGATAGAGCGCGCCGGCCGCGGCACGGGGGCCCAGCGCGGGCTCGATCCCGGCGATCCCTTGCCGGTCGAGGAATTCGACCGCGATGCCGAGGCGCCGCTGCGTGTCGAGGGTCGCCCGCGCCGCCGCGAAGGCGCGCTCGGACGACCAGACGGAGAGCTGCCCGGCGCGCCGCAGATGGTCCGCGAGGCCGAGCCCGTCGAGCCGCCGTTCCCAGGCGGGGAGCGCCAAGGCGTTCAGCGCGCGGATGGCGCGGCTGCTCCCGGCGATGCGGGCGGGGGAGGAGGCGGCGACGAACCGCGCCAGCCAAGGCAGCAGGCGGGGCAGATGGGCCGGGCGGATGGACAGCGGCCCCAGCGGGTCGAACAGCCACCGGGGCAGGTTCCGCCAGACCTTTGGCGAGGCGAGCGGCAGGATGTCGACGTGGGCGATCCAGCCGGCGTTGCCGTCGCTGGGCCGCCCGGGCTCGGCC
>CANGXM010000367.1 GCA_947457845.1 Rhodospirillales bacterium | reverse complement strand
GATTGGCGGACGAGATCGCGCCGGGATTCGTGCAGCCAGTAGAGCACCTCCAGCCGCCCGTACTCGGTCATGCCGTCGAGCGCCGCGACCCAGGGCTCGAACACCTCGATCCGGCAGATCGGCCCGTCGGGGCGGCCCTGGCGCGGGCAGACGAGCCGGTCGGTCCAGGGCGTTCGGATGCGCCCGACGAAGACGACGCCCGCGTCGGTCGCGTCGGGAAAGGCGACCGCGCTCTCACCGGCCCGCACCTCGTTCAGCCGCACCATGTCCGGATCTCCGCCAACAACCGCGACGATGACGCCGACGCCCTGACGGCCGTCCCCTGCGGCCGGCCTCGGGCGTGGCGCCTGACGTCTGTTTCCCGGCGACGCCCGGATCGGACGTCACGGCAGGAAAGCTAGCACGCATGGCGGGTCGGGGGAGACCCCCAGGATCAGATCACTGCATCCGAGCGCATCCGCTCCACATTCTCGGGTTCAGTCGTACCGCTTGCACGATCGGCGGCGATGGCGCTGTCGAACGACCGCCCGTCCCTCACCCGACCGCCGCCGGATCCGCGACGGGACGCCGCGCGTCACGCGCGTCGATTGCCTGCCCGAGGGTACGGCGACATCTCTGGCGCGAGCCGCGACGCCGGCACTGTCGGAGAACACGTCATGGACCCGCTCCTGCTCGCCCGGATCCAGTTCGGCGCGAACATCTCGTTCCACATCCTCTTCCCCACCATCACGATCGCGATGGGCTGGGTGCTGCTGTTCTTCAAGCTGCGCGCCAACGCCACGGGCGATGCGAAATGGACGGAGGCCTATCGGTTCTGGGTGAAGGTGTTCGCCCTGTCGTTCGCGCTCGGCGTCGTCTCCGGCATCACCATGAGCTTCCAGTTCGGCACCAACTGGCCGGGCTTCATGGAGACGGTGGGGAACATCGCGGGGCCGCTGCTCGCCTACGAGGTGCTGACCGCGTTCTTCCTGGAGGCGACGTTCCTCGGGATCATGCTGTTCGGACAGGGCCGGGTGTCGAACCGGGTCCACACGCTCGCGACCGTGCTGGTGGCGCTGGGCACGACCGCGTCGGCCTTCTGGATCCTGGTGCTGAACAGCTGGATGCACACGCCGGTCGGGTTCGAGATGCGCGACGGCGTGGCGCACGCGACCGACTGGTGGGCGATCGTCTTCTCGCCCTCCATGCCCTATCGGCTGGCCCACATGCTGCTGGCGTCGGGGCTCACCTGCGCCTTCCTGATCGCCGGCCTGTCGGCGTGGCGCTGGCTGCGCGGCGACCGGTCGGGCGGCGTGGCGGCGGGTCTGAAGACGGGCGTGCGGCTCGCGGCCGTGCTGATCCCGGTGCAGATCCTCGTCGGTGATATGCACGGGCTGAACACGCTGGAACACCAGCCGGCCAAGGTCGCCGCGATGGAGGGCAACTGGGAGACGCGGGGGAACGTGCCGCTCCTCCTGTTCGCGATCCCGGACGAGGCCGCGCGCGAGAACCGCTTCGAGATCGGCATCCCGTCCGGCGCCAGCCTGATCCTCAAGCACGATCCGGCGGGCGTGGTGCCGGGGCTGAACGACTTCGCGGGTAGGCACCCGCCGGTGGCGCCGGTCTTCTTCGGCTTCCGCATCATGGTGGGCGTGGGGATGCTGATGCTGCTGGTCTCGTGGGTCGGCGCGTGGCAGCTGCGCCACCGGGGGGCGGAACCATCACGCGTCCTCGCCATGGCGCTGGTCGGCATGACGTTCTCCGGCTGGGTGGCGACGCTGGCCGGCTGGTACGTGACCGAGATCGGGCGCCAGCCCTGGCTCGTCACCGGCGTTCTGAGCACCGCCGACGCGGTGGCGCCGCACGGTGCGGGCACGGTGCTGACCACGCTGCTGATGTACCTCGCCCTCTATGCGGGGCTGCTGGCCGCCTACGTCGGCGCGGTCTTCCACCTCGCCAGGAAGGCGGGCGAGATGCCTGGCGACGCGACGTCACGACCGGCCGGCGTTCCGATGCCGCTGGCCGCCTGAGCCGGGGGAAACGCCATGGACGCGCTTTTCGGTCCCGGCTGGCTGCCGGTCGTGTTCGCCGCCCTGATGGGGCTGTCGATCCTGCTCTACGTCATCCTCGACGGCTACGATCTGGGCGTCGGCCTGCTTATGGCCGACGCGCCCGAGGGCGAGCGCGACCGGATGATCGCCTCGATCGGTCCCTTCTGGGACGCGAACGAGACGTGGCTCGTGCTGGGGATCGGCCTGCTTCTCGTCGCCTTCCCCTCGGCGCACGGCATGATCCTGACCGCGCTCTACCTGCCTGTGGCCGTCCTGTTGCTCGGGTTGACGCTGCGGGGCGTCGCGTTCGAGTTCCGCGCCAAGTCCGGAGCCGGGCACAAGGTCTGGTGGGACCGGGCGTTCGTCGGCGGGTCCGCCGCGGCGTCGCTCGCGCAAGGATGGATGCTGGGTCAGTACATCCTCGGCTTCCAGGGCGGTCCCTCGGCGGCGGCCTTCTCGGCCCTGACGGCGCTCTGCCTGGCGGCCGCCTACGCCTTCATCGGTGCGGCGTGGCTGGTGATGAAGACGGACGGCGCGGTTCAGGCGCGCGCGGCGCTCTGGGCGCGGCGGACGCTGTGGCTGGCGGGTCTCGGCGTGGTGGCGGTGTCGCTCGCGACGCCGCTGGTCAGCCCTCGGATCCTGGAGAAGTGGTTCGCCCTGCCCCAGATCCTGCTGCTGGCGCCGATCCCGCTGGTGACGGGCGCCCTCTTCGCGGTCCTCTGGGCGGTCCTGCGCACCCTGCCCCGCGCCGACGACCGCTGGTGCTGGGTGCCCTTCGCCGGAGCGGTCGGCGTGTTCGTGCTTGGCTTTCAGGGCCTCGCCTACTCGTTCTTCCCCTACGTGGTGCCGGAACGGCTCACGATCTGGCAGGCAGCGGCGTCGGACGAGAGCCTTGCGATCATCCTCGCCGGAGCGGCGGTCGTGCTTCCCACGATCCTCGGCTACACAGTGTTCGCCTACCGCGTCTTCTGGGGCAAGGCCCGCGATCTCACCTACGGGTGAGGGTCGGCGGTTAGCCGGCGTGGCGGGGCCCCGTCCACGCCGGGGTCGAGCGCCCGGGAGAGGACGAAGGCCACCGTGGCGATGGCGGCACCCGGCGCCAGCAGGAGGTGCGGGTGGTCGAGGCCGTGGTCGCGGTACTCGAACATCATCGCCCCCCAGTCGTGCCCGCCCGTGTCGG
>CANGXM010000366.1 GCA_947457845.1 Rhodospirillales bacterium | reverse complement strand
TGCGCCGGGTCGGCCGCACCGTCGGTGGTGCCGACCGGGCAGGTGCCGGCGCGGCCGCGGTCACGGGCGGCGGCGGCGGAGCCGAGGGGGCGGATGCCCGATCGAACGAGCATCCGGCCACGCTGGCGATCGCCATTATCAGTAGAGGGGCAGTTGTCTTCACTTTGCTCCTCGCCTCCGATGCGTAAGGCGCCGATAAACTTTAGACGCACTAAGACCCCAATTCATTAAAGGAACGTTATCCATAGCCTGACTACCACTTTTGCGTTGGCGGAATATTGACTTCGAATTCTGCGATTCACGATTTATTTGTTCGAAGATGTTACGACTTTCGATATGAAGTCGATCCGAAGCCTCGGGATCGCAGGGGTTCCGGACGGTCCACACGCCTCTCCGCGCCGCCCCGGTCCGCGGAACACCCGCCATGCGCGGGGCGGCATTGCCGGACGGCCCGGCGCCCCCCATCCTCCGCCACGATCGTCCCGGCCCGACGAAGGCCTCTCGCGCGGACGGACCGGGGCCGAGGAGTGCCAGAGGTGGACGCCACGTTGGAGCGACGGTCGGTGACCATCGTCGCGACGGTCTTCCTGCCGTTCGCGGCGGGCTACTTCCTGTCCCACGTCTTCCGCACGGTGAACGCGGTCATCGCCGAGGACCTCGCCGCCTCGATCGGCGTCGGCGCCGGATCGCTCGGCCTCCTGACGGCGGCGTTCCTGATGACCTTCGCCGCCGCGCAGATCCCGGTGGGCATTCTCCTCGACCGCTACGGGCCGCGGCGGGTGGCGGGCGGGCTGCTGCTGTTCGCGGCGGCCGGATGCGTCGTCTTCGCGACGGGCCGCGGCCTCGTCGAACTCGCGGCCGGGCGGGCGCTGATCGGGCTCGGCGTCTCGGCCTGTCTCATGGCCGCGGTCAAGGCCCATGCGGAATGGTTCCCGCCGGACCGGCTGCCCTTCGTCAACGGCGCCTATCTCGCCGCCGGCAGCCTGGGCGCCATCTTCGCCACGACCCCGGTGGCGGCCCTGCTCACGGTGACCGACTGGCGCGGCCTGTTCCTGGGGCTCGCGGTGCTCTCGGTCGCGGCGTCGGCCATCGTCCTCGCCATCGTACCCGACGGGCCCGGCGGCTTGAGGGCTACGGGGTCGCTGCGCGAGCAGATCGGCGGGGTGGGGGTGGTCTTCCGCGACCCTCTGTTCCGCCGCGTGGCGCCGGCCAGCGCCGTGGTCCAGGCGGGCCTGCTCGCCTACGCGGGCCTGTGGGCCGGCCCCTACCTGCGCGACGTCGACGGCCTCGACCGGGCGGAGACCGCCGTCCTCCTCCAGAATCTCGCCATCGCCATGGTGGCGGGCTATCTCGTCAACGGCTGGGCGGCCGGGCGGCTGGCGCGGGCGGGCATTCCGACGATGGCCTTCGCCGGCGCGGCGATGGCGGTCGCGGTCGCCGCCCAGGCCCTGATCGCGGCCGACGTCTGGAGCGGCGGCGCCATCGTGCTGTGGACGGTCGTCGGCTTCACCGCGGCCACCTCCGCCCTCGCCTACGCCGTCCTCGCGCAGGGGTTCCCCCCGTCGATGGCGGGGCGGGCCAGCACGTCGCTGAACCTGCTGATGTTCGCGACCGCCTTCCTCCTCCAGTCGGGGATCGGCCTCGTCGTCGGCGCCTTCCCGGCGCCCGACGGCGGCGGCTTCAGCCCGCACGGACATCGGGTGGCGCTGGCGGGGCTGATCGTGCTGGAGTCGGCGGCGATCCTCTGGCTCTTCCTCGCCCGCGGGCGGCCCGTGGACCGCGACGCCCTCAGCCGTACCTGAGGAGGACGGCCGTCGCGTCGTCCCGCACCTTCAGGCGCGGAAAGCGGACGCAGGCCGCGTCCCCGGCCTCGATCGCGCGGAGGTCGGCCAGCACGGCCGCGGGGCCGCGGGCGACGACGGCGTCCATCAGCGCGTCGGCCGTGAGCACGCCGTAGGGGTCGACCAGCCGCCAGAACCCGTCGGAGGCGAGCAGCACGTGGCCGCCGCCCTCCAGCCGCTCCTCGACCGTGTCGAGGTGGTCGGCCGCGGCCGGGTCGATCGAGAAGATCCAGTAGCCGCCGGGCGCGTTCATCCGCGCCCGCGCCGTCCGGAGCCGGTCGGCCAGGGCGGACCGACGCTGCGCGGGGTCCTCGACGCCGGATTGCTGGAGCCGCCGCACCGCGGCGTTGAGCGCCGCCTCCGACACCGTGATCCCGTGGCGCCCGAGCGACCGCGCCGGACCGCCGTCCGGACGGAGGATCGCCGTGCAGTCGCCGAGGCCCGCGACCGTCAGCCGGTCGTCCGACCAGGTGGCCCACACCGCCGCCGCCGAGGGCAGGCCGTACCGCGGAACCTCCACCGCCCCGACCGCGGCCGACCACGCCGCCGCCGCCCGCCCGATCGCGGCCCGTGCGACCGCCCCGGGCGACCCGTCCCACAGATCCTCGAAGGCGGCCTCCAGCGTGCGCGCGTACCAGGCGGCATCGCTCGGTTCGCCCGGAACGAAGGTGCGGCCGGCCACGTCGGTGCAGCCGTCGATCACCCAGGCCGCCCCGCGCCGGGCGTTCCCCGCGGACCCCGCCGTGTCCTCGTTCGGACCGGGACCGGAGGGATCGCTGGCGATGGCGACGGGTTCGACCATGGGGACCTCGCGTCGGTGTGGCAGGGCGGGCGGAACCGCTCCCGGACGGCGGTGTTCTGACAGACGCCGGCCGACGGATGAAGCCGAGGACCGGGCCCCGCTGGCAAGGAGGTAATCGATGGCCACACGCGAGACCGGCGGCGAACCCGCCGCACAGGACGTCCGGAACGCGACGGACCGGATCCTCGACCGGGGCCGGGACGAGGCACGCACGATCCTCGGACAGCAGCAGCAGCGCGCCGCCGAGGGGCTGACCGGTGTGGCCGACGCGCTGCACGCCGCCGCCGGCCGCATGGAGGGCGGCGAGATCGGGTTCGTCGCCCGCTACGCGGAGACGGCCGCCGACCAGGTCGAGACCTGGGCACGGCGGGTCCAGCAGCGCGACATCGACGACGTGCTGTCGGAAGCCGAGAACTACGCCCGCCGCAACCCGGAGATCTTCGTCGGCGGGGCGTTCCTCGCCGGCTTCCTCGTCGCGCGCGTCGCCAAGGCTTCGAGCGACCGGCGGCGGGTCCGCGAGCGCGGCGACCGGCAGGGAACGGACGGCGGCGGCCGGACACCGGCGGCCCCCGCCGGCCCGACGGGCGGCG
>CANGXM010000365.1 GCA_947457845.1 Rhodospirillales bacterium | reverse complement strand
GCCGCGGCCTCGGCCTCCGCCCTGCGCAGGTCGGGCAGGCGCACCGCCGCCTCGGTCGCGGCGGTCGTGGCCGCCGCCACCTCCAGCATCGCGGTGCCGACTACGGCCTCGGCGGCCGCATGGGCCTTGCGCGCCCCGGCCTCCTCCGCCAGCGCCGCGTCCCAGCGCAGCAGCAGAACCATCGCCTCGAACCGGCGGATCTGCTCGGACAGCGTGCGGTAGCGGACGGCCTGCCGGGCCTGGGACCGGAGGCCGCGCAGCTGGCCCTCCATCGTCCGCAGGATGTCGTCGAGGCGGACGAGGTTCTGTTCGGCCGCGCGAAGCTTGAGCTCGGCCTCGTGGCGGCGGGTGTGGAGGCCGGCGACGCCGGCCGCCTCCTCCAGCAGCTGGCGCCGCTCGGCCGGCCGGGCGTTGATGATGGTGCCGACGCGCCCCTGGCTGACCAGCGCCGCCGATCCGGCCCCGCTGGCCGCGTCGGCGAACAGGATCTGGACGTCCCGCGCCCGGACCGAGCGGCCGTTCACCCGGTAGTCCGAGCCAGCACCACGCTCGATCCGGCGGGAAACCTCGATCTCATCGGTGTCGTTGAACAGCGCCGGCGCCCTGCGGTCGCGGTTGTCGAGGACGAGGACGACCTCGGCGACGTTCCGCGCCGGGCGCTGCGCGGTGCCGCCGAAGATCACATCGTCCATGTCCTCGCCACGCATGCGCCGCGCCGAGGTCTCCCCCATGACCCAGCGCAGCGCCTCGACGAGGTTCGACTTGCCGCAGCCGTTGGGGCCGACGATGCCGGTCGTCCCCGGCTCGACCGTCAGCTCCGTCCCGTCGACGAAGCTCTTGAACCCGGCGATCCGCAGGCGGACGAACTGCACGCCGGTCCCGGCCTCAGCCCGGCGGCAGCAGGCGGTCGATCACCTTCTTGAAGTCCTCGAACGGCATGGCGCCGACGATGCGCTCCTTGCCGTCGTTGAACACGAAGGTGGGCGTCGACTCGACCCGGAACTGGTTGGTGGCGTCCAGCCGCCGCTGGAGGATCCAGTCGGCCAGCTGTCCATTGCTCACGCAGGCCTGGAAATCGGCCTCGGACATGCCGGCCAGACGCGCGTTCTGCTGAAGCGGCCGGGCCGGGTCCTGCGCCGTCGCCCACTGGCGCTGCGTCTTGAACAGCACGTCGAGGAACGGATAGAAGCGCTCCGCCGGAAGGCACCGCGCCACCATCGCGCCGGCCAGCGCCGCGCGGTCGAACGGGAACTCCCGCATCACCAGCTTCACCTTGCCGGTGTCGATGTAGGCCGCCTTGATCTGCGGCAGGATGTCGTTGTGGAACGTCGCGCAGTGCGGGCACGTCATCGAGGCGAACTCGTAGATCGTGACCGGCGCGTCCGGCCGGCCGAGGATCCGCTCCTCGAACAGGGCGCCCTGCGCGGCGGGCGCCTGCGCCACGACCGACCGGTCCTGGGCGAGGGCCGGACCGGTGGCGGCGATGCCGAAGGCCATCGCGAGGACCGGCACCATGGCCCACATCTTGATGTTGTTCATCACCAAGCTCCCAGATCTGGTATCAGGATAGGGACCCGCCGGCACCACGGCAAGCCCGTCAGGACGGTGACCGCGCGGACATCGCCCGCGCGAGGCTCTCCAGACGTTCCTTCAACGCGGGATCCGTGACCGAATTGAGGCCGCCCGTGAGCGTCGCGAGCCGGGCCGCGTCGGGCACCAGCAGCGGCTTGGACCGGCGGGGGATCGACGCGGGCGCGTGCAGGAGCTTGAGCCGGGCGACCGCGCCATAGCCGAAGAAGGCGTTGATCCGCTCCAGCACCTGCTGTTCGGAGTGCTGCAGCTCCAGCGCGGCGCTGCTCTCGATCTTCAGATGCAGGACGGCGTCCGACCGCTTGCCCGGCGGGAACGTCAGCTTGAACGGGACGCAGCGGTCCGCGAGCCACGGCCCGACGATCGACGCCCAGTCGGCCAGCAGCGGGCCGAACGCGAGCCCGCGCTTCTGCATCGCCTTGGCGGCGATGGCCGGGACGACGCCGGCGAGGGTGCGGGGTGCGGCCATCGACGCTTCCCAGTTCCGGGCGGGGCTGGCGCGGCGCGCGCGGCCCCTCACATCATGCACCACTGAAACCCGATCCCGGCCCCCGCCGCAATGCCCGACGCGTCCCCGTCCGCCCGCCTCCTCGACTGGTACGACCGGCACCGGCGCGTCCTGCCCTGGCGCGCACCGCCGGGCGTCCGCCAGGACCCCTACCGGGTCTGGCTGTCGGAGGTGATGCTCCAGCAGACGACCGTGGTGGCGGTCGCCGGCTATTTCCGCGCCTTCACCGAACGCTGGCCCACCGTCCACGACCTCGCCGCCACCGACCTCGACGCGGTGCTGACGGCGTGGGCGGGCCTCGGCTACTACGCCCGTGCGCGCAACCTGCACCGCTGCGCCCAGGTGGTGAGCCGGGACCTCGACGGCCGGTTCCCGGAGGAGGAGGCGGCGCTGCTGGCGCTCCCGGGCGTCGGCGCCTACACGGCCGCCGCCATCGCGGCGATCGCCTTCGACCGGCGGGCGACGGCGGTGGACGGGAACATCGAACGCGTCGTCTCGCGCCTCTTCGCGCTGACCGACCCGCTGCCCGGCGCCAAGGCGAAGCTGAAGGCACACGCCGCCACGCTGGTGCCCGACGACCGGCCGGGCGACCACACCCAGGCGATGATGGACCTCGGCGCCACCGTGTGCACGCCGCGCAGGCCGCGGTGCGTCCTCTGCCCGGTCGTCGCCGACTGCCGGGCGCGGGTGGCGGGGATCGCCGAGGACCTGCCGGCCAAGGCGGCGAAGCCCGTCCGCCCGCTGCGCCGCGGCACCGCCTTCTGGACCCTCAACCCCGCGGGCGACGTGCTGCTGCGCCGCCGGCCGGAAACCGGCCTGCTGGGCGGGATGATGGAGGTGCCGTCGTCGGACTGGCGGGCGGAGGCGCCCGCCGACGCCCTGGCCTGGGCGCCGGTGCGGACGGACTGGCGCCCGCTGCCCGGCCTCGTGCGCCACGGCTTCACCCACTTCGAACTGGAGCTGACCGTCGTCACCGGCCGTGCGGGCCCCGACTGGGCGGCGGCGGACGGGATCTGGGTGTCGCCCGACCGGTTGTCCGACCATGCGATCCCGACCGTGATGCGAAAGGTGGTCCGCCATGCCCTCGCCCATGCGTGACGGCCCGCGCCGCCGCACCGTGCTCGCCGGCGCGGCGGCGGCCACGGTCGCGCT
>CANGXM010000364.1 GCA_947457845.1 Rhodospirillales bacterium | reverse complement strand
CTGCCAGCAGCCGGTCGGTGCGCGGCCCGGGCGGCAGGCCGTCGACGACCGAGACGCCGGTCGCGGCCGTCGCGAGGAGGACGGCGACCCGCGCCACGGCCCCGTCCCCGGGGATGCGGACGTCGCCGACGAGCGGGGAGGCGGGGGAGGAGGTTCGCACAGGCATGGTGTTCGGGTCCGCGGGGCCGGTCGCCCGGCGGTCTTACCATGCGTGGCGTTAGCCCGGAAGCCGGCGGGGCCCGGCCGCCGCAGCCAAGTTTGCTTTTGACAAGCCCTCCTGCATCTGACATTGGACCCGGCCGGCGAAGGATCCCCTCTCGCCGCGATCGACGTTTCGACGGAGGACGTTCGTGGCAAAGGCCGAATGGGGCATCAAGCGCCTGTGCCCGAACTGCGGGACGCGCTACTACGACATGCGCAAGGAGCCGCCCGTGTGCCCCGCCTGCGCGACGGTCTTCGACCCCGAGGCGCTGCTCCGCTCGCGCCGGGCCCGCCCGATCCCGGTCGAGGAGGTCAAGCGCCCGGTCGCGGTCCGCGCGGAGGAGGGCGAGGAGGTCGAGACCGAGGAGGCCGAGGCTCCCGAGGAGGCCGACGTGCTCGCCGAGGAGGCCGACGACGAGCTTCCCGTCGAGGACATCGAGGCTGACGAGGAAGCGGCCGAGGACGAGGAGGACGTGCTCATCGAGGACACGTCCGAACTCGGCGACGAAGACGACGTGGGCGAGGTCGTCGAGATCGAGGAGGGCGAGGAGGAGCGCTGACGCCGCCGGTTCGAGGGGCTCTGTTTTTTCCCTTGAACCCGACGCGGGCCGCTCGCATAGTCCCGGTCCGCCGCGAACCCAGACCGCGGCGACCAAGAGTTTCGGGCCCATAGCTCAGCTGGGAGAGCGCTACAATGGCATTGTAGAGGTCAGCGGTTCGATCCCGCTTGGGTCCACCAATGAAATCAAGGGCCTAGCCTTCACCGGCTGGGCCCTTGTTCGTTCCGGGTAAGCACCGGGTAAGCAGCGTGTCGGATTTCGGGGTTTCAGCGGTCGTCGGTTCCGCCCAAGAGCGCGATGGCGTTCCGCTCTCCGTTCCGCCGGATCGGCAGGAAATCCGCGGGGTCGTGGCGCCGACCGTTCCGCCCGCCGTTCCGATCGGGCCGGTCACCCCCGAGCCGCGGAACCCCAACCCTCGGCGCCGACCAGACCCCGCCGGCCGCTCACCCGTCCGACCCGTTCCGCCCAGGAGCGCGACGACCGCGGCCGGTTGTGCTATCGTCGCCGGCAGTCGACCACCGATTGTTGGGTGCAGCCATGGCGTTCCAGAAGGGCAAGAGCGGAAACCCCGGCGGGCGTCCCGCCGTCCCGCCCGAGCTTCGTGAAGCCGCCAGGGTGAAGACCGTCGAGGCCCTCGAAGTGCTGGCCGCCGTCATGCGCGACGACAAGGCAGCGCCCGCCGCCCGCGTCTCGGCCGCGACCGCCATCCTCGATCGAGCGTGGGGGAAGCCGGCGCAGAGCCTGCAGGTCGACGATCGGCGCCGCGAGGTCGACGAGATGGACAGCGCCGAGCTGGTCCAGTTCTTGCGTCGCGCCGGCTACGCGCCCAGCAGCGGCGAGGCCGACGCGCTGACCGACGCTGAGCCGATCGGGTCGGCGTAGCGTCATGGCGGACGGCTTACAGCCCAGCGACGCCGGTACCGTCATAGGCGCCCTCATACAGGCGATCGGAACGATCGCCGCGGGGCTCCTCGCGATCGGCGCCGCCCTGATCGGCGCCGCCGCCCTGAAGCGTCAGACCGACCGAACGGTCGCCCAGTCGGAGCGTCATCGGGCCGCCCAGGAGGAAGCGCATAGGCGCCGAATCGCGGGCGCCCTCGCGGGGGAGATCGGCGCCATCGTCTCCCTCATCGAGCGGCGGGAGATGATCGACTGGTACCGAGAGTATCTCGACCCGAAGTGGCAAGCCGTCGCCTTCCAGCGCGGTTTCTTTCCGCCGCCGGCGCCGGTTGCGAAGGAAGACTACCTGGTCCTCTATCGGTCGCTGGCGGGCGAAATCGGCGTTCTCGACGCCGACCTCTGCAACGACGTCGCCCGCTTCTACGTGCTCGCGACCAGCATCCTTGAGCAACTCAGGGCCTACGATCGGGAGCAGGTACAACGCCGCCTCGACCAGATGCGCGCCATTGGACGAGAAGCAGAGGCGCAGCTCGAGGTGATCCAAAGCACGCGCGTCTTTCTTGCTGACCTTGAGGATCTGGTCGCCCGCGGGGTGCCGCTCGCCGAGCGTCTCCGCAAGGTGCAGGGCGGCGGGCAATCGCGATCGGACGCAGACGTCGGGACCGTACCGCAGACGCGGCCCGCGTGGCCCTTCCGCTGACCGTCGGAGCCCGCGCCGCCCCTGTTCTGAGCCAAGGCCGAAAACGCACCGCCGACCCCCTATTCACCGTGACCCATGTTTCGGTGAATGACCGGCCCGGCCGATCGGGCGCCACAGCCTGCCCAGGAGGGGCGAAAGAGGCCGCTTTGGTCCAAGGTGGTCCAAGTGCCGCGGCTTACCTTGGACCGCTGAACCCCGCAGAAACTCTAGCTTGGTCCAGGTGGTCCAAGTGGTCCAAGTCTTTTGAATTTCTTATAGAGAACGAAACGCACATCACGCTCACACACACACGCATATAAAAGGAGTTGCGAAAAAGCCCGGTCCACCCGGACCACTTGGACCAGCCCAGGGTTTCTGCGGGTTTCAGCGCGCCGGCACTTGGACCACCACCCGGGTCACTTGGACCACCCCCGGCGCGCTCACCCCTGGGCAGGATCGCCACGTCACGCAGCATCGGCACGCTCGACACCGTCGAGGCTCCACGCGATCGGCTCCCCGCCCATGTGCCGCTCGAACGCCGCCCGCGCTTCGGCCAGCGTCGGCAGCAGGACGACCCGTTGCCGCGAACCGGCCCGGGGCCGCGCCTCCGACAGCCCCGGGCACATCGTCTTCAGCCGCTTCCAGAACAGCGCCTCGGGATCCGGCCGGAACTCCCGCCGGCCCGCGGCCTCGACGTGGCGCACGTAGGCCCAATAGACGTCGGCCTTCGGGACGGCGCGCTTGGCCGCATCCGCCGACCACTCCCGCAGGTTCGCGCCCATCTCGGGTTCGACCTCTTCGGCCGCGGTTAGCGTCCACGGAGTTGGTGGAATTTCGCTGATCGCCCGGGGTGGGGCATGCCCCACCCCGGGCGGCGATCGGGAGGTGGCCATCGGGCAGGTCGGCTAGGATGGAGTTACCACGCTTCACCACAACCGACCCGGAGATCCCGATG
>CANGXM010000363.1 GCA_947457845.1 Rhodospirillales bacterium | reverse complement strand
TCGACGCCCATCACGGCGACGGGGTGGAGATCGCGTTCCACGACGATCCGCGCGTCCTCACCGTATCGGTCCACGAGGACGGGCGCTGGCCGCGCACCGGCGCCGTCCACGACCGGGCCGGCGGTACGGCGCGAAACCTGCCGGTCCCGCCCAGCTTCAACGACGACGAACTCGCCTACGTCCTCGCCCGCGCGATCGTGCCGCTGGCGCGCGCCTTCGCCCCGCAGGCCGTCGTCGTCCAGTCCGGCTGCGACGCGCTGGCCGACGATCCGATGAGCCGGCTGGAGATCTCCAACCGCGCCCACTGGGACGCGGTGACGACCGTCGCCGGCCTCGCCCCGCGCACGCTCGTGCTGGGCGGCGGCGGCTACAATCCCTGGGCGGTCGGGCGCTGCTGGGCGGGCATGTGGGCGCGGCTCAACGGGATCGATCCCGCCGCGACCCGCCCGAACGCCGAGGCCATGTCGGTGCTGCGGTCGATCGTCTGGCACCACCGGATGGGCCACGCCCCGCCGGAGCACTGGTTCGTCACCTTCGCCGACGCGCCGCGCCCGGGGCCGGTGCGCGACGCGGTGAAGGCCGTGGTGGACGCGGTGACGGCGCCGTGATTGCCTGTCGCCCGTCCCGTCCGTGCCCGGAACGCCCGATGCCGAACACCGCCGTCCCCTCCGTCGCGTCGCGTCGCGGCGTGCTCGCAGCCCTGATCGCCGCTACCATCGTCCTCCCGGCCGCGGCGCAGCAGCCTCCGCAGATGCAGACCTTCCCGACATCCAGCCTCGTGATCGAGACCCAGGGCGGGCAGCGTCACCCGTTCCGCATCGAACTCGCGCTGACGCCGGCCCAGCAGGCGCAGGGCCTGATGTGGCGGGAGCGGATGGACGACGACCAAGGCATGCTGTTCATCAACCCGGTCGAACGCATGGCGTCCTTCTGGATGATGAACACGCTGATCCCGCTGGACATGGTGTTCGTCGACCGCACGGGCCGCATCGTCCACATCCACGAGAACGCGATCCCGCACGACACGACGCCCGTCCCGTCGCGCTATCCGGTGCTGGGCATCCTCGAGGTGAACGGGGGGCTCACGCGGCGCCTCGGCATCCGCCCGGGCGACCGCGTGGTGCACGACGTCTTCCGCCCCCGGCAGGGCTGACCCGCGGTGACCGGGCCGCTGGTCGACGATCCGGCGCTGCTGGAACCGGTGACCCTGCGCATCGCGGGCGACTGCCCCGGCTACGCGCTCAGCCGGGTGCGGGTGCGCGGGCATGTGGTGGCGATCGACGAGCCGCCCGAGCGCGGCGGCACCGACGAGGGGCCGGCGCCGACCGAGACGCTGGTCGCGGCGCTGGTCGGCGTGTCGAACGTCATCCTGCGCCGCATCGCCCGGCGCGACGGGATCGCGATCCGCACGCTGTCCGTCGCGGCGGAGGCGGTGCTGGACCGGCGCGGGGTCTGGCTGGCGGAAGCCGTCGGCAATCCGTGGCGGGAGGTCCGCCTCGTCCTCACGATCGACACCGACGCGGACGACGCCCGCCTCGCGGTCTGGACCGGCGAGCTGATGCGCTTCTCGCCCGTCCACGCGCTGCTGACGGCGGCGGGGACGCCCGTCGCGATGCGGTGGGAGCGGGCGGGAGGGTGAGGGCCGCCGCCCGTCTCAGCCGAACGCCTGCTTCGTCTTCAGCGCGATCCAGTCGCCATAGGTGATCGGCGGATAGCGGGCCGGCCGGTCGGCGCGGAAGGCGGGCAGGCAGTCGATCACCGTGTCCGCCCGCGGGTTCAGGAAGAAGGGGATCGACTGGCGCCGGCTTCCCGCCCCGGACGCCGGATTCGCCACCCGGTGCGGGGTGGAGACCCAGGCGTCGTTCGTCCATCGCATCAGCGCGTCGCCGATGTTGATCACGAAGGCGCCATCGACCGCGGGGGCGTCGATCCAGTCGCCCGATCGGGTCCGGACCTCGAGGCCGCCGTCCGCCGCCTCCGATCGCAGGATGGTGATGAACCCGTAGTCGGTGTGCGCCCCGGCGCGGAGCTGGCCGGGCAGGGGCGGGGCCGTCTGCTGGGGATAGTCGATCACCCGCACCGCCGAGAGATGGTCGACGAAGGCGGGTTCGAAATGGTCTGGCGGAAGGCCGATCGCCCGGCAGAAGACGGCCCGCATCGTGCGGGCCAGGTCGTCCATCGCCGCGTAGTAGGCCGCGAAGGCCTCGTGGAGGCCGGCGAGATCGGCCGGCCAGTCGTCGCCGTCGAGGAAGGGGCCGAAGTTCAGGCTCTCCTTCACGTCGCCGGGGGTCTTCACGCCCGTGGTGGCCGCCAGCGCCTCGGCACCCAGCGCGGCGTACATGACGCCGCCCGGCCGCCGCGCGGTCCGGCCGACCGCGCGCTTGGCGTCGGCCGGGCGGTCGAAGAAGGCCCGGGCGCCGTCGTAGAGGGCGCGCGTCGTCGCCTCCGGCACGCCGTGGCCGGTCACGACGAAGAACCCGATGTCGCGGCAGGCCGCCGCGACCGCGTCGACCACCGCCGGGCCGTCGGCGGACCCGGTGCGGAACGGGGCGATGTCGATGACGGGGATCGGTCCTGTCGGGGCCATGTCGTGGATTTCCCTTCGCATTCCCGTCCAGCGTAGGTTGACAAGATCCTGTATACAAGATGATCGTCTCTGTCGGACGGTTCGAAGGGGGATGGGGCGTTGGAGGCGGGTGTCGTCTGCATCGGCGGGGCCACCATCGACCGCAAGTACCGGGCGGCCGGCCCGGTGCGTCCCGGCACCTCCAATCCCATGACCGGCAGCCGCCGCTTCGGCGGCGTCGCACGGAACGTGGCCGAGAACCTCGCGCGGCTCGGCACGCGCGTCTCGCTCGTCTCCCGGATCGGGGAGGGGCCCGAGGGCCGGGCGATCCTCGATCACCTCGCTCAGGCCGGGGTGGACGCGGCCCTGGTCGACATCGTGCCCGGCGAACGGACGGCGGAATACGTCGCGGTCCTCGACGGCGCCAGCGACCTCGTCGTCGGCATCGCCGACATGGCGGTCTTCGACGGATTCGGGCCCGACGCGGTCGCCCGCGCGGGCGCCGCGATGGACGCCGCCGCCTGGGTCTTCGCCGACTGCAACCTGCCCGCCGCCACGCTCGCGGATCTTCTCGCCCGGCGGCGCGCGGGCGCGTTCCGCCTCGCGGTCGACACGGTCTCCACGCCGAAGGCCGTCCGCCTGCCGCGGGACCTCTCCGGCATCGACCTGATCGTCCTCAACCGCGACGAGGCCGCCGCCTGGCTCGGCGACGAGGGCGTGGACGCCGCGGGCGCGGTCGC
>CANGXM010000362.1 GCA_947457845.1 Rhodospirillales bacterium | reverse complement strand
GAGACCGAGGCGCCGGCCCCCGTCGTCGCGGAGGCGCCGGCCCCGGCACCCGCGTCGGTTCCCGCGGCGCCCTCCCAGCCGCTCGCCGTGATCGAGGAGGCGCAGCCGCCCGCCCGCGCCCCCGAGCCGGTGGAGCATCACGAGGAGGTCCGGGCGCCGGTCGCGGCCGAAGCCAAGGAATCGGCCCTCGCCAACCAGTCGATCCGGGTCGGCGTCGACCTGCTCGAGAACCTGATGACGATGGTCTCGGAGCTGGTGCTGACACGCAACCAGCTGCTGCAGATCCTGCGCAGCCAGAAGGACAGCGAGTTCGCCGCACCGCTGCAGCGCCTCAACCACGTGACGTCCGAGCTGCAGGAAGGCGTCATGAAGACGCGCATGCAGCCGATCGGGAACGCGTGGGCGAAGCTGCCGCGCCTGATCCGCGACCTGTCGCACGATCTGGGCAAGAAGATCGACCTGCAGATGCTCGGCGCCGAGACCGAGCTCGATCGGCAGGTGCTGGAGCTGATCAAGGATCCGCTCACCCACATGGTCCGCAACTCCGCCGACCACGGGCTGGAGATTCCGGCCGACCGGGTGAAGGCTGGCAAGTCCGAGGTGGGGCGCGTCACGCTCAACGCCTATCACGAGGGCGGCCACATCATCATCGAGATCGCCGACGACGGTCGCGGTCTCAACATCGACGCCATCAAGCGCAAGGTGCTGCAGAACGGTCTGGCCAGCGAGCAGGAGCTGGCGGCGATGACCGAGGCGCAGATCCAGCAGTTCATCTTCAAGGCCGGCTTCTCGACCGCCACGAAGGTGACGAATGTCTCCGGCCGCGGCGTCGGCATGGACGTGGTCCGCACGAACATCGAGAAGATCGGCGGCACGATCGAGCTGAAGTCGACCCAGGGCCGCGGCTCCACCTTCACCATCAAGATCCCGCTGACGCTGGCGATCGTCTCGGCGCTGATCGTCGAGTGCGCCGGCGAGCGGTTCGCGATGCCGCAGATCAGCGTGGTCGAGCTGGTCCGGGCCGCCGCCGACAGCGAGCACAAGATCGAGCGGATCAACGGGACCCCCGTGCTGCGGCTGCGCAACCGCCTCCTCCCGCTCGTCTCGCTCGATCGGCTGCTGCGGCTGGAGAGCAAGGCGGCCGAGGAGACCGGGGAGACCTTCATCATCGTCACCCAGGTCGGCACCTACAGCTTCGGGATCATCGTCGACCGCGTGTTCGACACCGAGGAGATCGTGGTGAAGCCGGTGGCGCCGATCCTGCGCCACATCGAGATCTTCTCGGGCAACACGATCCTGGGCGACGGCAGCGTCATCATGATCCTCGATCCCAACGGGATCGCGTCCAAGTCGGGCGAGATCAGCCTGCACGACGGCCACGCCGTCGAGGCGCAGGTCGCCCACACCGCACGCAAGGAGGAGACGCTGGCGCTCCTCCTGTTCCAGGCCGGCGGTTCGGCGCCGAAGGCGGTCCCGCTCGCGCTGGTCGCCCGCCTGGAGGACATCGACCTCGCGACGGTCGAGGAGGCCAACGGCATGGCGATGGTCCAGTACCGCGGCCGCCTGATGCCTCTGGTGCCGATGGAGCCGGGCCTGCGTCTCGCGAAGGAGGGACGGCAGCCGGTCCTCGTGTTCGCCGACGGCGAGCGGACGATGGGGCTGGTGGTCGACGAGATAATCGACATCGTCGAGGACAAGCTGAACGTCGAGCTCCGCTCGGAAAGCGCGGGCGTCATGGGCAGCGCGATCATCTCCGGCAAGGCGACGGAAGTGATCGATGCCGGCTACTACCTGACGCTCGCCTTCAAGGACTGGTTCGGATCGGGGATGCGCGAGCAACTCGAGGACATGCGGCGGAGCCGGGTCCTCCTGGTCGACGACAGTCCGTTCTTCCGCAACCTCCTCACACCGCTCCTCTCGGTCGCCGGCTACGACGTGACGACGGTGGAAAGCGCGGCGGAGGCCCTCGGCCTCTGCGAGGCGGGCGAGGACTTCGACGTGATCGTCAGCGACATCGAGATGCCGGGCATGAGCGGACTGGAGTTCGCCGAGCGGGTGCGCGGCGGCGACCGGTGGGCGGCCACGCCGATGGTCGCGCTGTCCGGCCACACGTCCCAGCGGGACCTCGAACGGGGTCGCGATGCCGGCTTCTCCGACTATGTGGCGAAGTTCGATCGCGACGCCCTGCTCGTCTCGCTGTCGCGGACCCTCGGAGAGCGGGCGCCCGCATGACGCGGGCTCGTGAATGGGTGCGGACGCTATCGCCGATCGTGCTAGACTGATGACGCTGGGCGTACACCTTGCAGGCGACCCCCGAGGCGCCGACCGACCGCTCCGGACCCCGCGTGCGTGCCGGTCGGTAGGGGTGGGTGGATGCGTCGACAGCCCGGCCGCCGCATGGAGGGAGATCGCTCGATGAAGACCTGCCTGGTTGTCGACGACAGCCGCGTCGTCCGAAAGGTCGCGCGCAAGATCCTGGAGGATCTCGAGTTCGTCTGCACCGAGGCCGAGGACGGCAAGCAGGCGATGGAGGCCTGCGCCAAGCTGATGCCCGACGCCATCCTCCTCGACTGGAACATGCCGGTGATGACCGGGATCGAGTTCCTTCGCCGCCTGCGGAAGATGAGCGGCGGCGATCAGCCGAAGGTCGTCTTCTGCACGACGGAGAACGACCTGTCGCACATCACCGAGGCACTCAGCGCCGGGGCCAACGAATACATCATGAAGCCGTTCGACAGCGACATCATCCAGACCAAGTTCTCCCAGGTCGGCCTCCTCTGACCACCGTCGCCCCGAAGGCCCGCACCCGAATGGATCCTTCCACCCGCCCAGCGGCCACCGCTGCCGACCCCATCCGGGTCATGATCGTGGACGACAGCGCGGTCATTCGCGGCCTCGTCACCCGCTCGCTCGAAGGGGACCCGTCGATCCGCGTCGTCGCGTCTGTCGGCGACGGCAAGATGGCGATCAACGCGCTCCAGCGGCAGCCGGTGGACGTGATCGTGCTCGACATCGAGATGCCCGTGATGGACGGGCTGACCGCCATCCCCGAACTGCTGGCCGTCGATCCGTCGGTGAAGATCATCATGTCCTCCACGCTGACGGCGCGCGGCGCCGAGGTCAGCCTGAAGGCGATGCAACTCGGTGCCGCGGACTACGTGCCGAAGCCGACCTCGACGCGCGAGATCAGCGGCGGGGACGAGTTCAAGCGCGCCCTGACCGAGAAGGTGCGCGTGCTCGGCTCGGTCGCGCGCGCCGGCGGCGGGCGCCGGACTTCCACCCCCTTGGCGCCGCGCACGCCCGCGG
>CANGXM010000361.1 GCA_947457845.1 Rhodospirillales bacterium | reverse complement strand
GAGGGAACGCAGCTTCAAGCTCACTCCCCTCTCCCCCCCGGGGAGAGGGAACGCAGCTTCAAGCTCACTCCCCTCTCCCCCCCGGGGAGAGGGGGCGGGGGAGAGGGGGACGCCGCGATGAAGCCTACCCGATCGCTCAAATGCGCCCCCCCTCAGGGCCGCACGCCCGGCGTCTCCATCCGCATGCCCCTGGCACGGACCATGAGGAACGCCTCCAGCGCCGTGAACTCGGCCGACCCGTAGGCGAAGGGCTCCGCCCGCACGCCGGTCAGGCAGCCGCGGATCCGCCGCTGGAGCGACCCCGTGTCCTGCCATTCCAGCCGGTAGATCGGATAGCCGGTCGGGTGCGCCTGGGGGATGGGCGAGGCGCCGAGGCGCTGGCCCCAGTTGGCGTCGTGGCAGTCGGCGCAGGAGAAGTTGAGCTGGCCCATCCGGGTCGTATAGAGCCGCCGCCCCTCCTCGACCGTCGGCGTCATGCGCGGGTCGTCGGGCGGTGCCGCGGGCATCCCGCGGGAGCGGTGGGCGACGGCGGTCGTGAGCGCGAGCAGGTCGCGCCCCTCCCGCGCGAGGGGGGCGGCGCCCTGGTTCTCCGTCCGGCAGCGGTCGACCCGGCCGGCGAGGTCGAGCGCCCCGCCCGTCGCGGGGTCGAAGGCCGGATACCGGGCCGCCACGCCGGCCATCGTGCCGGCGATCGGCCCGTGGCAGTCGGCGCACGCCTTGCCCGACGTGCCGGCGGGTGCGGACCAGAGCCGGTCGCCCTCCAGCACGCTCAACATGCCGGGGTTCGCGAAATCGTCGTCCTGCATCGCCCGGGTGCCGGGCGACATGAAGTCGTAGCCGGAGCGCCGGTCGTCCTGCGCAAGCGCGGGCCGGTCCATCGACGGGAGGGCCGCCAGGAGCAGGGCGATCAGTGCGAGGCCGGCGCGGCGCACCCCGGCCTCAGCCCGTCACCGTGATCGTCGCCCGCTCCTCCTGCACGCGCCCCTTGTCGTCGGTCCAGCGCAGCAGGACCTCGCCCGAGGCCGTCGCGACGGTGGTGAAGGACAGGAACGGGTTGGCCGAGATGGCCGGGTGCAGGTCGGCGGCGAACACCGTCTCGCCGTCGTAGACGCATTCGAAGCGGGCGATGATGTCGCGCGGAACCATCGTCCCGTCGCCCTTGGGGCGGAAGCCGGTCTCCATCGGGTGCTGCACCAGCGCCCGGATCTCGATCACCTCGCCCTTGCGGGCGGTGGACGGCACGTTGACGAGCGCGCGGGCCATGGGCTCACCCCTCGATGCAGGCAGGAAGCGTGACGATCAGGTCGGCCGTCGCCGACCAGAAGGAGCCGTCCGACATGCGGGCGACGGCCGTGATCGTCTGGCTGTCGCCCAGGCGGATGCGGGTCGCGACCTTCGCCCGGCCCGACCGGGGGCCGAGGTGGAAGTGCACGATGTCGGGCAGCGGGTTGCGCTCGTTGAACAGCGCGATGGTGCGGACGTGGTCCGCGGCGGTCATCGGGCTCTCGACCGTGACGGTGGTCGGCACGGCGTTGCCGTTCTCCACCAGCACGGGGATGTCGATCGTCACACGGCCGGGGCGGATCGGCGCCCCTTCGGCGAAGGCGCGCACGGCCGCCTCCATGCCGGCGGGCGTCGCCGCGGCCGGACGCAGGCCGAGCATGAGCACCCCGCCGCCCGTGGCGAGGCCGAGGATCCCGCGCCGCGAGGGCGCGCCCATGGTTCCGGTCATCGCAGTCCCGTCCTCATTTCAGCGTGGCGAGGAACGCCGCCACGTCGTCGATCTCCTGGTCCGTCAATATGGGGCGTCCGCGCAAAGGGCCAGCCACCCGGACGAGACCGTCGGTGCGGGCGTAGGACGGCATGACGGTGTCGGGGTTGGTCGCCGCCGGATCGGCCAGCCGCTGGCGGATCTCCGGCAGGGTGAGCCGGGCGCCCACGCCCGCCAGGTCGGGCGCCAGCGTGCCCATCGCCCGCTGCTCGGGGAAGGGGCCGGAATGGCACAGAAGGCAGAGGCCCTTCGTCCGGTCGACGACGATCGCCCGCCCGCGCTCCGCATCGGCCGCCGCGGCGGGGACGGCGAGGAGAAGGAGGGCGAGGGCGACGAGGATGGTCCGCGGGTGCGACCCCCTCTCCCCCGGCCCCTCCCCCCGGGGCGGGGAGGGGAGATCACTTGAAGCGCCGTTCCCTCCCCCCACCGGGGGGAGGGACAGGGAGAGGGGGTCCGCCGCCCTGCGGCCGGGCGCCCGCCCCTCACCCGAACGCATCGGCCGTGATCCCGTCGAACCAGGACGCGGCGTGCGCCGCCTCCGCCACGCGGACGGCGGGCGCGGCGCCGACCGGGCTGATGCCCCCGGCGCCGTCGATGTCGGTCAGCAGGCCGGTGGGCCCCGGGCGGTAGACGCCCGCGACCGAGATCCCATAGTCGGGCGCCACCACGCTCCAGCAGGTGTTCGCCAGCTTCGGCGTCGCCGGCGCCCCGCCGGCCAGAAGGGCCGCGACCGCCCGGGCGCACACCCGCGCCTGGTCGGCGGCGGCGAAGGCGGACTTGGGCATGGCCCCCATGATGGCCGCGTCGCCGATCACATGGACGCCGGGGACGAGGCGGCTCTCGAAGCCCACGGGCTCGACCGGGCACCAGCCGCTCCGGTCGGCGACCCCGGCCGCCGCCGCGATGGCACCCGCCCGCTGGGGCGGGATGACGTTGATCACGTCGCCGCGGTGGCGGTCGAATTCGGTCACGAGGGTCCGGCCCGCGACATCCACCTCGGTCACGCGTCCGCCGAGCGACTGGCCGACCCATTCCAGCGTGCCGGGATAGAGCGCCTTCCACGCCTCCTCGAACAGGCGCTGCTTGGAAAACTGGTCCTTGGCGTCCAGCACGATCAGCTTCGATCGCGGCTTGTGGGTCTTGAGCCAATGGGCGATCAGGCTCGCCCGCTCGTAGGGGCCCGGCGGGCAGCGGTAGGGCACCGGCGGAACCGCCATCAGCACCGTACCGCCGTCGGGCATGGCGTCGAGCTGTCGGGCGAGGCGTTCGGTCTGCGGCCCCGCCTTCCAGGCGTGGGGCAGGATTTCGGCCGCCGCCGCGTCGTAGCCCGGCAGGGCGGCGAAGTTCATGTCGACGCCGGGCGCGAGGATCAGCCGGTCGTAGGGCAGGTCGGTACCGTCGGCGAGGCGCACCCGCCGCGCCGTCGCGTCGACCCCCGTCGCCGCCAGCGCCGCGACGGTGACGCCCGCCCGGCGCACGCCGTCGTAGCCGAAGCGCTGGTCGGCCATCGTGCGCAGCCCGCCCAGCACGAGGTTGCTGAACGGGCAGGCGACGTAG
>CANGXM010000360.1 GCA_947457845.1 Rhodospirillales bacterium | reverse complement strand
GGCCACGGCGGGCCTCGTCGCCGCCGGACCGGACGGGACGGCCATGGTGGCGCTGCGGGTTCCCGACGCGGCCGGCCCCGTCCGCCTGGTCGTGGTCGCCTGGACCGGCGAGAAGGTCGGTCGGGCCCGCGCCGGCGCGCTGATCCGGGACGCGGTCGACCTGCGCGTCGAACGGTCCCGGCTCCTCTCGGTCGACGACCGCGCGCTGGTCGAGGTCGAGGTGCGGAACCTCGACGGACCGGCCGGCGCCTACCGGCTCTCGCTCGCAGGAGACGACCGTATCGCCGTCGCGACGGATGCCGCGTGGACCGGCGAACTCGGCCCCGGTGCGGTGGGGCGCCTGTCGGCCGAGGCGACGGCGCTCGTGGCCGGCGCCGGCCGTCTCCTCGTCCGACTGGAGGGGCCCGACGGCTTCGTGCGCGAACGGACGGCGGCGGTGATCATCCGCCCGACGGAGGCGCCGGTCGTGCGCCGCGTCGCCGGCCGTCTCCTCGCCGATCAGACGCTGACCGTCCCCGACGACCTGCTGCGGGGGCTCCGTCCCGACCTCCGCCTGTCCCTCTCCGTCGCGGCGGGGCCGCTCCTGCCGGTCCCTGCGCTGGCCGCGTCCCTCGAGCCGCCCATGGCGGAGGAGACCGGTCCGGTCGACGGCTCGCTCTCGGCGGTCGGCGCGCGCCTTCTCGCCCGCCTGTCCGCCCCCGACGCCGCGGGCGGCGCGGACGGGGCCGAGCGCACGGCCCGGTCGCTCGCACGCCTCCTCGCGCTCCAGCGGCCCGACGGCTCCTTCGCCGCCTGGCATCCGCGCGGGCCGGCGGAACGGTGGCTGTCGGTCTTTGCGGTCGACGTGCTGGCGCGATCGCGGGACGCGGGCATTCCCGTTCCCGACGGCGCGCTCCAGCGCGGTCGCGACTGGGTGGGGCGGCTTCTCGACAACAGCTGGATCGAGCCCGCCGACCTGCCGACCCGTGCCTACGCCTATTGGCTGCTGGCCCGGCTGCGCGCGGTCGAGGCTGGATCGGTGCGCGTGTTCGCCGAGACCTGGGGGGCGCAGCTTCCGACCGACCTGGCCCGCGCGCAGGTCGCCGCCGCGCTCACCATGCTGGGGGAGGCGCGCCGTGCCGTGCCGCTGGTGGAGCAGGTGGCCCTGCGCCGCACGGCGGGCCCGGCTGCGCGTGACCACGGATCGGTCCTGCGCGACCTCGCGGCCGCCTACGTCGTCCTCGCGGAAGCCGGGGCGGCCCCCGCCGACCGCCTGGGCCGGATCGCCGAACAGCTCGCCGCCCTCGCCGCCGAGGCGCCGGCCTTCTCCAGCCAGGAGGCGGCGTGGCTGTCGCGGGCCGCGCGCCTGATCGCGGACCGGGGGGGCGAGGTGCGGATCGCGATCGACGGACAGCCCGTCTCGGCACCGGGGCCCCTCCACCGTCCGATCGCCGCGGCCGCGCGCATCCGGAACACGGGGACGCAGCCGCTGTCGGAACTCCTGACCGCTTCGGGAACGCCCGCCGGACCGGTCGAGCCCGCGTCGTCGGGCCTCACCCTCGCCCGGCGGATTCTCGACATGGACGGCGCGCCGGTCGATCTCGCGCGTGTCCGCCGGAACGACCTCCTTGTGATCGTGCTGGAGGGCCGCGCACGGGAGGGCGACAGCCATTCCGTGCTGCTCTTCGATCCCGTGCCGGCCGGCTTCGCCGTCGAGACCGTGCGCACGGCCGGCAGCCCGCCCCTCGGCAGCCTCGGCTGGGCCGGGCTCCTCGGCGAGGCGACGGCGGTTGAGACGCGGGAGGACGGCGTTGTGGCCGCGCTGGAACTCGGACCGCTCGCCCCCGCCTTCCGCATGGTGCACGTCGTGCGGGCGGTCACGCCGGGCGTCTTCGCCTGGCCTGCGGCACGGATCGAGGATCTCTGGCGGCCGGCCATGCGGGCCCACACGGACGGCGGGTCGGTGCGGATCGGGGAATGAGGGGGCGCCGCGTGCGCCGCCCGGGGGGAGGACGAGGGGATGCAGGGAACCAACCGCCGTCACCGGATCGCGGTGATCGCCGGCGACGGGATCGGCAAGGAGGTCGTGCCCGAGGGGCTGCGCGTGCTGGAGAGGGCCGCCGCCCGCTTCGGCTTCGCGCTGGAACTCGACACCTTCGACTTCGCCTCGTGCGACTACTGGGCGAAGCACGGTCGCATGATGCCGGAGGACTGGAAGGCGCGGATCGGGGGGCACGACGCGATCTTCTTCGGCGCCGTCGGCTGGCCGGCGACCGTGCCGGATCACGTGTCGCTGTGGGGCTCGCTGCTGCTGATGCGGCGCGAGTTCGACCAGTACGTCAACCTGCGGCCGGTCAAGCTGATGCCCGGCGTGCCGAGCCCGCTGGCCGGGCGTGTCCCGGGCGACGTCGACTTCCTGATCGTGCGCGAGAACACCGAGGGCGAATACTCGTCCATCGGCGGCCGCATGTTCGCCGGCACCGACCGCGAGTTCGTGGTGCAGGAGACGGTGATGACGCGGACCGGCGTCGACCGGGTTCTGCGCTACGCGTTCGAACTCGCGGCCCGCCGGCCGCGGCGCAAACTCACCTCGGCCACGAAGTCGAACGGCATCTCCATCACCATGCCCTATTGGGACGAGCGGGTGGCCGAGATGGCGATGGCCTTCCCCGACGTGGCCGTCGACCGGTTCCACATCGACATCCTGTGCGCTCACTTCGTGCTCAATCCCCACTGGTTCGACGTGGTGGTGGGCTCGAACCTGTTCGGCGACATCTTGTCGGACCTGGGCCCGGCCTGCACCGGGACGATCGGCATCGCCCCGTCCGGCAACATCGACCCGGAACGCCGCTTCCCCTCGCTGTTCGAGCCCGTCCACGGATCGGCCCCCGACATCGCGGGGCAGGGGGTGGCGAACCCCGTGGGACAGATCTGGTCGGCCGCCATGATGCTGGAGCATCTCGGCGAGACCGAGGCCGCTGCCGCCATCGTCGCGGCGATCGAGCGCGTGCTGGCGCGCCCTGCGGGCCGCACGCGCGACCTCGGCGGCCGGCTTTCGACCGAGGAGGCGGGCCGCGCCGTGGCGGCGGAGTTCTGAGCCCCGGCCGCCTCGTCGGGATCCGGTTCCAAGGCTTTTGAAAAAAGGTCTTGCGGTGTTAGGTCTGGATCGCTAGATAACGCCTCCCGCCGCGGGGGCTGGCCGGTTGGACCGGTTGGTTCTGGTGGGGATGGCGACGGCAACGTCGCCCCGGCTCTTTGAGATTGTGAAGTGTCGTCTGTGTGCGAGAAGGGATATGCGGGCGGCGGTCTGTGTGCTGGTTTTGCTGGCGTACGGGTTGTCGTCGAGGATGTCCTT
>CANGXM010000359.1 GCA_947457845.1 Rhodospirillales bacterium | reverse complement strand
TGACGGCAGCGGGCGGCGGCGCCGGCGGCTGGCAGGCGGCGAGCGGCGCCAGGGGCGCCGCGGCCAGGGCGAGCCGGATCATCCACGTGGGACGGGACAACCGCGTTCTCCGGAAGACGGCGCGGTCGAGACCGCGCGGGCGGCGGCAGTGTGCGTCGGAGGGGGCACCCCCGGCAACCCGGAGGGCGATGGTCCGCCGAAACCCTTGCAGCGCGGACCGGAATGGCTATGTTAGGCGCGATCCCATACGGTCCGGAGTCGTCGGTTCGAGAAGGACCGTCGTTTCGGGACCGCTGTCCGGGTGGGCTGCGGCCCACCCTTTTCGTTTGTGCCCCCGGGACTCGGGATCGCGGGGGACGGGGCGATGCCATGACGGACGCGGCTCGGGTCGAGACGCTGATCGTTCCGTCGGTCGAGGCGCTGGGCTACGAGGTCGTGCGCGTGCAGATCTCGGGACAGGCGCGGCCGACGCTGCAGATCATGATCGAACGGTCGGACCGCGCGACCATGACGGTCGAGGATTGCGCGGAGGTCAGCCGCGCCGTCTCGGCCATCCTGGACGTTGAGGACCCGGTCTCGGTCGCCTACACGCTCGAGGTCAGCTCGCCGGGCATCGACCGGCCGCTGACGCGGCCGAAGCACTTCGAGCGCTTCGCCGGGTTCGAGGCGCGGCTGGAGACGCGGGTGCCGATCGAAGGGCGCAAGCGGTTCAAGGGTCGGTTGCGCGGGCTCGACGAGGGCGCCGTCGCGATCGACACGCAGGAAGGGCCGGCGCGGATCCCGTTCGAGGATCTGACGAAGGCCAAGCTCGTCCTGACCGACGAGTTGATCGAAGCCATGCAGGCCGGACCGCGCTGACCGCGCGGTGACGGGGCATTCTGGAGCAGGAACGTTCGGGTCATGGAACTCCTTCAAGTCGCCGACGCGGTCGCCCGCGAGAAGAACATCGATCGGGACCAGGTTCTCGAGGCGATGGAACAGGCCATCCAGAAGGCCGGCCGCGCGAAGTACGGCCACGAGCACGACATCCGCGCCAAGATCGACCGCAAGTCGGGCGACGTGGAACTGGCGCGCTTCCGCGAGGTGGTGGAGACGGTCGAGAACGACCTGACCCAGATGTCGGTTCCGCACGCCCAGCGGCTTCGGCCGGGGATCGCGGCGGGCGAGTTCGTGATCGAGCGGTTCCCGCGGATCGATCTGGCCGAACTGGGCCGCATCGCGGCGCAGACCGCGAAGCAGGTGATCGTCCAGAAGGTCCGGGAGGCCGAGCGCGACCGCCAGTTCGGCGAGTTCAAGGACCGCGTGGGCGAGATCGTCAACGGAATCGTCAAGCGCGTGGAGTACGGCAACGTCACGGTCGACCTCGGCCGGGCCGAGGCGATGCTGCGCCGAGACGAGTGCCTCCCGCGCGAGCACTTCAAGACCGGCGACCGCGTGCGCGCCTTCATCTACGACGTCCGTCGCGAGCAGAAGGGCCCGCAGATCTTCCTGTCGCGCACCAGCCCATTGTTCATGGCCAAGCTGTTCGCGCAGGAAGTGCCGGAAATCTACGACGCCATCATCGAGATCAAGTCGGTCGCCCGCGACCCGGGCAGCCGCGCCAAGATCGCCGTGGTGAGCCACGACAGCTCGATCGACCCGGTCGGCGCCTGCGTCGGCATGCGCGGCAGCCGCGTGCAGGCGGTGGTCGGCGAACTTCAGGGCGAGAAGATCGACATCATCCCCTGGTCGTCCGACCAGGCGACGTTCGTCGTCAACGCGCTCGCGCCGGCCGAGGTGGCGAAGGTCGTGCTCGACGACGAGAACGCGCGCATCGACGTGGTCGTGCCCGACGACCAGCTCTCGCTGGCGATCGGCCGCCGCGGCCAGAACGTGCGCCTCGCCTCGATGCTGACGGGCTGGGACATCAACATCATGACGGAGCAGGAGGAGTCCGAGCGCCGCCAGGAGGAGTTCCGGTCCCGCTCCGGCCTGTTCATGCAGGCACTCGACGTGGACGACGTCATCGCCCACCTGCTGGTCGCCGAGGGCTTCACCACGGTCGAGGAGATCGCCGGCGTCGACACGCTGGAACTCGCCGGGATCGAAGGCTTCGACGAGGACGTGGCGGAGGAGCTCCGCGCCCGCGCCGCGTCGTGGCTGGAGCGCGAGTCCGAGGCGCAGGACGCGCGCCGCCGCGAGATGGGCGTCGAGGACGCGGTCGCGGAGATTTCGGGCCTGCCCCCGGCCGTGCTGGTCAAGCTGGGCGAGAAGGGCGTGAAGACGCTCGACGACCTCGCCGACCTCGCGGGCGACGAACTGGTCGAGATCGTCGGCTCCGACGTGCTGAACGAGGAGGAGGCGAACGCCGTGGTCATGGCGGCGCGCGCCCACTGGTTCAAGGACGAGGGCGGGGCGGCGGCCTGAGTCCGGTCCTGCCCGAAAGGCCCGTGATGGAGGCGACGCCCGCGGACGAGGGTGGAGCGATCGACGCGGACGAGCCGGAGGCCGTGGCCGGTCGCCGGAGTCCGCTCCGACGCTGCATCGTCACGGGCACCGTCGGGCCCAAGGACGGCATGCTGCGATTCGTGATGGGCCCCGACGACACGGTGGTGCCCGATCTCGACGAGCGGCTGCCCGGCCGGGGCCACTGGGTCACCGCGCGGCCGGACGTGCTGCGCCAGGCGATCGCGAAGCGGCACTTCGCCCGTGCGGCCCGGCGGCCGGTTCGGCCGCCCGAGGATCTTGTGGAGCGGGTGGCCGAGGGGCTCGCGGAGCGCTGGCTGCGGCTGTTCGGCCTTGCGCGTCGCGCGGGGCAGGTCACCGCCGGCTACGAACAGGTGCGCGACGCGCTGAGTGGCGGTAAAGTCGCATTGCGGGTGGAAGCGACGGACGGGTCGTCGGACGGCCGTACGAAACTGGCGGGCGTCGGAAGGGACGTTCCTCTCGTGTTCGTATTTTCCGCGAGGGAACTGGCCGACGCGCTGGGGCGTGCCCATGTGGTGCATGCCGCGGTCGAGTCGGGCGGATTCGCGGAAAGGCTGTCGCGCGACGCGGCGCGGGTGGCGGAATTCAGGGGCGTGTCCGCATGGGGCGGCGTGTCCGGCGGGGTCGAACAGGAATCGGGTCGGACGACTAGATGACGGATACCAGGGACCAGGAAAAGAAGGTGTTGAGCCTCTCCGGCCGCGGCAAGCTCGAATTGCCGAAGAAGGCGGGGCCGGGGCCGGGGCCGGCACCGGCGGGCGGCGGGGAGCAGGGCTCCGTTCGCCAGAGCTTTTCCCATGGCCGATCGAAGCAGGTGACTGTCGAGGTCAAGCGCAAGCGCGCGCTCGAACGCGGCGCCGTGCCGGGCGTCGCCGACGGCGGCGCGGCCGCG
>CANGXM010000358.1 GCA_947457845.1 Rhodospirillales bacterium | reverse complement strand
GTTGACCCATGGTTCCCGCCGCGCGTCCTCTTCCGCTCGCCACGCAGGCCGTCGACCGCCTGATCGAGGCGCTCACCCGGCGGACCGGGCTCGCGCCCGAGTCGGCGCCCGCGGCCCGCGCCCGGTCGTTCGCCGCCGCCCTCCCGACCGACCGGCTGGCCGCGGCTCTCCTCGACCTGGACGCGGGGCGCCGCTCGCACGACGTCGACGCGCTCCTCGACCACAGCACGAACCGCGAGACCTATTTCTTCCGCGACCGACGCCAGCTCCTCCTGCTGGAGCGGGAACTGTCCGGCATGGTGCGCGCGGCGTCCCTCCCGCGGGAGATCACGCTCTGGTCGGCCGGGTGCGCGTCGGGCGAGGAGGCGTACACGCTGGCGGTCCTCGGTCTCCGGGTGCTTGCCGGCTCGGGGCTCGCCACCCTGACCGCCGACGGCGACGTCCGGTTCGCCGGCGGCTGGTCGCTGCGCGTCCTGGGGACCGACATCAGCGCCGACGCCATCCGTCGCGCCGGCGCACCGCACTTCCGCGCCGGTCCCGTCGCCGCGTTCCGTGACCCCTCGCCGGGCAACCTGACGCACTTCCGCGCCGTCGACGGCGGGTTCGTCCCGCTGCCCGCCGTGCGGCGCTGCGTCCGCTTCGCGGTCGCCAACATCCTCGACGGGGCGCCGCCGGGCGCACCGTTCGACGTGGTCTCCTGCCGCAACGTGCTGTTCTATTTCGCCGAGGCGCAGCGCCGCCGCGCGCTGTCGGTGCTGGCGGCGGGCACGGCCGAGGGCGGGCGCCTGATGTTCGGTTCGACCGATTCCGGCCCCGACGACCCGGCCTTCGTCCCGCGGCACCACGAGGGCGCCGTCGTCCATGCGAGGCGCGCATGACCGTCGGCGCCGCCGTCACCCCGTCCGTCGCCGCGCCCGAACGCCGGGGCCTGCTGTTCCGCTCGGCCGACCGGACGTTCGCGATCGACCTGCGCGACGCGCTGGAGATCGTCACCGACGTCCAGTTCACGGCCCTCGCCATCCCGCAGGGCCCGGTGGCGGGCGACCTCATCCTGCGAAGCCGCGTGCTCGCGGCGATCGATCCTCTGACGCTCCTCGGCGTGCCCGACCGGACGGGTGCCGCCTTCGCCATCGTGACGGCGTCGGGCAGCGGCGACGTCGCCGTCCTCGCCGCCTCCATCCTCGGCGTCCGCGCGCTGCCGGAGCCGCAGCCGATCGGCTGGCTGGACCCCGAGCACGCCTTCGGGCGCGCGGTCACGCTCCCCGACCCGGGCTCGTGCTCCTCCTCGCCGCCGACCGGCTGCGGCTGCGCCAGCGCGCCGGTGGCACCAACGCCGCCGCGCTGCCGGTTTCGTCGTCGTCGGCGGACGACGGCCATGTCCCCGGCCGCCGCTATCTCGCCTTCGTGCGCGGGCCGGAACGCTTCGCCGTCGACGCCATGGCCGTCGGCCGCATCTGCCACGCCGCGCGCGCCTTCCGCATCCCCGTCACCGGGCGGACCCGCATCCGCGAGGTGATCGAGGTGGGCAGCCAGGTGCTGCCGATCGTCGAACTGCCGGCGCCGGCCGCGGGCGACGCCAGCCTCGTGCTGACGCTGGAGGCCGCGGGCGGTCCGATCGCCATCCGCTGCGACCGCATCGAGGGGCTGATCGACATCGCCGCCGCCGACGTCAAGCGGACACCGCTGGCCGACGGTCGGACGCTGCCAACCGTCCGGTCGGGCACGACCGTCTATCAGCTGATCGGTGGCGAGGCCGCGGCCGGCCTTCTCGCCGTGGGAGGGGGCGTTGGCTGATCCGATGGGGACCGACACCCTGCGGGTCGTCGTGGTCGACGATTCCGCCTTCATGCGATCCGTGATCAAGCACATCGTCCTCGGCGAGACCGGCTTCACCGTCGTCGGCGAGGGGGCCGACGGCCGCGCCGGGCTGTCGGTGATCGAGCGCGAGCGCCCCGACATCGTGACCCTCGACGTCGAGATGCCCAACCTGGACGGGATCGGCGTCCTGCGGGAGATGAAGGCGTCGCCGACGGGGCGGCCCCTCGTGATCATGGTCAGCGCCCACACCGCCGAGGGCGCGCGCGTCACCATGGACGCCCTGCGGGCGGGCGCCTTCGACTTCGTGCCCAAGGCGTCCGAGCAGGCCAAGATGGACCTCGCGCAGATCAGCGGGATTCTGCGGGCCAAGCTCGCCCAGTGCCGCACCGTGCTGCGACGCATGCCGCAACGGTCGCCGGAGGCGCTGCGCGGCGCCGTGCCGCCGACGCCCGCCCCGCGTCCGACGTCCGCGGCGGTGCTGGCCTTCGCCGGCGCGCTGGCGTCCGGCAACCCGCCGCCGCTCCCGGCCCGCCCGGGGCCGGCGTTCGGCGCGGACCGGCCGGACCTTATCGTCGTCGGGATCTCGACCGGCGGGCCGCACACATTGCCGACGTTCCTCGGCGGGCTCCGCGGGTTCGAGCCGCCGGTGATCGTCGCCCAGCACATCTCGGAGGTCTTCAGCAGGAGCCTCGCCGCGATGCTGGGGGAGATGACCGGCCAGCGGGTGGTCGAGGGCGTGGCGGGCGACGTCGTCGAGCCGTCGACCGTCTACATCCTGCGCGGCGGCATCGACACCGAGGTCCACCGCCGATCGGACGGGCAGCTCGCGCTTCGCGCAGCGACGGGGGAGGGCCACGCCTACCACCCCAGCGCCAACGCCCTGTTCCGCTCCGCGGCGCTGGCGGCGCGGCGGCCGGTCGGGGTGATCATGACCGGCATGGGCGACGACGGCACCGAAGGCGCCCGCCTGCTCGTTGCCCGAGGCCGGCCGGTGATGGTCCAGGATCCGGCGACCTGCGTCATTCCCGGCATGCCGCAGGCGGCGCTCGCCGCGGGGCTGAAGCTGGAGGCGCTCGCCCCGGCGGAGATCGCCGCGCGCCTGCGCGCGATGGCGCCGGCCGGCTGAGGAGGGCAGCGTGGACGAGGCGTTCCAGCAGCAGCTCTGGCAGATGTTCGAGAGCGAGGTGCGCGAGCACCTCGGCCGGATCGAGGAACTGCTGGCCCAGGGCGCCGCCGACCCGGATAGCGTGAACGAGATGTTCCGCGCCTATCACTCGGTGAAGGGCGTCTCCGCCGCGATGGCGATGCACGGCATGGAACAGCTGGCCCATGCCGCCGAGGACGTGCTCGACCGCGTCCGCAAGGGCAAGGAGGAGATGGCCGACGCCATGTCGTCCCTCCTGCTCTCGACGGTCGACGCGCTCCGCTCGGGGCATGAGACGGCGATCGCCGAACGGCGGGACAGCGCGCCCGATCCGGCGCTGATGGCCAGCCTGAACGAGTGGCGGCGCAAGGACGCGGCGGCCCCGGCGGCGAAGCCCGCCCCGCCTCCCGCGCCGAAGCCGGCCGCGCCCGCCCC
>CANGXM010000357.1 GCA_947457845.1 Rhodospirillales bacterium | reverse complement strand
GGCCCCGGCGGCGCAGACGACGCTCGGCCTCGACGCGGGGCCGACCGGGCCGTCGCTGCCGCCGCTCGACCTCCTCCAGGCGCCCGACGCCGCGGGGCGCCCCGCGGCGGTCGACCCGGACGCGCTGCAGAAGAACGCCGAGATCCTGGAGGGCGTGCTGGGCGACTTCGGCGTGCGCGGCCGCATCGTGAAGGTGAGTCCCGGGCCCGTCGTCACGCTCTACGAGCTGGAGCCGGCACCCGGCACGAAGTCGTCCCGCGTCATCGGGCTGGCCGACGACATCGCGCGGTCCATGAGCGCCGTGTCCGCTCGCGTCGCCGTCGTGCCCGGCCGCAACGTGATCGGCATCGAGCTGCCCAACCACCGGCGCGAGATCGTCTATCTGCGCGAGCTGATGGAGGCGGAGGCCTACGACCGCTCGACCGCCAAGCTCCCGCTCGTGCTGGGCAAGGACATCGGCGGCGGGCCGCAGGTGGCCGACCTCGCCCGCATGCCGCACCTGCTGGTGGCCGGCACCACGGGCTCGGGCAAGTCGGTCGCCATCAACACCATGATCCTGTCGCTGCTCTACCGCCTCCCGCCGGAGCGGTGCCGCTTCATCATGGTCGATCCCAAGATGCTGGAGCTCTCGGTCTACGAGGGCATCCCCCATCTCCTCGCCCCCGTCGTGACCGACCCGAAGAAGGCGGTCGTGGCGCTGAAATGGGCGGTGCGGGAGATGGAGGACCGGTACCGCGCCATGTCGAAGCTCGGCGTGCGGAACATCGAGGGCTACAACACCCGCCTGAAGGAGGCGAAGGCGAAGGGCGAACTCCTCACCCGCAAGGTCCAGACCGGGTTCGACGCCGACACCGGCAAGCCGGTGTTCGAGGAGACGCCGATCGACCTGACCGAGATCCCCTACATCGTGGTCATCGTCGACGAGATGGCGGACCTGATGCTGGTGGCCGGCAAGGACATCGAGGCGGCGATCCAGCGCCTGGCGCAGATGGCCCGCGCCGCCGGCATCCACCTGATCATGGCGACCCAGCGCCCGTCGGTCGACGTGATCACTGGCACGATCAAGGCGAACTTCCCCACCCGCATCTCCTTCCAGGTCACCAGCAAGATCGACAGCCGCACCATTCTGGGCGAGCAGGGGGCCGAGCAGCTGCTGGGCCAGGGCGACATGCTGCACATGGCCGGCGGCGGGCGGATCACCCGCGTCCACGGGCCCTTCGTGCGCGACGACGAGGTCGAGAAGGTGGTCGCCTTCCTCAAGTCGCAGGGCGAACCCGCCTACGTCGACGCGGTGCTGGAGGACGAGGAGGACCTCGACCCGGACGACGGGGACGGCGAGGGCGGCTTCGGCGGCGAGGCGGGCGGCTCGGGCGACCAGCTCTACGATCAGGCCGTGGCCGTGGTGATCCGCGACCGCAAGGCGTCGACCAGCTACGTCCAGCGCCAGCTCCGCATCGGCTACAACTCCGCCGCCCGCCTGATCGAGCGGATGGAGGCCGAGGGCGTGGTGAGCCGCCCCAACCACGCCGGCAAGCGCGACGTGCTGGTCGGCGGGGAGGGGTGAGGGGGGCCTTCGGCCCGTCCCGAAAACGTTAAAAAACGGTGACAGTGTACTGAAAAAATAGACACGAAAACGGTGACAGTTTACTGAAGGGCGGTGGCGGCGCATAGAGGCAGGTTCACCATGACGGGCGATCCGCTTAAGCCCTTCGTAAAGAAAACAGTAAACTGTCACCGCATTATCCGTAAAGAAAACAGTAAACTGTCATCGAATTATCTGGCGCTCGCGTGCGCGGCAAACTATAAACTGTCACCGATTTTATCACCGGTTTGGCCGTGCCCGGATCGATGCCGGTGCATCATAGTGATTCGCCTTGCCGCCCATGCCGCGATACGTGTGTCTGGCAGCGATAAATCTATGTTTCCGAGGGCGTTGGGCGACTTGATCGTCAACTTTGGCGGATCCGGCGTGCCGGGCGCGCACTGATGCCGTTCGGGTGCGGACGCAACCCATCCATGCGCCCCGCCCGCCGATTCCGCATTGCACAATCCGCCGCTGCGCCCTATGTCAAATCCGTCTGTTTTGGTTCGAGGGGCGCGGGAGCCTTATCCCCCGCCGGTGCGTGTGACACCTGCCTTGGGTCGAATGGACGCCCAAGGCACCCCGTGCCGGCCGCGACACCGCGCCGGCCCAGACAGGATTTCCATGACCGATTTCACGACGCTCGGCCTCGCCGACACGCTTCTCCAGGCGGTCGCGGCCGCCGGCTATACCACGCCCACCCCGATCCAGGCGCAGGCCATTCCGCGCCTTCTGGAGGGGCGCGACCTCCTCGGCCTCGCCCAGACGGGGACGGGCAAGACGGCGGCCTTCGCGCTGCCCATCCTCCAGAAGATCACCGGCGAGCGCCGCCGCGCGGCCGGCCGGTCGGCCCGCGTGCTGGTCCTCACGCCCACCCGCGAACTCGCCTCCCAGATCGCCGACAGCTTCAAGACCCTCGCCGGCCCGCTGCCCCTGCGCCACGCGCTGATCTTCGGCGGCGTCGGCCAGGTTCCGCAGATGAAGGCGATGTCGTCCGGCGTCGACGTGCTGGTCGCCACCCCCGGCCGCCTGCTCGACCTGATGAACCAGGGTGCGGTCGACCTCCGCTCGGTCGAGGTGTTCGTCCTCGACGAGGCGGACAGGATGCTCGACATGGGCTTCATCCGCGACGTGCGGAAGATCGTGGCGAAGGTGCCCGCGCAGCGGCAGACGCTGCTGTTCTCCGCCACCATGCCGGACGAGATCGCCGACCTCGCCGGGAGCCTGCTGACCGATCCCGTCCGGGTCGAGGTGACGCCGCAGGCGACAACGGTGGAGCGCATCGACCAGCGCGTGCTGTTCGTCGACGCGGGCGCCAAGCGCTCGCTGCTCGTCGACCGGCTGGGCGACGCGTCGGTCGCCCGTGCCATCGTCTTCACCCGCACCAAGCACGGTGCCAACCGCGTCTGCGAGCATCTGGAGAAGGCCGGCATCGTCGCCGAGGCCATCCACGGCAACAAGTCGCAGAGTGCGCGCGAGCGCGCACTCGACGGGTTCCGCGCCGGCCGCGTCCGCGCGCTGGTGGCGACCGACATCGCCGCCCGCGGGATCGACGTGGAGGGCGTGACCCACGTCATCAACTTCGACATGCCGGTCGAGCCCGAGAGCTACGTCCACCGCATCGGCCGCACCGCGCGCGCGGGCCGCGACGGGGTGGCGTGGTCGTTCTGTTCGGCGGACGAACTGCCCATGCTGCGGGCGATCGAGAAGACCATCCGCAAGGCCGTTCCGGTCGAGGCCGACCATCCCCACCACGCGGCCGAGGTGGCCCGGCGCCACGGCAGCGCGTCCCCCGGCCGCCCGCTGGCGGGTCCCCGGCCGCAGCCGCGCCCGCAAGGC
>CANGXM010000356.1 GCA_947457845.1 Rhodospirillales bacterium | reverse complement strand
CGTGCGCGACGCGTTGATCCCCGTGCGCGCCCACCAGTTCGCGAGCGTCCCCCTGTCGCCGGCGGCGCGGGCGGACATCCTGCCCGGACGGTCACCGGCCTCCGACACGCGGCGGCACACCTTCGCCGTCCGCTGGTCGCCCGACGGGCGGCTGATGACGGGCGGCGTGGTCACCGCCGGGCCGGGGGTCCGCGGGCGGGCGGCGCGATCCTTCGCCCGCCGGCTCGCGATCTTCTACCCTTCGCACGCACCCTTTGCGGCGGGCCACGTCTGGGAGGGGACGATCGCGGTGATGCCCGGCACGCTGCCGGCGCTCATGTCGGTCGCCCCCGGTCTCGACGCCGCCATCGGATGCAACGGGCGGGGTGTGGCGCTCACGACGGCGCTGGGGGCGCGGCTCGCCGCACACGCCCTGGGTCGGGCGTCCGACGCCGACCTCCCTCTGCCCTTCCGGCCGCCGACGCGGGCTCCCGGACGGTTCTTCGCCTCGATCGGGCCGTCTGTCTGGTTGCCGTGGAGCGAACTGCGCGACCGGATCGAGACCGGACGATGAGGTGATGCGGGCCCGGCGAACCTGCGTCGACCGCGGCCGGAGGAGATCCGAACAGCGGCGAACGCCGGTGTGCGTCCGCGACCACGTTGGACGCCGATCGGCGAAGTAAATCTTTGATTTAAAAAGGAATGGGTGGCGGAGAGTTCGACGCCGATGCACAGTGCGTCATTCGAACAACGCGTCCATGTCACGCCTTCGCGTAGTTCGGCCTTTGGGACGCGGCTCGCTCCCAGATGGCGTGCTGAAGCGTCACGATGTCGACGCCCAACGCCCTGCAGGACGAAGAAGAGAAGTCGGAGAATAATTTCCAGAAACGTGCGCCCTTGGTCGACGCGACCTTTCGCTGGTCGACGACGAACAGGGTCGCCTCGTTCATGACGAGGAAATCATAGTCGGAGAAGAAATACAGAACGTGACTCGCGGTATTCGGGGAGAATCCATCCAGTCTTGTGATCATCTTCATCGCTTCGACGGGATCCCGGCAGGTCAAGGCCTTCTCGATCGTGGCGATAACCATCGTGTCCGGCCAGGTTCCGATCCTCGCGATGGCATTGGGCCCCAGTGGAAGGGCATTGAGGATGCCGCTGACCGAGGTGAAGACCGCGTGTCTCTTCGCCGACATGTACCGCCTGTCGACCGTCGAACGCTGGCGCCAAAGCTCGGCCAGTGAGCCGATCACCTCTCTGCTCGATAACTCCGGCGGCAGCGATAGTTGCGGGTAGTTCTCGCTGGACCTCGAATACATTCCATCCTTGTCCATGGGCTACGTCCTGTCAGAGTCACACAGAACCAGTGTTGTTTCTGGGTAGCCCAACGAAAGCAGATAACGATATGCAATGTTGATTGAATCAATTTGGAAATAATTCATAGTGCGCTAATCCTTGAATAATTGCCGTTTTCAAGATTTCTGCTCATGAAAAGATCACCGCAAAGAGTTTTTCTGATTTACTACGTGACGACATCGTTTTTTTCCGAGATGATGATCAAGGATCGGAAAAGCCGTGTCGATACGATCCTGCTGTCGGCCGGGGTACCGACCGGGCGGCGCGAACCCATGCACCTCGGCGGTCGCCGGCTCGCGCGCGGGTGGGCCGGGGCCCGGCGACGCTAGCCGGCCGCCTCGACCCGGTTCCGGCCGGCCCGTTTCGCGACGTAGAGGGCTTCGTCGGCCCGCCGGAGAAGATCCTTCCCTGTTTCGGCCGCCTTGAGCGAGGCGACCCCGAACGAGGCGGTGACCTTTCCATAGCTGACGCCCGAACGGCGGTTCATCACGTCGCGGACTTCCAGCGTGTGTCGAAGGCGATCCGTGACCTTCACCGCCGTCGTGATGTCGGTTCGCGGGAGGATGACGACGAACTCTTCGCCGCCCAGCCGCGCGACCGTGTCCCCGTCGCGCAACGCGCCCCCGATCGTACGGGCGACGAGGCGGAGCACGAGGTCTCCCGTCTCATGACCGTGCAGATCGTTGAAGGCCTTGAAGTGATCGATGTCGAGGATCGCGACCGACAGCGCCTCTTTGTGGGCTCGGGCATCGTCGATGCCGCTCGCCAGGATCCGTTCGAGGGAACGCCGATTGGGAATGCCCGTCAGCGCATCGGTCTGCGATGCCGTTTCCGCGGCGGCCAGCTGCTCGGTCAGGCGAACCTTCTCCTCGCGCGTCTGATGCAGGAAGGAGGTGACGGCCTCCAGCTCGCCGAGCAGGATCACCGTCTCCTCCTCGGTCACCTCGGGCCCGACGAGACGCAGCAGGGAGCGGTATGCGCTGGCCCGATCCCGTTGGGCGCGCGCCGTCTCGACGATCATCCCGATGGCGTGGCCACTCTCGTTCGCGACATTCGCGCTGATGCGGCCGAACGTGTGGTCGTCGAACGTGACAAGCACTTCGGTCGCGGCGCGGAGGCGCCGGCCGAGCGAGCCCTCCTCGTGGAGGATGCGGGTGATCGCGGGATAGATCGGTCGATAAGCCTGATCCTGTTCGGCCACGAGGATGGTCAACGTGGCGGGTTCCATCGGAAGATCAGCGCGGAAGGCGCGTATCGCAGCGAGCTTCAGCGAAGCGTCGATGGTGTTCGCTGCGGATCTGATCCTCGCCGTGTCAGCCGACATGATCAATCCCTCCACTTACTTTCTCAGGTCGCCGATACAGCATTTGATTGCAGTTTTCGAATCTTTAAGCAGTTTTGAAACACTAACATGATCTCTCTCTGGCCTCGTTCTGTCCAAAGGTTCAGGTTGGCTGCATGGACAGAACATCCTTTATGCTGTGTTCGACGGCTGCAGACCGGGCTGCGCCCACCGTCCTTCGCCTCCCCGCTCCAGTCGGCGTCGGATCGGCGTGGTACGCCGGCTTCCCATCGTTTCAGCGTGTCCACGAGGCCTCGGGTCCGGATCGCGCCGCACGAACAGGGGTGGGATGATTGCATATCCACCGTGGTGAAATCAGTGCACGCACTGTGGGCCAAGTTTCAAAATACATCACAAAGGATGTATGATTTATCATTTAGGGTGTAATGCTGTCATTTACGATATTGTGGAAGGTGTCGCGATGAGTATTCACTTTAAGTTAATAACGGCTGCCGTTCTGTATCGATGGGCCGGTGTGGTCCGTACGGCGGCTTTTCGCTTGTCCGGTCCACGACTTGTCTTCGGGAGCACAGGTCATGCCAAGGCGGTCGCGGCGGGCAAATCTTCTTCTCACGACGGCGCTGGGGAGTTCGCTCCTCGCCGCTCTGCCGGCCGTGGCCCAGACGCTCCCCACCGGTGGGCGGGTGGTCGAGGGGCAGGCGACGATCGCGGCACCCACGGGCGGCCGGCTGGACGTGACCCAGACCAGCCCCAAGGCGGTGGTCGACTGGCAGTCCTTCTCGGTCGGCGCGTCCGG
>CANGXM010000355.1 GCA_947457845.1 Rhodospirillales bacterium | reverse complement strand
TGTCAACCGGCGTCGAACATCCAGCCACCATCGGCGTCCAATAGCCTGCCACACGTCTGGTTGTGGGGGACCGTTGTCCAGGGAGTCCATGGGAGGGACCCGCGCGCGCCGCGGCGTGCCCTCCACGAGGCTGACGCTGCGGCGCGCGTGGGAGGGCCCTGTGGGCCCCCCTGGTCAACGGTCGGGAGGGGGGCGCGGGGGGAGGGTCAG
Source organism: Rhodospirillales bacterium (assembly GCA_947457845.1). GTDB lineage: Bacteria > Pseudomonadota > Alphaproteobacteria > Azospirillales > Azospirillaceae > CANGXM01. Next base: position 3,289 of record CANGXM010000355.1, on the reverse strand, counting down.
GAGCGGTTCCTGAACCGCCAGCTCTCGTTTCCGGTTTCCAGGATGTCGCAGTGATGGGTGAGCCGGTCGAGCAGTGCGGCCGTCATCTTGGCGTCGCCGCCGAACACCGTCGGCCACTCGCCGAAGCTCAGGTTCGTGGTGATGAGCACGGAGGTGCGGGCGTACAGCTTGCTGAACATATGGAACAGCAGCTGGCCGCCGCTCTGGGAGAAGGGCAGATAGCCGAGCTCGTCCAGCACCACGAGGTCGACGCGGGTGAGCTGGTCGGCGAGCTTGCCGCCGTCGCCGGCACGGGCCTCGGCCTCAAGCCGGTTGACCAGGTCGATGACGTTGAAGAACCGGGCCCGTGCACCGCGGCGCACGCAGCTGGCCGTGATGGCGATGCACAGGTGATCTTGTACCGATTGCCAAGTGCCGCATTCAGGTCGGCGGGGCGGAGCGGGTGGCGCGCCTGGACGCCCTGACGACGGTCGGCACGGTGTAGCGCTGGGCGATGATCGCCCGGGCCTGGGCGACGGTAATCTCCGTGCCGTCGAGGTCACGCAGCACGTAGGGACGCTGGCTCAGCAGGACGCTGCGGATCCGGTTCACGAGCCGGTTGGCGACGGCGCACAGGGCCTGCTTGTGATGGTGGCCCTTCGTGGTCATCAGGCGCCAGTACGTCTCGGCCAGCTGCGGGTCGGTCCTTCGCGCGGCATCGGCGGCAAGCACGAGGGCGCGCTTGATCCGGTCGTTGCCGCCCTGTGCGATGCGTTGGCCGGGCCGCTCGACGCCGCCGCTGTCGGCTCGTTTCGGGAACAGGCCGCAGAAGCCGCGCAGGTGCCGCTCGGAGCGGAAGCGTTTCGGGTCGTGAAGGATCCCGGCGATCACGGGCGCGATGTGCTGGCCGATGCCAGGGATGGTGCGCAGGAGGTCGGCGGGGTGGAGTTCGGCGTAGAGCGCCTCGATGCGCCGCTCGAGACCGGCGAGTGCGTCGATCCGGCTCGTCATCAGGTCGATCTCGACGGCGACTTCCGCCTGCAGTTCGGCGAAGTCGACGTGGCCGCGGTGCAGGGCGCGCGCGTGCGCCGCGGCCGCGCGCAGGCCGACGACGAGAGCGTCCACGAAGGGGCCGGAGTGTGGTTGATTGCCGTTGGCGTTGTCGGCGACGGAGCGGGCGATCGTGGTGCGGCGCGCCCGCAGGACGCGGTCCGGATCGAGCCACTCCCTGAGCATGGCGAGGGCGAGCCGGGTGCGCAGGTCGGGTAGCACGCGCTCGAGCGTCGGGGAGGCCCAGCGGACGAGGTCGGTGAGCCGTCGCTTGGCGTCGGCGACCTCGTCCTGCAGGCGGCCGCGCTGCTTGGTGAGGCGCTGCAGGGCGTGGCCCTTCGGCGAAGGGACGTGGACCGGGTCGAGCCGCGGCCCGCCGAACGACGGCATCGCCGCGAGGACGTGGGCGTCGGCGAGATCCGTCTTGGCGTGCTCGGACAGGTAACGCCGCAACGCCTTCACCCGCGTACCCTTGATGCGCACCACCTCGACCCCGGCATCGCGCAGCCGGTGGGCCACGGGGAACCAGCTCATCCCGGTCGGCTCCATCAGCGCCTGGACGGTGTCGCCGTCGCGCAGGTCGGCGGTGGCGCGGGCGACGAAGGTGTCGAGCGAGGTGTCGTCGAAGCGGAAGCGCAGCGGTCGGCCGGCGGGCCGGCCGTCCTCGAAGAATTGTGCTACGTGGTCGCCGCGGATGGCGAGATCGATGCCGATCGTCCGGCAGGTCATGCTCAGGGCTCCTCCAAGGTGGGGGGACCGACGGCCGCCGGCGCAGTCAGGTGTGTCATGCGTGGCAGCGCGCGCCCGGGGGCGGCCTCCACGATCGTGTCACTCTCGCCCGTCGGCTCGGCCGGACCGGGCCGGCTGCATCACCGGGACGAGACGGTCGTGGGACCTCTCGGCGTCTTCGGGCCCGGACCGGCCTGGTCCGCACCGACACCGTGCCCGGTTCCCGGCATGCCGGGAACCGGGCACGATCCGCGATCACCTGTTGCGGGGCGAGAGCCCCTCCGTCTTCCCCGTGGCATCAGGCCCGGCCCGCTCTGGATACCTGGGTCTTTCCGGATCCCGTCCCGCCGACGAACACCGCGTTGCGCTGGGTGGCCAGGAAGGCACCGTCGTGCAGGTCGCGCACCAGACCCTCGTTGACCGGGCTGGCGGCGAAGTCGAACTCGGCCAGGGTCCGGGCCAGGGGCAGCCTCGCCGCGCCGAGCTGGTAGCGGATCGAGCGCGCCTGCTTCTCGGCCCGTTCGGCCGCCAGCAGATCGCCCAGGATCTGCTGGACGGTGCGCTGGCGCTTGATCCCATCGCTCATCACCTCGTCGTAGGCCGCGCGCATGCCGGCGAGGCTGAGATCGGCCATCAGCGCGATCAGCTCATGCCGTTCCATGGCACCCCTCCCGGATCGCGCGCAGCCGGTCGTAGCGGGCGCAGTCGGCCGCGGGTTCGAGGGTGAGGACCAGCCCGTTCGGGACGGCCATCGCCGCCGGCCGCGCCGTGTCGTGACGCCGGGTCAGGATGTTCAGAATCACGTCGCGGCTGTGGGTGCCGCCGGCCAACGCTTCGGCGCACGCCGCCTCGACCGCGTCCACGCCGTCGGTGAGGATCGCGGCGAGGATGTCCACGAACTGCCGGTCGGCCTCGTCCGAGCGGCCCAGGCGGCCGCGCACCTTGGCCAGCACCGGCGGCAGCGTCCACTCCCGGAACGGCGCGCCGTTGCGCAGCGCCCCCGGCTTGCGGGCCAGCACCGGGAGATAGTGCAGCGGATCGTAGCGGGTGTGCCCGTGGCCGAAGGCCCGCGGATGCTCGGCCACCACGGCGCCATCGCACCAGACCACGATCCGGTCGGCATAGGCGCGCAACTGGACCGGCCGACCCGCGGCGACGGCGGCGACGCTGTAGCGGTTGCGGTCGAACCGGACGAGGCAGGTCTTCGACGCACTCGCCGTGGTCTCCTGGAAGCCGTCGAAGGCCGAGGTCACGCCGACCAGCGCCGGTCGCTCGGCCTCGAACATCGCCCACACGGTGCGGTCCGGCCGCTCGGGATGCGCCGTCTCCCGCGCCCACCGTTCCACGTCGTGGCGCAGGCGCTCGTTCAGCTCGGCCAGGGTCGAGACCCGTGGCCGCGGCGTGAACAGCCGCTGGCGCAGCGTGCCGACCTGGTTCTCCACCTGTCCCTTCTCCCACCCCGCCCCCGGGGTGCAGGCGACCGGCTCGACCAGATAGTGGCTGCACATCTGGAGGAAGCGCCGGTTGAAGC
>CANGXM010000354.1 GCA_947457845.1 Rhodospirillales bacterium | reverse complement strand
CGCCCCGTGCGCCACGACGTGCCCGACCCAGGCCGCGAGGTCGGCGGCGGTGCGGATGCGGCCCGCATCGACCGCGGCCTCGAGCGCGTGGGAATAGGCGAAGGCGCCGGTCGGGAACGACGGGGACAGCCAGGCGAGCAGGCGGGTGAGGGCGTGGGGGGAGACCCCCTCTCCCCCGGCCCCTCCCCCCGGGGGGGGGAGGGGAGAAGAAGAGGCGCCAGTGTCACGCCGCGTCCCCTCCCCCCCCCGGGGGGAGGGATAGGGAGAGGGGGTCGCCGCACCTTCAATGCCCATGCCGGTCCCCATGGTGATGCCCGTGCCCGCCCCCGGAATAGGCCCCGCCCTCGGGCGAAAAGGGTGCGGTCACCCGCTCCACCCGGGCCCCGAGGCCCTTCAGCATGTCCACGATCACGTGGTCCCAGCGCAGCCGGACCGCGTCCGCCCCGATTTCCACCGGCAGGTGCCGGTTGCCCAGGTGCCACGCCAGCCGCGCCAGCGTCGCCCCTTCGGCGCGCACCTCCGCCAGATCCTCGGGTGCCGCGACCACGCGGACAAGCCCACCGCGGTCCAGCACCAGCGCATCGCCATCGCCAAGCGCGACAGCATCGGGAAGATCCAGCAGGAACGGTTCCCCCGCGTCGTCGACGAGGCGGATGCGGCGGCGGTGGCGGTCGTCGAAGGCGAGCGTCACCGTCCCCGCCTCCGCCCCCCGCTTCCAGTCGCGCGCCGGCCACACGGCGATCGCCCGACGCATGGTCAGAACAGGAAGTAGCGCTGGGCGAGCGGCAGGACCTCCGCCGGCTGGCACACCAGAAGCTCCCCGTCCGCCCGCACCTCGTAGGTCTCGGGATCGACCTCGATCACGGGCGTGGCGTCGTTGTGGACCATGCTCTTCTTCGTGACCGTCCGGCAGCCCTCCACCGCGACGAGGCGGCGCTGGAGGCCCAGCTTCTCCGCCAGCCCGGCGTTCATCCCGGCCTTGGAGACGAAGGTGACCGACGTCGCCTGGAGCGCCCGGCCATAGGCGCCGAACATGGGGCGCGTGTGGACCGGCTGGGGCGTGGGGATGGAGGCGTTCGGGTCGCCCATCATGGCGGCCACGATCATCCCGCCCTTCAGCACCATGTCCGGCTTCGCCCCGAAGAAGGCCGGCGACCAGACGACGAGGTCGGCCAGCTTGCCGACCTCGACCGAGCCCACCTCGCCCGCCATGCCGTGGGCGATGGCGGGGTTGATCGTGTATTTGGCGACGTAGCGCTTCACCCGCGAATTGTCGGCGCCGGCCTTGTCGCCCGGCAGCGACCCGCGCTGCACCTTCATCTTGTGGGCGGTCTGCCAGGTGCGGGTGATCACCTCGCCGATCCGGCCCATGGCCTGGCTGTCCGACGACATCATCGAGAAGACGCCGAGGTCGTGGAGGATGTCCTCCGCCGCGATCGTCTCGCGCCGGATCCGGCTCTCGGCGAAGGCCACGTCCTCGGGAATGCGGGGCGACAGGTGATGGCAGACCATCAGCATGTCGAGGTGCTCGTCCACCGTGTTGCGGGTGAACGGCATGGTGGGGTTCGTGGAGGACGGCAGGACATTGGGCAGCCCCGCCACCTTGATGATGTCGGGCGCGTGCCCGCCGCCCGCCCCTTCGGTGTGGAACGCGTGGATGGTGCGGCCGGCGATGGCCCTGACCGTGTCCTCGACGAACCCGCTCTCGTTCAGCGTGTCGGTGTGGATGGCGACCTGCACGTCCATCTCGTCGGCGACAGACAGGCAGGTGTCGATGGCCTTGGGCGTGGTGCCCCAGTCCTCGTGCAGCTTGAGGCCCACGACCCCGGCGTCGACCATCTCGCGCAGGGCCTCGGGCCGGCTGGCGTTGCCCTTGCCGAACAGGCCGATGTTGAGCGGCAGCCCCTCGATCGCCTGCAGCATCCGGAACGCGTGCCAGGGCCCCGGCGTGCAGGTGGTGGCGCTGGTGCCGGCCGCCGGGCCGGTGCCGCCGCCCATCAGGGTCGTGACGCCGGAATAGAGGGCGTCGTCCACCTGCTGCGGGCAGATGAAGTGGATGTGGACGTCGATCCCGCCGGCGGTGACGATCTTGTTCTCGCCGGCGATGACCTCGGTGCCCGGGCCGATCACGATGTCGACGCCCGGCTGGACGTCGGGGTTGCCGGCCTTGCCGATGGCGGCGATCCGGCCCTCCTTCAGGCCGATGTCGGCCTTCACGATCCCCCAGTGGTCGACGATCAGGGCGTTGGTGATGACCGTGTCGGCCGCCCCCTCGGCGTTCGTGCGCTGGGACTGGCCCATGCCGTCGCGGATGACCTTCCCGCCGCCGAACTTCACCTCCTCGCCGTAGGTGGTGAGGTCCGTCTCGACCTCCACGAACAGCTCGGTGTCGCCCAGGCGCACGCGGTCGCCGACGGTGGGGCCGAACATGGCGGCGTAGGCGCCGCGCTGGATGCGGAACGGCATGGGTCAGGCCCCCCTGGTCGTGGTGTCGATGCGGCGGTAGCCCCCTCTCCCTGTCCCTCCCCCCGGGGGGGGGAGGGGACGCAGGTTGGACCGGCCGACCCTTCGACTCCCCTTCCCCCCCTGGGGGGAGGGGGCGGGGGTGAGGGGGTGGAGCAGCGCGCCCCTCATCACAGCGCCCCCCCCACCTTGCCCTGGAAGCCATGGACGATCCGGTCGCCGGCATAGGCGACCAACGTCACCGACCGCGTCTGCCCTGGCTCGAAGCGCACCGCCGTGCCGGCGGGAATGTCGAGGCGGAAGCCGCGGGCCGCGGCCCGGTCGAACGACAGCGCCGCGTTCGTCTCGAAGAAATGATAGTGGCTACCGACCTGGATCGGCCGGTCGCCGGTGTTCGCCACCTCGACCGTGACGGTGGGGCGGCCGGCGTTCAGCTCGATCTCGCCGTCCGGGGTTATGGTCTCGCCGGGGATCATGGGCCTCGCCTCACCGGATGGGGTTGTGGACGGTGACGAGCTTGGTCCCGTCGGGGAAGGTCGCCTCGACCTGGATCTCGTGGATCATCTCGGCGATCCCCTCCATCACCTGCGCGCGGCCGATCACGGTGGCGCCGTCGCGCATCAGCTCGGCCACGGTGCGACCGTCGCGGGCCCCCTCCACCACGAAGTCGGTGATCAGCGCGACCGCCTCCGGGTGGTTCAGCTTCACCCCCCGCTCCAGCCTCCGGCGCGCCACCTGGGCGGCCATGGCGACCAAGAGCTTGTCCTTCTCGCGCGGCGTCAGGTTCACAGGATGTCCTCTCCTTCAGACGTGCCAGATGCGGGGCAACGCCGCCGGGCATCCGCCCGCCGCCGTGCGCAGCTCCGACCAGACCTTCGCGAAACCGGCCCGCACGACGGCGGGGTCGGGACCCATCAGGCGGACCAGCAGCAGGCCCGCGACCACGGTCGCCCCCGCGCCCGCCGCCGGCAGGAGGTCGCGCACCGCGTCGCGCAGCGCGGGCGCGCCCGGCGACGCGAGCACGACCGTCGCGATCG
>CANGXM010000353.1 GCA_947457845.1 Rhodospirillales bacterium | reverse complement strand
CGTAGTACCAGGCGATCCCCGGCTCGTCGGCGGTGAAGCGGGCGAACACGCCCGGCCCCTCCGACCGCACGTCGGCCACGATGGCGCGCGCGTTGTGGAGCTTGTCGCAGCCCACTACCAGCGCCGCCCGGCGGTCGAGGGTGGCGAGCTTGGCCACGTAGCGCTCCTTGCGCTCGCGCCACGGCGGCTTGGGATCGGTCGCGGCATCCGTCGCAAGACCGACGATGCGCGCGACCTCCTCGCCGAAGCGGGCTTCCAGTTCCGGGGCGAACTCGGCCCCGCCGTCCTCGATCACGTCGTGCAGCAGGCCGGCGATCGCCTGCTCCTCGTCGCCGCCGTTCTCCAGCACCATCGAAGAGACGGCCATAAGGTGGGCGACGTACGGTGTGCCGGCGCCCTTGCGCTCCTGCAGGGCGTGCACGTCGATCGCGAAGGCGAGGGCCTGGGCCAGCCTCCAGCTGGGAACCACGGTCGGTGCGCTCATCGGCGTCCTCCGGTCAGGACCCCTCGCCCGCAGCTCGAAAGCCCGGGTCGACAAGGGTCGGGGATGTCAGGGATCGGGGCGTTGCCCCGCCAACACTATAATTCGTGGCGATTTCCGAAGGAATGACTTTCGAAGAAGTCGGCGGTTACCGTCGCAGCGCGTCGATCAACGCCGTGAGGGTCCGGCTCGCCTTCACCCCGTCGGCGCGGATGTAGTGCGCGTCGGCCGTGCGAATGTCGGCGTGGTGGAGAAGAGCCGGGACCATGTCGATCTGCTCCGGCGCCTCGACCACGATCGTGGTGGCGGCCAACGTGCGGAACAGATGCGGGTGCAGCGCCTGCCCGAACGCGGCCAAGGTGCGGCGGGCCACCACCCGCTGTATCGCCGACCGCGACATCGGCCGTCCCATCTGCGAGGGCCACAGGCCCGAATGAGTCTCGGCCCCGGGAATCCGCTGCCGACCCTTTGCGAGGTAGTGGTCGAACGCGGAGAGGAGCCGGTCCGGAACCTCGAACGTGAGCGGGTGGCGTCCCTTCGTCTCCGCTGCTGCGAACGCGATCAGGAGGCCCCCGCTCGCTGTGCGCCGGAGATGCTGGTCGATGGTCATCGCACACAGATTCCCGAGCCGCGGGGCCCGGTGGTGAAGAAGGCCGAGGATCAACCCGTCGCGGAGATCCTGGGCTGCCGAGGGGTCGGCGCCGAACCCGGAGACGATCAGCTGGTCGACGAGCGCCAGCATCTGTGCCGGCGGCACGAGCCGGTCGCGCTTGTCGGGCAAGGGCACGCCCTTGCGGATGTTGTTCGCAGCATCGGCGATCCAGTCGAGCGGGACGTCCGGGTCGATCAGGGCGCAGACACGCCGCAGCCGATCGATGTGATCGGCGATCGTCCTTTCCGAGACGCCGTCGGCGCGAAGGTGCTGGACATAGTCCTTCACCCGCTCCCGCGTAACCCGCGCGCCGGGGGCGAGCGACAGACAGTCGGGATCGGCCGTTCCGATCACCGCCAGCCAACGCCCGTAGGCGTGTGCGAGGGTCGCCCGTGACGACGCGGCGAGATGGGCGCCGGGCCCAGCCTCGAACAGGTCGTCGTCGCGAAGTGCTTCGGCCCAGGCGGTCCGGTCCGCCACGGGCCAGTCCGTCACCAGAAGCGATCGGCGCGTCGTCATCACCGCCGCCCCCGTCGCGGGGCCTTCGTCTCGGCCCGAATCTCCTCCAGGATGCGGTCGTGGACACGCCCGGCCTGAACGGCATCGAGCCGCGCGTAGTAGCGCAGGGCCGTGGTCACCGAAGCGTGGCCGAGCAGCGTCTTCACCACGTGCACATTCGCGGGATCTCGCTCCAGCAGCAGGGCCGCACAGAAGTGCCTGAACTGGTGGACCGTCATGTGGATGCCCACGTGGCGCGCGATCGCCTCGACGATCTGCTTGGCGAGGGTGGACTGCGCCTTGGCCGAACGGCGATCGTCGCCGGGAAAGACGAACGGGCAGTCGACGTCAGCCAGAATGGGCCGAAAGGCGGCGAGAAAGCGATCGAACAGGGCCCGGCTCTCGCCGGCGAGTTCAAACTCCTGGGCGCGCTTGGCCTTCGTCTCGGTCGCGTCGAGGCGGATGTGGATCACGCCACCGGGTCCCCGCGGGCGCAGGATGTGCTTGTCGAGGCGCAGGCCGATGAGGTTGATCGAGCGCATCGGCGCCTTCAGCAGGATCTCGATCGCCAAGGCTAGTTGCATCTGCACGGCCGCCCGCGGTGAGCCCTTGGGCCAGCGGGCCGCCTCGTCGACCAGCGTGCGCGGCAAGTTCAGGAGACGAGACCGGGTCTCGGGATCGCGCAGGCGCGCGATCAACGCAGCGTTCTTGGGCGTCATGCCCTCGTCCCGGGTCCGCAGCGCCTTGCGGATGGCCTTGTAGGCGACCGCGTGGTCGACGCCGACCCACTCCGCGGCGATGCTCATCATCACGCCGGCGAGACTGCGGCCATAGACGGTGAGGCCCCGCTCGCCGGGGTCGCGGTATGCGCGCAGGATGGTCTTCAACGTCGCCGGCTCGACGAGATCGACCAGCCCGGCGACCGTCTCCGGCACCCGGCCCGCCTCGACCAGCACGCCGAAGGCACCGTTGATCTGACGGCGCCGTAGGGCGACCGTGCTCGGCGCGAGCGGCTTCGCCTTGGTGGTCTCGGCAAAGGGATCGTCGTTCCCGGCCCAGCGCAGATAGTCCTCAATGTCGGCGACCAGGGACGCCGGCATCGTCACGGCCGGAGCCATGTCCCGCGGCGGCTCGAAGCGGACAGACGGCCAGCCGGGGATCGTCTCCTGGGCCGCGTTCCACGCGCGCACTGCCGCTCGGAACGCCGGATAGGGATCGCGACCCAGCGTCGTGCGATCAAGGTGCTCCCGGAAGGCGTCGAAGATGGCCGGCGTCACCGCCTGCGGGTCGATGCCGGCATGGCTGAGGAAGCGCAGCAGGCGGGAGAGACCGATCGTGAGCGCCTTCGGCAGCGCGGGTCCGGCAAGGGCCGCCCAGGCCGGCGAGAGCGGACCGGACGGCCGCCCGAGCGGCCGGCTGCCGGCCCAGACAAGGGCGGCACGGAGGTTGGCGAAGAGGTTGGAGCGGGTCTTTCGATCCAGGTGGGTCAGCTTCGACGTCGCAGCCGCGATCAGGTGGCGCAAGGACGCCTGGTCGGCCGAGATCGTCTCGGGCGGGCGTTCCAACACCTCGACGATGCGGCGCACGGCGGAGAGGAGGTCGCGCCGCCGGGTCGGGCGCAACGTCGTGTCAGCCTGGAGACGCTCCATGACCGCAGCCAGCGTGTCGGGCGGGGCCGGTTCCGGCTCGACGACGATGGTCGGCGCGGGTGTCGCGTCGGACGTGGCCGGCATCAGTGTCCGTCCGGGAAGGTGCTGAGTCGGATCATGGGGATATGGGAAGGGGTTGAAGGCACTGGTTCGGTCATGATTCCCTCGTCGGTGCCCCTGTTTGGAGCGCCGCCATGTGGACCCCCGAGAACCGCCCTTTGTACGACCGCG
>CANGXM010000352.1 GCA_947457845.1 Rhodospirillales bacterium | reverse complement strand
TCGCCGCCAGCGCGGCCGCGACGGCCGCAAGGTCGGCGGGCAGGCGCGGGGGGCGGCCGTCGACGGCATCGACGAGAAGGGCACCCATCGGGAGGCGCGCGGACGGCGCGACGACGTCCAGAAGGCGCGGCACGTGGCCGGACGGTTCCGCCCGGCGGAAGGCCGCGGCCTCGGTCTCGAGATGGACGAGGGGGGCGAGGTCCGTCTGGCTCCACCGCGGGACCCGGACGACCGGCCCGCGATCCCCGGCGCGCCAGTGCGCGTGGGCCATCCCCTTGGACCGCAGGGGCCTGAGATCGTCCGGGCCGACCCCTGGAATCGCCAGGGCGGCGGCGAGGTCCGCCGCCGTGACCGGCGCGTTCACGCCCCGGCCTTCAGGTGCTCCTGCAGGCGCGGCATCAGCTCGACGAAGTTGCAGGGGCGGTGCCGGTTGTCGAGCTGGGTGGCGAGGATGCCGTCCCAGGCGTCCTTCACGGCGCCCGAACTGCCCGGCAGCGCGAAGAGATAGGTGCCACCGGCGACGCCGGCCATGGCCCGGCTCTGGATCGTCGAGGTGCCGATCTTCTGGTAGCTGAGGAAGCGGAACAGTTCCCCGAAGCCGGGAATGTCCTTCTCGATCACCCGGGCGAACGCCTCGGGCGTCACGTCGCGACCGGTGACGCCAGTCCCCCCGGTCGAGATCACCACGTCGACCTGCGGATCCGTGATCCACGCCCGGAACCGCGCCTCGATCGCCGGCGCCTCGTCCTTCACGATCGACCGGTCGGCGAGGCGGTGGCCGGCGCCCGTCAGCCGGTCGACGAGGGTCTGCCCCGAGGTGTCCGTCTCCAGGGTCCGGGTGTCCGAAACGGTCAGGACCGCGATGTTCACCGGAATGAACGGCCGGCTCTCGTCAATGCGCCCCATCGGTGTCCGCCACTTCGACCGTGTCGTCGGTCTCAGCCAGATAGAGCGGCCATTGGCCGGCCGCAATGGCGTCGAGCGCGGGCACGTCGCGGCCGAGGCGCAGGCGATAGATCCAATGGTTGGCCAGGACGCGCTCGAGGAACCCGCGGGTCTCGCGCGCCGGAATCGTCTCGATGAAGAGCAGCGGATCGTACTCGGCCTGCATCTGCCTGCGCCAGCGCCCGACCGCGGTCGGCCCCGCGTTGTAGGAGGCGAGCAGGACGAGCAGGTTGTTCCCGATCTCCGGCTGTTGCAGGAGGTGGGTGATGTAGCGTTGGCCCAGCGTGACGTTCACGGTCGGGTCGAGCAGCTGCTCGGACTGCGCGCCGCGCATGGGGGCGCCGGCCATGGCGCCCGCCGTCGCCGGCATCAGCTGCATCAGCCCCGCCGCGCCCATCGGGCTCCGCGCCCGCGGATCGAACCGTGATTCCTGCCGCATGAGGGCGTAGACCAGCGCCCGGTCGACCGCGAAGCCCTCCGACGGGTCCCACGGCGGGACGGGATAGAGGGCGGCGTCCCACGTCGCCCCCTCCGGTGCCGAGAGCGCGTTGCCGACCTGGAGCGCCAGCGACGGCAGCTTCGCCCGCACCGCGATGGTCAGCAGCGCCTCCTCCAGCAGGGTCTCCCCCTGCGGATGGATGCGGCGCAGTTCGGCCTCGGCCGGTTCGCGCTGGCCGGCCTGGAGCAGGCCGATCGCGCGCTCGCCCGCGGGCGTGGCCGCCAGCACCTGGAGATGCGCCGCCGTGAGTGTCGGCACATCCCAGCGGAAGGCGATGTCGAGCCCGAGCAGCCGGCGGGCGATCAGCCCGTAGAAGGTCCGCGGATAGGCGGCGGCTCGCTCCAGCCACGGGGCGACCTGATGGCCGCGGCCCGCCCGCATATGGGCCCGCGCCGCCCAGAACGCGGCGCCGGAGACGTCCCAGGCGGACACGCCGGGCGCGCGCGCCATCGCCTCGAAGTGACGCCCGGCCCGGTCCGTCTGGTTCAGGCGCCACGCCGAGAGACCCGCGATCCAGTTGGAGAGGGGAACGGACGCGCCCGCCCGCCCGGCCACCTCGGCGGCGAGGCGCTGCGCCTGCTGGTGCTGGCCGGCGTAGAAGAGCGCCGCCGCCACGTCGACCTGCACGAGGTCCTTCGCCCGCGGATCGACCTCGTCGCCGACGAGATCGAACAGCGCGAAGGCGCCCAGCGCGTCGCCCGTGCGGAGCAGGTCGGCGATCCGCTCCACCTGGCCGGACGGGCGTTCGCCGCGACCGCGGGGGGAGACGTCGAGCGGACGGTTGTTGTCGTAGCTCTCGAGGTTCCCGCCGACGAGGCCGGTCATGCCCACAGGCGCCTTCGGCGGACGCTCGCCCCGCGGCTGCCGGCGCAGGGCTAGCCGGTGGACCTGGTCGGCGACGGGCAGGTCCGCGTACTGGTCGAGCCACCCCCGCAGCTCCGACCAGCCGGCGCGATAGTCGGTCGGGTGCAGGAGGCGCTGCGCGGTGACGTGACCCATCAGCCGCCGGTCCGTCAGGCGCGCGATCTCGCGGTCCGCGGCCGTCCAGTCGCCCCGGGCCTGCATCTCGAAGATCCGGGCGTAGCGGCGGGCGTCCACCGCCGGCATCTGCCAGGCGAGGGCGTCCCAGTCGTCGGGGAGGAGGACCCCCTCGTCGAGCGACCAATGGGTCGCCGGCTCGACGACGATCTCGCGTTCGGCGCCCGACTCGGCGGAGACGGAGAGCGCGCGCTCGGCGACGTCGGGGCGCGGCGACTGCGCGCGGGCCGTGTCCCCGTCGTGGGCGAACGCCACGGCGGTCGCGGCGAACGCGAAACCGACGGCGACGCCCCAACGCGCACTGCGGGAAGAACCCGCGGTCTTACACGTCCTGGTCATGGAGAAGCGTTTACCCGCCCGGGGCCGACCCCGGCAAGGGCTCGATTCGGGAAAATCCGACGCACCGGGGTAACGGGCTGAACCCAAAGGATAACCCCCGACGCATGATCGCCATGTCAGAGGCCGAGTTCGTCGAGCCTCTGGCGCAGGACGAGCAGATCCCGCCACGATTCGCGCTTCGCGGCCGGCGTCCGCAGCAGATAGGCGGGGTGGAAGGTGGCCAGGACCGGGAGCGGTGCCGGCAGGAACGGCCGTTCGTAGGCGAACCAGCGGCCGCGCAGCCGCGTGATCCCCTCCGACCGTTCGAGCAGCGCGCTCGCCGCCGTCCCGCCGACCACCACCAGCACCTTCGGCGCCGCGAGCGCGACGTGACGCTCCAGGAAGGGAAGGCAGATCGCCATCTCCGCCGCGGACGGCTTCCGGTTCCCGGGCGGGCGCCAGGGCAGGACGTTGGTGATGTAGACGTCCCGGTCCCGCGACAGGCGGACGGGGGCGAGCATGCGGTCGAGCAGGCGTCCGGCCGGCCCGACGAACGGCTTGCCCTGCCGGTCCTCCTCCTCGCCCGGCGCCTCGCCGACGACCATCACCGGCGCGCCCGGGACGCCGTCGGCGAAGACCGTCGACGTCGCCGTCGGCTTCAGCGGACAGCCGTCGAAGGCGGCGATGGCCTCGCGCAGGGCGTCGAGCGTCGGGGCCGCGGCGGCGAGGCGCCGCGCCTCCGTC
>CANGXM010000351.1 GCA_947457845.1 Rhodospirillales bacterium | reverse complement strand
GCCGCCACCGCCCGCGCCGGCCCGGAGCCCTGCCCCCCCCCCCGCAGGGTCTTCCCCGGTGCCGCCCCTCCGGCCCCTTGTATGATGTCCGACAATGAAACCCGAGGACGCGGCGGTGAAGATCATCGACGTGAAGGTCACCACCTTCACCCACACCATCCACACCGAGAAGGACAACGACGGCCACACCCATCCGGGGCCGCCGCGCACCGTGAAGTCGTCGGTGCTCACCATCGTCGCGGAGGGTGCGGAGGGCCACCACGTCTGCCCGCCCGAGATCGTCCGCCCCCACGTGATCGAGGCGTTCGTGAAGCCGGTCCTGATCGGCCAGGACGCCTTCATGCGGGAGAAGCTCTGGCACGCGCTCGCCCACTGGCAGCGCGGCAGCGCCGAGCAGCTGACCGATCGCCTCCTCGCCGTGGTCGACCTGGCGCTCTGGGACCTCGCCGGCCGCGCGCTCGGACAGCCGGTCTACAAGCTCATCGGCGGCTATCGGTCGAAGGTCCCCGCCTACGGCTCCACCATGTGTGGCGACGAGATCGAGGGCGGGCTGAAGACGGCGCAGGACTATGGCCGCTTCGCCGCCGACCTGAAGCGCCGCGGCTATCAGGCGATCAAGCTCCACACCTGGATGCCGCCCGTCTCCTTCGCCCCGTCGGTGGAGATGGACATCAAGGCCTGCGCCGCCGTGCGCGAAGCGGTGGGGCCGGGCTTCCCCCTCATGCTCGACGCCAACCACTGGTACAGCCGCACCCAGGCGCTGACGCTGGGCCGGGCGATCCAGAACCTCGGCTATGCCTGGTTCGAGGAGCCGATGGAGGAGGCGTCCATCTCCTCCTACGTCTGGATGGCGAACCAGCTCGACATTCCGGTCATCGGGCCGGAGGTGGCGTGGGGCAAGCACTTCACCCGGGCCGAGTGGATCCGGGCCGGTGCCTGCGACATCCTCAGGACGGGCGTCCACGACGTGGGCGGCCTCACGCCGGCGCTGAAGTGCGTGCACTTGGCCGAGAGCTTCAACATGGACTGCGAGGTCCACGGTACCGGGGCCGGGAACCTCACGCTCTGCGCCGTCCAGCCGAACGGCACCTGGTACGAGCGCGGGCTGCTGCACCCGCATTTCGACTACGACGCCTGCCCCGACTACCTCCTGCATCCCGAGGATCCCATCGACGCGGAGGGCTTCGTCCACCTGTCCGACCGTCCCGGCCTCGGCCAGGACGTGAACTGGGAGTGGGTGAAGGCCCACGCCGTCTCGACCCACTGAGGCCCGAAAGCCCGAGGACCGCATTTCCATGAAGATCGACCGCATCCGCACCTTCATGAGCCGGGACGCCAACCGGCCCCGCGTGATCGTCGCCGTCGACACCGACGAGGGCATCACCGGCTGGGGCGAGTGCTACAACCACGGCCCCGACCGCGCGCTTCCCGCGGTGATCGACCACATCGCCCTCCAGATCACGGGGCACGACCCCACCCGCGTCGAATACATCGTCCACCGCCTGCTGCAGGAGGCGCGCTTTCCGCCGGGCACGCTGGTGCTGGCCGCGATCTCGGCCATCGACCACGCGCTGTGGGACATCTCGGCCAAGGCGCTGGGCGTGCCGGTCTATCAGCTGCTCGGCGGCCGGGTCCGCGACAAGGTGAAGGTCTATTGCGGGATCTACACCGCCCCCGACCCGTCGGAGGCGCTCGACCTCTGCCAGTCGCTGAACGACAGTTACGGCTTCGCGGCCTTCAAGCTCAGCCCCTACCGGGTGGACATCCACGCCCGGCGCTGGGGCGAGGTGCTGAAGACCTCGGCCGACTATTTCGGAAAGCTGCGCGAGATCAGCCCGTCGCACTTCGACTACGCCTTCGACGCCCACGCCAAGATCTACGAGCCCTGGCAGGCGGTGCAGCTCGGCAACGCGCTGGCCCCCTGGGACCCGCTCTTCTACGAGGAGCCGTTCCGCCCCGAGCGCGTGGAGGCCTGGGGCCCGGCGAAGGCGCAGATGCGGGTGCCGCTGGCCACCGGCGAGAGCCTGTTCAACCGGTGGGAGTTCCTGCGCCTGATGCAGGTGCGGGGCTGCGACATCGCCCAGCCCGACATCTGCGTGGTGGGCGGCATCACCGAGATGCGCAGGATCGCGGCCGTGTGCGACGCCCACTACGTGCCGATCGCCCCGCACAACCCCATGGGCCCGCTGGCGACCGCGGTGAACCTGCACTTCTGCGCCGCACTCACCAACTTCAAGATCCTGGAGTATCGGGTGCCGGCCGACGCGCCCTACGTCAAGGACCCGTACCTGCCGGTGGACGGCTACCTCGAACTGCGCCCGGACCGGCCGGGCTGGGGCGTGGAGATGGACGAGGACGTCCTCGCCCGCGACGAATACGTCCACTGGGAGCGCAAGCTGCCCATCCGGCCGGACGGGTCGACCGGGTACGTGTAAGCGGCAGGGGGGAGGCGGCGCCTCCCCCCCTCCGCCTCAGTGCGCCAGCAGCACCGGCAGCGGCGGGTTGTCGAGGATGCGGCGGGTGACGCCGCCCAGCACGAACTCCCGCGTCCGGTTGTGGCCGAAGGCCCCCATCACCAGCAGGTCGAGCCCCGCCATGCGGGCGTAGTCGGCCAGCGTGGCATCCACGGTCGCGCCCCCGGTCTTCAGGTCCTCGGGCCGGATCTCGATGCCGTGGCAGGCGAGATGGCGGCCGAGGTGGGCGGCGGCGTGGCCGCCGACGTCCTTCTCCCCCGACACGGTCAGCACATGGACCTCCGCCGCGGCCTTCAGCAGCGGCAGCGCGTCGCCCATCGCCCGGGCCGCCGTGCGGCTGCCGTCCCAGGCGACGCCGATCCGGCGCAGCCGGGGCGTGCCCTCGGGCGCCGTGCGAGGCAGCAGCAGAACCGGCCGGCCGGAGGCGAAGATCACCGCCTCCGCCATCCGCTCGCGCTCCACCTCCGACCCGCCGCCGGGGATGATGGTGAGGTCGTGCAGCCGGGCGTGGGCGGCCAGATGGTCCGGCATCGCCGAGGAGGGGCACGCCGCGCAGACGTGGCGGAAGGCCACGCCGGCGGCGGCGGCGGCCGCACCCGCCTCCTCCACCAGCCTCGCGTTGTTGGCCCCGCCCTGCTGGCGCGCGCCGGCCACGAGATCGGGCAGGCCCACGACGAGGTTCGACAGGAAGTTCGCCGGGACGTCGAACGCGAGGTCGAAGGTCAGCGCCGTGACCCCGGCGCCCATGGCGCCCGCGAGGCCCATCGCCTCCTGCACGGCACGGCTCTCGGTGGGGTCGGGCCACGCGACGAGGGGTACGAGGACATCCTTGAACATGCGGTTTCTCCCTGGAAACGGTGCGTCCCGGCCTGCGCGCGGGCCGGTGTCGTGGGTCGATCCTGTCACTGCGTACGTCGTGGCGTCCCTGCGCCAGATCAAGACGGGGCGTCGCGGCGGTGGCGCGGGAGGGGGGGCAGCCCGTCGGCGCCGGCCCGCGACCGCCCTTACCCCTCGCCCGTCAGATCGGCCCGGGTGAACAGCGGGCGGCGCACCCGCGCGATGTGCGCCGCGAGGCCGGGGCTGTCGACCAGCCCGTCGGCCACGATGTC
>CANGXM010000350.1 GCA_947457845.1 Rhodospirillales bacterium | reverse complement strand
GCCCCGCCGCGGCGCAGCGGGCCCCGGCGAACGCGCCACCGACGGCCCCGTCCCCTGCCGCCGCCCCGTCCCGCTGACCGACGGTCGACGGACGGTTGACTCCGGCGGTCCCCGACGTCTATAAGCCGCGGCTCTCTTTCGAAGTGCAGTCGTTCGTCCTGGAGTCCCTCCCGTGAAGCGCACCTACCAGCCGTCCAAGCTCATCCGGAAGCGCCGTCACGGCTTCCGCAGCCGCATGGAGACCCCGAGCGGTCGCAAGGTGCTGGCGCGGCGGCGGGCCAAGGGGCGCAAGCGTCTCTGCGCCTGACGTGTCGCGCGGCCGCACCCGCACGCGTGTGGGCCGCCTGAAGCGCCGGGCCGAGTTCCTGGCGGTCGCCGGAACCCATCGCAAGAAGGTCGCCCCGGGCCTGCTCGTTCAGGCCCGGCGACACGATTCGCGCCAATCTCCCGCCGAGGGCGAACCCGCGCTCCGAATCGGCTACACCGCCTCGAAGAAGGTCGGCAACGCGGTGAAGCGCAATCGCGCCAGGCGGCGTATGCGCGCGGCCGCCTTGGCCGTGGCGGTGCCGCACGTGCCGCCGGGCCACGATCTCGTGCTCGTCGCGCGGCCGGAGACGGTCGAACGTCCCTGGGCCGACCTGACCGCCGACCTCGCCGACTGCTTGCGCCGCCTGGGCCTCTGGACCGACGCGGGCCCCGGACCGGACGGTCCGCCGTGAGCCCGCTCGCCCATCTGCTGCGCGGTCTGGTGCATGTCTACCGCTGGACCCTCTCGCCCATCCTCGGGGCCAACTGCCGGTTCGAACCGTCGTGCTCGCGCTACGCGCTCGACGCGGTCGCGACGCACGGGGCCCTGCGCGGCGGTGTCATGGCCGGCTGGCGCATCCTGCGCTGCAATCCGTGGGGCGGCATGGGGTGGGATCCGGTCCCGCCGCGGCACGGCCCTGGTTGCGCGTGCGACCATCCGCCGGGCGCCACGTCCCGACGTTCGCCGCTATAGCGACCGCGCCCGCGCAACCCCACATCGGGCCCGACGGCCACGCTTCCCGCATCCATCGTCACGACATCGAACGGCAGGACCGGTCACCAGCCATGAGCGACCAGAAGAACCTGATCCTCGCGATCGCCCTGTCGATCCTGATCATCCTCGGCTTCCAGGTCTTCTACGAGGGGCCACGCCAGCAGGGGCTCCAGTCCCAGCGCGCGGAGGAGACGGCCGCCGTCACGCCGTCTGCCGCCGCGCCGGGTGTCCAGGCCCCGGCCGCCGGGCCGACCGGACCCCGCGACCGGGCCGAGGTGATCGCCGAGGGCCGGCGGGTGCGCATCGACACCCCGCGCCTGCACGGGTCGTTCTCCGCGACCGGTGGCCGGATCGACGACCTGACCCTCGCCGCCTATCACGTGACGCCGGACCCGCGCAGCCCTGAGGTCGCGCTCCTGTCGCCGATGGGCTCGCACAATCCCTACTACGCCGAGGCGGGCTGGGTGCCGGCGCCGGGGACGACCGTCGCGGTCCCCGACGCCGACACCGTCTGGACCGTGCCCGAGAATGCGGTGCTCACCCCCGCCCGCCCGGTCACCATGACGTGGGACAACGGCGCGGGCGTGCGGTTCGAGCGCGTGCTCTCGATCGACGAGAACTACATGTTCACGATCACCCAGCGGGTCGTGAACGGCACCGACCGGCCGATCACCCTGGTGCCCTACGGCCTGGTGTCGCGGCACGGGACGCCGGAGACGCTCGGCTTCTACATCCTGCACGAGGGACCGCTCGGAGTCTTCGATGGCCGCCTCCGCGAGTTCCACTACAGCGACCTCAAGGGTAAGACGAACGAGTTCACCTCGACCGGCGGCTGGATCGGCGTCACCGACAAGTACTGGCTGGTCAGCGTCGCCGCGGCCCCGGACGCCGGGGTGACCGGGCGGTTCCGCCATGCGGCGGGCGTGCCCGGGGCGCTCGAGCGCTATCAGGTCGACCTCACTTGGGGCGCGGTCACGATCGCGCCGAACGCGACGGGCGAGAACCTCCAGCGGATCTTCGCCGGGGCGAAGCAGCTGGGCCTCCTCGACGATTACGCGACCGCCCTCGGCATCACGCAGTTCGATCTGTCCATCGACTTCGGCTGGTTCTGG
Organism: Rhodospirillales bacterium; assembly: GCA_947457845.1. GTDB lineage: Bacteria > Pseudomonadota > Alphaproteobacteria > Azospirillales > Azospirillaceae > CANGXM01. The sequence goes on along the minus strand of CANGXM010000350.1, from coordinate 1,459 downwards.
TTCCTCACGCGCCCGTTCTCGGTCGCGCTGACGTGGCTCGGCCACCTGTTCGGCAACTTCGGCGTGGCGATCCTGGTCTTCACCGTTCTGGTGAAGGCCGTGTTCTTCCCGCTGGCGAACAAGTCCTATCACGCCATGTCGAAGATGAAGGCGCTGCAGCCCAAAATGCAGCTCCTTCAGGAGCGCTACAAGGACGACCGCCAGCGGCTCCAGCAGGAGATGATGGCGCTCTACAAGGCGGAGAAGGTGAACCCCGTCTCTGGCTGCCTGCCGATCATCATCCAGATCCCGGTGTTCTTCGCGCTCTACAAGGTCCTGTTCGTCACCATCGAGATGCGGCACGCGCCGTTCTTCGGCTGGATCCAGGATCTTTCGGCGCCAGAGCCGACGAGCTTCATCAACCTCTTCGGCGTCCTGCCGTTCGAGGCCCCCTATCTGTTCGCCCACGTCGGCGTGTGGCCGATCATCATGGGCATCACGATGTATCTCCAGCAGAAGCTGAACCCGCAGCCGCCCGATCCGATCCAGGCCAAGGTGTTCCTGGCCCTGCCGTTCATCTTCACCTTCATGCTGGCGGCGTTCCCGGTCGGCCTCGTGATCTACTGGGCCTGGAACAACGCGCTTTCGATCCTCCAGCAGTGGGTGATCATGCGGCGGATGGGCGTCAAGGTCACCTGAGGTCGAGGACGGTGCCGGTCGACAGGCGCGTGAAGTCGTCGACCAGCACCTCGATCCGCACGGTCCACCGGCCGGCCGCCGGCAGAACCACCCGGCCGGTCCACGCCCCCTCGGCGGGTGCCAGATCCCGCGTCGCCTCCCCCGTCGACCCGTCCGCGGGGGCGAGGGCGAGGCGGACGCCCGGCAGTGCGCGCGGCGCCCCGCCCCGGTCCAGCACCCGCACCGTCACCGCGTTCGCCCCGGCGACGGCGGGCGTCGCCTCCAGGAGCAGGAGGCCCCCGTCGAAGGGCACCGCCACGCTCCGTCCGCTCGGCGGCGGGGCGCCGTGGAGCGCGTGCCCCCCGGCGACCCGCGGCGGCGGCAGGGTGGCGAGGACGCCCGTCAGCGCCAGGACGCCGGCCATCAGGATGGCCTCCGCCCCGATCGCCCGCCGAAGTCCGCGTGCCGCCCCCGGCCGGTCGCGGTCGAGGGCGGGTGTGCGGCGCAGGCGGTTGTCGAGTGCGATGCCGAGGAGGCCCAGCACGAGGGCCGCCTTGGCCGCCAGCACGGTCGCGTAGGGATCGCGGCCGATCGCGTCGACGGACCCGATCTGCCGCATGGCGAGGACGAACCCGGCGCCGACGAGGAGCAGCACGGCCGGAAGCGCGATGCCCGAGAAGCGGCGCACCGCAGCGGCCGCCCGCCTCGGCGGGTCGCGCGCGAGGATCGCGGCGAGGGGGCCGAGGCCCCCGATCCAGACCGCGGCGGCCGTCCCGTGCAGCAGAAGGGCGACCACCGACGG
>CANGXM010000349.1 GCA_947457845.1 Rhodospirillales bacterium | reverse complement strand
GCTGGTCGGCGGTCGCCGGCCTCGAGCCCGCGGCGGACCCGGCGGCCGAGGCGGCCCGGATCGGGTGCACCCATGTTCTGTCCGGAGGCGCCGCGGTCCCGGTCTGAGCCGGCCCGCGCGCATCTCCCCATTTGCAGGAGGAGCGTTCCATGGCGAACGTGACGGTGGTCGGCGTCCAGTGGGGCGACGAGGGCAAGGGCAAGATCGTCGACTGGCTGTCGAGCCGGGCCGACGTTGTCGTCCGGTTCCAGGGCGGCCACAACGCGGGCCACACCCTCGTGATCGGCGACGTCGAGTACAAGCTGAGCCTGCTGCCGTCGGGCGTGGTGCGGCCGGGCAAGCTGTCGGTGATCGGCAACGGCGTCGTGGTCGATCCCTGGGCGCTCCTGGCCGAGATCGAGACGCTGCGCGGCAAGGGCGTGACCATCACGCCCGAGACGCTGCTGCTGGCCGAGAACGCCTGCCTCATCCTGCCGGTGCACGGCCAGATCGACCGCGCGCGGGAGGAGGCGAGGGGCGCCGACAGGATCGGCACCACCGGCCGCGGGATCGGTCCCGCCTACGAGGACAAGGCCGGGCGCCGCGCGATCCGCGTGTGCGACCTCGCCGACCCGCCGGTGCTGGCGCGCAAGGTCGAGTATCTGGTCAACCACCACAACGTCCTGCTGCGCGGCCTCGGCGCGCCCGAGGCGGACGCGGCCGAGATGCTGGCGAAACTGGAGGAGGTCGCGCCGCGCATCCTCCCCTACGCCGGGGTCGTCTGGCGCCGCCTGGACGAGATGCGGCGCGCGGGCAAGCGCATCCTGTTCGAAGGCGCGCAGGGCGCCATGCTCGACGTGGAGCACGGCACCTATCCCTTCGTCACCTCCTCGACCACCCTCACCGCCCAGGCGGCAAGCGGAAGCGGCATCGGGCCGGACGGCGTCGGGTACGTGCTGGGCATCTGCAAGGCCTACACGACGCGGGTCGGTTCGGGCCCGTTCCCGACCGAGGACAAGGGCCCGGAGGGCGAGCGGCTGGGCGAGCGTGGGCGCGAGTTCGGCACCGTGACCGGCCGCAAGCGCCGCTGCGGCTGGTTCGATGCTGTGATGGTCCGGCAGGCGATCGCGGTCGCCGGGATCCACGGCATCGCGCTCACCAAGCTGGACGTGCTGGACGGTTTCGCGACCATCCGGCTCTGTACCGGCTACCGCTGGCGCGGGCAGGTGCTCGACCACCTCCCGGCGGGCCAGACGGCGCAGGCCGAGGTCGAGCCCATCTGGGAGGAGCACGAGGGCTGGAGCGAGAGCACCCGCGGCGCCCGCTCCTGGAACGACCTCCCGGCCACGGCCATCAAGTACGTCCGCCGGGTCGAGGAGCTGATCGGGGCGCCGGTGACGCTGCTGTCGACCTCGCCGGAGCGCGACGACACGATCCTGATGCGCGACCCCTTCGACGACTGATCCGCGCCCGGCGCCGCGCCAAGGCGCTTACGCTCCCGCTTCGGTTGCGCTATTCTCGATACGCAACCCTGGGGTGTGGCGATCGAGGCGGACGTGACGGCTGCGGAAACGAACGGCGGCGGGCCGGGCGGTCGGGCATCGGCCGCCACGGCGGTGCCGCTCGGCACCAGGCACCAGCTCTTCCCGGACCAGCCGCTGCCGGCGTTCAACGCCGACGGCGCGCTTGCCTATCGCGCCGTCAGCCCGCGGGACGCTCCGACCGAGTTCTTCGCCCTCGTCTGCGACCGCGGCCTTCCGGCGCGGTTCGATGTCGCGCTGCAGCTGGTCGAGACGGACCCGACCGGTCTGGTCGAGCTGGTCAACGCCGGGCCGGTCGACTGGCCGCCGGCCCGCGGCCGTCGCCTCGCCGTCGTCTATGCCCGTCCTGCGGGCGCCCGCGTGGTGAAGAACCTCGTCACCCCGCGCGAGCCGATGCCGGAGGACGTGCTGGTCGCAACCCTCCTCCGGCCGGCGGTGTCCGCGCTGCGCAACCTCGCCACCCGGGGCATCGGTCACGGCTCGGTGCGACCGGACAACATGTTCTTCGCCGATCTCGCCGGTGCGCAGATCCGCCTCGGCGACTGCGTCACGGCTCCGTCGGGCTATGGGCAGCCCGCCATGTTCGAGACGATCGAACGCGCCCAGGCCGCGCCCACCGCGCGCGGTGGCGGCGCCTGGTCGGACGATCTGTTCGCGCTCGGCGTCTCGACCCTCTGGCTCGCCCTCGGCCAGAACCCGGTGCCGGAGTTCGACGAGGCGACGCTCCTCGCGCAGCGTCTCGACCGCGGCTCCTACGCGACCTACGTCGCGAACGCCCGGCTGCAGACCGGCCTGCACGAGATCCTGCGTGCGCTGCTGGCGGACGATCCCCGACAGCGTCCGAGCCCGAAGGAAATGGAGCTGTGGCTGACCAGCCGGCGGATCGCGGTCCGGCAGATCCCGACGCCCAAGCGCGCCGCCCGCCCGCTTGAGTTCGACGGCGACGCCTACGCGGTACCGCGCCATCTGGCCCACGCGATCGCGGCCAGCCCCGGTCTCGCCGCGCCGCTGATCGCATCGGGCGACCTCGAGCGCTGGATGCGCCGCAGCGTGATGGACGACGAGCGGGCTGACGTCGTCCACGCCGCCTACGGGTCGAACGCCGGGCCCGGCGGCCTCGCCGTGACCAGTCCGGACCGGCTGGTCGCGCGGACGCTCGCCGCGATCGACCCGGCGGGTCCCATCCGCTTCAAGGGGCTCGCGTTCCTGCCCAGCGGGCTCGGCATGGACATGCAGGCGGCGATGGCCGCCGGCCGGGACGCCCGCGCACACGTCGAGGCGCTGTCCGGCGGGCTTCCGTCCTTCTGGGTCGGCGCCCAGCCGGGGCCCCGGCCGGAGCTGAAGGGTCTCGTCCAGATCCTCGACCAGATGCGCCTGATCGCGGAGCGCGGGGTGGCGGGGTACGGGGCGGAGCGGGTGATGTACGAACTCTGTCCCCAAGCGCCGTGCCTCAGCCCGATCCTCGGCGGCGGCTTCGTCGCGACGCCACAGGAACTGCTCGTCCTCCTCGACGAGATCGGGCAGCGCGCCGGCCGCCCGAACGAGCCGATGGACAGCCACGTGGCGGGCTTCCTCATGGCTCGGCACAAGAAGATCGACGACCGCTACTTCCTCGCGCTCGGGCCCGGCGGAACGCCGGCCAAGCGCGCGCTCGCCATCCTCGCGGTGCTCGCCGACACCCAGCGGCAGTTCGGCCCGGAGGCGCTGCGCGGCCTCTGCCGTTGGATGATGCCCGCGATGCGGCCCGCCGTCGAACGCTACCGCAGCGCCGACATCCGCCGCCGCCTGTCGGAGGAGCTGACCCGCGTGGCCGAGACGGGGGACCTGACGAAGATGCTGACGGCCGTCGACGATCCCAAGTCGCTGCGCGACGACGGCAAGGCTTTCGACGGGGCGCGGGCGCGCTACGTCCAGGCGGCGGAGGAGATCGAGACGCTGCAACGGTCCGTCGCCAACCCCCTCGCCGTCGCCCGGACGGACGGGCGGCAGGTCACGGCGGTGATCAGTTCGGTCGTCGCCGCCATGGTCGTGTTCGCCATCGTGGCCCGGGCGGTCGGGCCATGAGCCGGTCCCGCACCCGACCCGTCGCCCCGGCACTGGCCCGCCGCGGG
>CANGXM010000348.1 GCA_947457845.1 Rhodospirillales bacterium | reverse complement strand
CGCACCTCCGCGCCCCGGAGTGCCGCGAGCAGCGCGCCCGGTCCCTCCAGCGCGTCGGGACCGAAGGGAAGGCCGGCGAGCGCGTCGCGGGCCGAGGTCTCGCCCGGCAGCGTCACGCCCGCGACCGTGCCCGCGCCGTCGAGCACGACGAGCGACTTCAGCACGTCGTCCAGCTGGTCGCGCCGCACGGCGAGTTCGAGGGTGGCGTCGCCCCGCACCGTCGCCTCCCGCTCCAGATAGGCGACGCCGGCCGTCGACAGGACCACGCGCCGCAGCGGCGGATCGGCGGCGACGGCCACGGACGGGGCGAGCAGGAGCAGCAGTGCGGCGGTCGGAAGGGGACGCATGGCGGGGTCCGTCGGTGGTCTCGGCCGGGGTATGACACCGGTCGACTGTGGCGCGTTCGCGGCGTCGGCGTGGATCGCGGGCTTGCGCCACCGCCGGCCGGTGATAGGGTCTGGGGCCGAAACCTCCGACACCGGTTCCCGATGAAGACCGTCCTCGCCGTCGCGGCCCTCCTCCTCGTCTCCGCCTGCGCCATCGATCCGGGGCCGGTGACCGGCGACAGCCGCGCGCAGTGCCAGCGGTCGTGCCGCCAGTCGGTCAACGTCTGCGGCGACAGCGCGGCGTCCCAGTCGCAGATCGACCGGATGTCCCGGATCGACGCCGTCTGCGACAACCAGTACCGGCAGTGCCTCACGCGCTGCGGGCTCTGAGGCCGGCGCGGACGCGCCGACGCCTCTTCCGCCACGATCGGCTGGCAGGGCGACCGACATGATCCGAAAGGTCCTCCTGGCCGTTCTCGGGACCGTCCTCGGGGCCGGCCTGTTCGTCGCGGGTTCCGCCGGCGCGCAGCCGGCGATCGCCCCCGCCCCTGCACCCGCCGCCGTTCCGCAGAGCCGGGAGCAGGTGGCCCTCTCCTTCGCGCCCGTGGTCCGGCAGACGGCGCCGGCCGTGGTGAACATCTTCACCCGCCGCGTGGTGCGGGAGCGGGCGGTGTCGCCCTTGATCGACGATCCGTTCTTCCGCCGCTTCTTCGGCGACGCGCTGCCGCAGGGCCCGCGCGAGCGCGAGCGGGTGCAGAATTCGCTGGGATCCGGCGTCATCGTCTCGCCGGACGGTCTGATCGTCACCAACGACCATGTCATCAAGGGTGCCGACGAGATCCAGGTGGTGCTGAACGACCGGCGGGAGTTCGACGCCCGCCTCGTCGCCGCCGATCCGCGCACCGACCTCGCGATCCTGCGCATCGATCCGGGCTCCGAACGGCTGCCGACGCTCCCCTTCGCCGATTCGGACGCGCTCGAGGTCGGCGACCTCGTTCTCGCGATCGGCAACCCATTCGGCGTCGGGCAGACGGTGACGATGGGCATCGTCTCCGCCGTCGCGCGGACGGGCACGGGGATCAGCGACTACAACTTCTTCATCCAGACCGACGCGGCCATCAACCCGGGCAATTCCGGCGGCGCGCTGGTCACGGTCGACGGCCGCCTCGCGGGCATCAACACCGCCATCTTCTCCCGCTCGGGCGGGTCGATCGGGATCGGCTTCGCGATCCCGGCCAGCATGGTGCGGACGGTCGTCGCAGCGGCCACGACGGGCGGGCGGCTGGTGCGCCCCTGGCTCGGCATCGCGGGCCAGCCGGTGACGTCGGACATCGCGCAGTCCCTCGGCCTGCCGCGGCCGGCGGGCGTGCTGGTGAACGGCGTCGATCCCGGCAGCCCGGCCGAGCGGGCGGGCCTGCGCCGGGGCGACATCGTGACCGCGGTGCAGGGCCGGTCGGTCGACGATCCGGACGCGCTGCGCTACCGGTTCGCCACGCTCCCGATCGGCTCGCAGGCGGCGCTGTCCGTCACGCGGGAGGGCCGGACGCGCGAGGTGGCGCTGGCCGTCGCCGCCCCGCCGGAGGATCCCCCGCGGGAGACCACGCCCATCCAGGGCCGCAACCCCTTCGCCGGGGCGCAGGTGGCGAACCTGTCGCCGGCGCTTCTGGAGGAGGTGCGCCTGCCGACGCTCACCGCGCGCCAGGGCGTCGTCGTGCTGGACGTGGCGCAGGCAAGCCCGGCCGCGCGCATCGGGCTGCGGCCGGGCGACGTGGTCCTCCGCCTCAACGGGCGCGACGTGCGGCGCGTCCGCGACCTCGTCGACGCCCTGCGGCAGCCGCCCGCCCAGGCCTGGCAGGTCCAGGTCCGGCGCGGGGACCAGACCCTGAACACCAACATCCCGGCCGGGTGACGCCGGTGACCGGCGGCGGCCTGTTCGAGGCGTCGGCGCCGCGACCGCTCGCCGACCGGCTGCGTCCGGCGACGCTCGACGCGGTGGTGGGGCAGGGGCACCTCCTCGGGCCGGAGGGGCCGATCGGCCGCATGGTGCGCGCCCGCCGCCTCGCCTCCATGATCCTCTGGGGGCCGCCCGGCTGCGGCAAGACCACCATCGCGCGGCTGCTGGCCAGGCACACCGACCTGCACTTCGCGCCGCTGTCGGCCGTCTTCTCGGGCGTGGCCGACCTGCGCCGGGTGTTCGAGGAGGCGCGCGGGCGGCGGGCGTCCGGGACGGGCACGCTCCTGTTCGTCGACGAGATCCACCGCTTCAACCGCGCCCAGCAGGACGGCTTCCTGCCGTTCGTGGAGGAGGGGACGGTGACGCTGGTCGGGGCGACGACCGAGAACCCGTCCTTCGAGCTGAACGCGGCGCTGCTCTCGCGCTGCCAGGTATTCGTGCTGAACCGGCTCGACGACGCGGCGCTCGAGGGGCTGCTCACCCGGGCGGAAACGGCGACGGGCCGGCCGCTTCCCCTCGACCCGGACGCCCGCGCGGCGCTCAAGGCGATGGCGGACGGCGACGGGCGGTACGCCCTCACCCTGGCGGAGGAGGTGTTCGCCCTCGACCCGCCGGCCCCCCTCGACACCGCCGGCCTCGCCGCCGGCATCCAGCGCCGCGCGCCGATCTACGACAAGGCGCAGGAGGGCCACTACAACCTGATGTCCGCGCTGCACAAGTCGCTGCGCGGGTCGGACACCGACGCGGCGCTCTACTGGCTCGCCCGGATGTTCGCCGGCGGGGAGGATCCCCGCTACGTCGCCCGTCGCCTGACGCGCTTCGCGGTGGAGGACGTCGGCCTCGCCGACCCGCAGGCCTTGCCCCAGGCGATCGCCGCGTGGGAGGCCTACGAGCGGCTCGGGTCGCCGGAGGGCGAACTCGCCATCGCGCAGCTCGTCATCTATCTGGGGACCGCGCCCAAGTCGAACGCCGGCTACGTCGCCTACAAGTCGGCGATGGACATGGCCAGGCGGACGGGCTCGCTCATGCCGCCAAAGCACATCCTCAACGCGCCGACGCGTCTGATGAAGGATCTGGGCTACGGCAAGGACTACGCCTACGACCACGACACGCCCGAGGGATTTTCGGGTCAGAACTACTTTCCGGACGGCATGTCCCGGGTCGAATTCTATGCGCCCGTCGAGCGGGGCTTCGAGCGGGAGATTCGAAAGAGACTTGACTACTGGTCTAGATTGCGTAACCGTGGGGTTGTTTAGAGTCTGTCCGGAAAGTTTACGTGGGCTTGCAGAGGCGCCGCAGCATGAGGCGGATGGAGGCGAGACGAAGGAATGCCAACGCCTGGCGGTTGAGGTTCTCCCAGTCCTTGGCGAGGCGACGGCAGCGATTGAGCCAAGCGAAGGTT
>CANGXM010000347.1 GCA_947457845.1 Rhodospirillales bacterium | reverse complement strand
GCGCGCTACATGACGCTGGAGTCCATCACCGCACTCGGCGATGATCCCGCCGTCATGCTGCCCGCCGTGGCCGCCTGACGAAACCGGCCAGCGTTGCCGGAGAGCGTGACGACCATGTCGCTGTTACACCACGCCGCGGGGCACGACCCTTCCCATATCCCCATGATCCGACTCAGCACCTTCCCGGACGGACACTCAGTTGCGGACGCGCTGGTGAAGAAGAGGAGAGTGCAACAACACGCTAAAGCGCCAATGATCAGTCTCATCGCCGGTCTCCCGAGCGGCGGATGACCGAGTAGCGCCCGATGTCATTCTGCATACTCTTGGCACCGTCGAACGCGACAAAGCGTACTCCCGCCGGCTTGGGTCGACCGCTCGGGACATCACGGGCGTACTGACCATAGATGTAAGCGCCCTTGACCCCACCCTCCTCCGCGGCCCGCACGAACAATGCGGCATGTTTGGGCGTTGAATCTCCGCTTGGAGGATAGATGCCATTATTGAAAGTCGCGATGGCCGTTCCGGGTGGAATGCTTCCGATGTTGTCTACCGTGATCTTCGTCCCCTCACGCCACGTCGCCGTCGTCCCGATGTCGCGATGCAACGTGGTGACGAGCGTGACGCATTCTCGACGAAAGCGGGCCTCCGTCGTCGGCAGGTTGATGAACCCGTCCTCCCCCTTCGCCCGGTCCCAGTCGGCGTGCGTGCCGGGCACCACATAAGCGTTGGTCGCGTCGACCAGCGTGCCGCCCGCCCCGCCGGCGGGCGCCCGCCGCTCGTAGGCTGAAACCTGGACGACACGTCCGTCCTCCGTCCGCTCGTGGGCTCGCACGGACACACGCCCGACCGCACCCGCCTGAGCAAGCCGGGTCGCCGTCCCTTCGCCCGGGCGCAGGGTGCCGGTGACCGGCAGGCCGGCGGCCCGCTGGAACGCGCGGATGCCGTCGAACAGCCCCCGGTCGGTCCAGCCGGTCAGGCCGTGGTCCGGCACGGCGTAGTGCCCAGCGGCGGCCAGCGCGGCCTTCACCGCGCGGACGTCGGCCTCCTCGACGGTCGCTGCGGGATCGATGGGACGGCGGATCATGCGCGATCTCCCAAGGTGGATATGCACCCAAAGATTGCGTCACGAGCCGGTCGTGTCAATATTTTCCTATCGCCATTCCACGCCCCTGCCAAGCCTCCCGTGAAACTCGACGCCGACCGGCGATTGCGGTAGATCCTCGTCGCCATCGAGACGAGAGAAGAAGGACGAGACCATGTCCGATGGCCTCAGCACCGGAACGCCGACGTTCCGGCCCGAGCAATTCACCGATCCCGACGCCGCACTCGCCCGCGTCCGCGAGATCTACGACACCCACTGCGCCGACCTGCGCGCCCGCTTCCAGGCTTTCGCGCGCGGCACCGACGACACGGGCCGCATCCACCGCACCTACCCCTACGTCGAGATCGTCACCGACCGATCGACCCGGGTCGACACCCGCCTGTCCTATGGCTTCGTGCCCGGCCCCGGCGTCTATCGCACGACGATCACGCGGCCGGACCTCTTCGCCGCCTACTACCGCCACCAGTTCGACCAGTTGCTGAAGAACCACGGCGTCCCGCTGACGGTGGGCGTGAGCCGGCAGCCCATCCCCATCCACTTCGCCTTCGCGGACGGCCTCCACGTGGAGGGCGACCTCGATCCCGAGCGGCTGAAGCGGCTGCGCGACCATTTCGACGTGCCCGACCTCGCCCACATGGACGACGCGATCGTCAACGGCACCCACGAGGTTCCGCCGGGCGAGCCGCAGCCGCTGGCGCTCTTCACCGCACCGCGGGTCGACTACAGCCTGCACCGGCTTCGCCACTACACGGCGACCCCGCCGGAGCGGTTCCAGAACTTCGTGCTGTTCACCAACTACCAGTTCTACATCGACCAGTTCGTCCGCCTCGGCCACGAGATGATGGCGAAGGCCGACCATCCCGCCACCCGCGCCTACCGCAGCCAGTACACCGCGTTCGTGGAGCCGGGCGACCACGTCACCTTCAACGCGAACCTGACGTCGGACGCCCCGCGCGGCACGCGGGCCGCGCGCCTGCCGCAGATGCCGGCCTATCACCTGATGCGGGAGGGGCACTCGGGCATCACGATGGTGAACATCGGGGTGGGCCCGTCGAACGCGAAGACGATCACCGACCACATCGCGGTGCTGCGCCCGCACGCCTGGATCATGCTGGGCCACTGCGCGGGGCTCCGGAACTCCCAGCGGCTCGGCGACTACGTGCTCGCCCACGCCTATGTGCGCGACGACCACGTGCTCGACGCCGACCTGCCGACCTGGGTGCCCATCCCGGCGCTGGCCGAGGTGCAGCAGGCGCTGGAGCAGGCGGTCAGCAGGACGACGGGCCTCTCGGGCTACGACCTGAAGTCGATCATGCGGACGGGGACGGTCGCGACGATCGACAACCGGAACTGGGAACTGCGCGACCATTCCGAGCCGGTGCAGCGCTTCAGCCAGTCCCGCGCCGTGGCGCTGGACATGGAGAGCGCCACCATCGCCGCCAACGGCTTCCGCTTCCGCGTCCCCTACGGCACGCTTCTCTGCGTCTCGGACAAGCCGCTGCACGGCGAGATCAAGCTGCCCGGCATGGCCGACCGTTTCTACCGCGAGCGGGTGGACCAGCACCTCCAGATCGGCATCCTGACGATGGAGCTGCTCCGGGCGCAGGAGCAGGGCCAGCTGCACTCCCGCAAGCTGCGCAGCTTCCACGAGGCGGCGTTCCTCTGACGGTCCGCTGGACGGCCGACGCGATCGGCGCCCGGGTGCTCTTCGCCGACGCCCGGGTGATCGTGCTCGACAAGCCGGCGGGCCTGTCCGTCCACGCGGGGACCAAGCCGCAGGACCATCTGGAGATGTTCCTCGGCCCCCTCGGCCTGCCCTGGGCGGGGCCGCCGCGCCTCGCCCACCGGCTGGACAAGGACACGAGCGGCTGCATCGCCCTCGCCCGCACGGCGGAGGTCGCCGCCCTCCTCGGCCGGGCGTTCCGGGCGCGGCTGGTGCGCAAGACCTATCTGGCGGTCGTCGGCGGCCGGCCGGGGCGGATCGGCGGAACGGTCGACGCGCCGCTGCGGAAGGTGAAGGCCCCCGGCGGCTCGCGCGTCGTGGCCGATCCCGGCGGCTGGCCGGCGGTCACGCGCTGGACCGTCCTGGCGGCCGGCGACGGCGTCTCGGTGGTGCGGCTGGCGCCCGAGACCGGCCGGATGCACCAGCTGCGCGCCCACATGGCCCACCTCGGGCATCCGATCCTCGGCGACCCGCTCTACGGCCCCGACCGGACGCCGGCCGTGCCGCTGCACCTCCATGCGCAGCGCCTCGTCCTGCCGGCGCCGGACGACATCGACGTCGTGGCGCCCTTGCCGGGGCACATGCGGTGGCTGGAGAACCTTCGGCCGCATGTCGCGGCGCCAGGGGAAAGGCCGGCGCCCCGACCCCCCTCAAAACCCGGCCCGCGGATACCCATGTCATGCGCAATCGAGTTCCGGGAGACGTCGCCATGACCGCCACCACCGCCCCCCGTCGCCGCGCCACGACCCTGGCCGCGATCACCCTCGGCCTCGCCGTGGCGATCGCGCCGGCCCTGGCCGACGCCCGCGCCGGAAGCGGCAAGAGCAGCGGCAGCCGCGGCAGCCAGACCTATCAGGCGCCGCCCACGACGAGCACCG
>CANGXM010000346.1 GCA_947457845.1 Rhodospirillales bacterium | reverse complement strand
GTCGCCAACCGTCACGCCGCGCACGCCGGGGATGCCTTCGAGCGCGAGGCGGACGCGGTCGCCCCGGGCGCCGGCAAGGGTCGGGCCGCGAACGAGGACGACGCCGTCGCGCACGGCGACCTGCGCGTCAGCGACACCGAACTCCCGCGCCAGCACCGCCGTGGCGTAGCCCGCGAGGAAGCGGTCGTCCGCCGCCGCGGGCTGCGCGAGGGCGGATCCCGAAAACGCGACGAGCGCCGCGAGTGCGGCGCCCGTGACGATCGATCGGTCGATGATGCCCAAGCGGGGCTCCCGTCCTCCGAGTTCCTGACAGGCAGGAACCCCGGATGGCGGGCCCGGCGCAACGGCGCGAACGGAGTGTCCGTTCAGGCGGCCCGCTTCATCTCGGCATAGTCGGTGAACACGCGGACCAGTTCGGCGACGAACGTGTCGAGCGCCTCGTGGCCCTTCGCGGTGACGATGGTGTCGTCAACCACCACCGGCTCGTCGCTCCAGCGCGCGCCAGCCGCCTCGAGCTCCGCCCGCACGCCCTCGGACGAGGTGATGCGGCGACCCTTGGCCTTGGCGCCCAGGAGAACCACGCCGTCGTCGATGACCGCGACCGGCTTCTGCCCGTCGACGAAGCTGCCGACGATCCGCTTGGTGTGCGGATTGTCCTTCAGCTTGTTCACGTGACGCGCACCACCCGGGATGAGCAGCATGTCGTAGTCGGCGGCGAGCATGGAGCCGATCGACACGTCGATCGGGAAATAGTGCCCCCACGCCTGGCCGTGCCAGCCGTTCACCAGACCCGGGTCCGGAGACACGATCTTGAGGCTGGCGCCGAGCTTCAGCAGGGCGCGCTGCGGCTCGGTCATCTCCAGCTCCTCGAAGCCGCTGGACACGAGAATGGCGATCGACTTTCCGGCTAGCGGTTGATCCGTCATCAGATCCCTCCTGGTTCGCAGTCCTTTCGTGCGCGGCTCCATCGTCGCCGCTGACCGACCTGCCGGCCGGCTCAGGATCGCCCCGGGTCGTTCGCAACCCACGGATGACGACCCGCGGAGCGACGTCGGCCCCGCATCGCCAGCCTTTTCCGGCTGGGCGCGACCACGTCACCCCGTTGTCATGTTCGGTCGTTTAGGTGGCGGCTCCCCGAAACCAAGTCAATGGCTTGCACTGCATCGCACCAACAAGGCTCACCGGCGTTCACTGCAGGGCTGGAGGCCACGACCGGCACGATCCAGCACGCGGCCGCCGGCCGGGGGGCGCGAGAACACCACCAGTTGGTTGAAACTTCAAGCAACGATTGGTCGTGACGGTCGCCGGGCGCCCGTCAGCCGCTCGGCGTGTCCGAACCGCGCTCGATCCGCTCCAGATCGCCCCAGAACTCTTTGAAAAGATCGATCCGCAGCGTTCGTTCCATGCCGGTGGCATTGACGAAGTCGGGGTGGAAGCGGCGGGCGAAGGCTCGCTTGGCATCCTGGAAGCGGCGATCCGACGCACCCTCCGCGGGGGTGGGCACGGCAATCGAGGGCAGCCGCTCGGGCGGGCGGGCCTGGGCCGCCCGCTCGGCCTCCGCGAGACGCTCGTCGCAGCGCCGGGCCTTCGCCTCGACCTCCTGAAGCCGCAGGCGCAGGACGCCAACCTCCTGCGAACCCTTGGCGTTCGCGACCGCGAGTTCCTGCTGGAGACCGCCATTCTCCTCCTGCAGGGTCCGGATGCGCCATCGCGCGTCCTTCAGATCCATCTCCGCCCTGGCGAGCCGGGCCCGGATCTCGGCGTCGTCGGGGACGCGGGGCGACTCGGGCGCGACCTGCCGGTCGAGGTCGAGCGGCGCATCCGGATCGCCCGGCGGCTTCAGCGGCGGAAGCTCGGTCGGGGGCTTGAGGCCGCCGGCCATCTCCTCGGCGATGACGTCCGAGAGGGTCCGGCGGCGGTGGGGGCTGAACCCGTCGTCGATCCGGCCGGAGGCGAGGCCCAGCAGCTTCGCGAAAACCCCCGGATCCTGCGCGGCCCAGAGGATTCCGGCGAGGATGCCCAGGCCGCCGCCGATCAACGCCTGGCTGGCCGTCACCCGTGTCGCGATCACCACGAGGGCGCCGACGGCGAAGGTCGCGACCGCGCCGCGCCACGCCCGGGCGTCGAACCGCGCCAGTGGCCGCATGTCACCGATCGCAAGACCGCCGATCACCCCGAGGAGCACGAAGGCGATCGTCTGGAGGACGAGGAGGCCGGTCGCCGCGAGCCCGACGAGCACCACGAACAGCACGAGGCCGACGGTGATGCGCACCGCGGCCTGCCGCGCCTGTCGCGCCCGCCGTTCCCTTCGACTTCTCGTCATCTGCCTTCCGTCGTCCCCGCCTCGCGCCATCATCCGATCGAATGTGACCAGACGGTCAGGACGGGTCAACGGCGCAACGACGCGGGAGCGGACGGGCCCCGTTTGTGTTCCGTCGCGTCTCGGCTAAAGTGCATGCGCATGCGAACCCTTCACCACCATTGGCTTTCGGGCCCCTCGCGGGCCGTACGCCTGGCGCTCGCGGAGAAGGGGCTCGAATTCGAGCTCGTCCTCGAGAAGCCGTGGGAGCGGGCCGAGCACCTGCTGGAACTGAACCCCGCGGGCGAGGTTCCCGTGCTCGTCGACGCGGACGGGACGGTCGTCGTCGGGCCCGCGGTCCTCGAATACCTCGAGGAAAGGCACCCCTCGGTCCCCCTCCTTCCCGACGATCTGGTCCTGCGGGCGGAGATCCGTCGCCTCATGGGCTGGTTCGACGACAAGTTCGCGCGCGAGGTGACCGACAACCTCGTCGGCGAGAAGGCGTGGAAGCGGCTCGCCGGTTCCGGCCACCCGCAACCGCAGTCGATCCGCGCGGGCCTCGCCAACGTCCATTACCACCTGGACTACATCGGCTGGCTGGCCGACCGTCGGACGTGGCTGGCCGGGCCGCGGATCTCGCTGGCCGACCTCGCCGCCGCGGCGCAGATCTCCACCGTCGACTACATCGGCGACGTGCCCTGGGACGATCACCCCGACGCGAAGGACTGGTACGCGCGGATCAAGTCGCGGCCGAGCTTCCGGGGCCTGCTGACCGACCAGATCGCCGGCATGCCGCCGCCGCCGCACTACGCGGACCTGGATTTCTGATCCGTCAGCGCCGGTCCGGCCCCGACTGCAGCCGCTGGAGGTTCGCCGCCGCCGCGCGGCCGGCGGGCGTGCCCGGCGCGATGCGCATCACCTCGCCCCAGTCGGTCGCCGCTCGGGAGACGTTGCCGAGGCGCAGGAACAGGTTCCCGCGCAGCAGCCGCGCGTCCGGATCGCCCGGCAGGAGCGCCAGCGCGCGGTCGACGTCGGCGACGGCGGGGTCCCAGAGATCGAGGGCGGCCTTCGCCTGCGCCCGGTAGCGCCAGACCTCCGGCCGGCCCGGATCGAGGGCGACGGCGCGGTCGAGGTCGGCGATCGCGTCCCAGAAGCGCTCGGTCTCGGTGCGCAGGAGCGCGCGGTCGATCCACAGGTCCGCGTCGGCGGGCTGGAGCGCCAGGGCATCGCCGTACAGCCGCTCCGCGATCTCGAAGTCCTTGCCGCGGGCCCGCGCCTGACCGGCCCGGGCCAGCAGCCCGGCCCGCAGGACCGGATCGTCGGGTCCCAGCACGACGGCCAGCTGCTCGAACGCCTCGGCCGCCGGGCGGAAGGCGCCGCGGGCGAAATCCGCGGTCGCCCGGCACAGGCGGGCATCGTGCCCGCCGCCCTGG
>CANGXM010000345.1 GCA_947457845.1 Rhodospirillales bacterium | reverse complement strand
GCGGGGGCGTGGTCACCCCGCGCTCAGAGCGAGCGCGCCGGGTCGGGTCGCAGCACCGGGGCGGGGGCCGGCCGCGGCGGGCGCGGCCGCCACGTGTAGATCGAACTGACGGCGAAGTTCCACACCGCCCCCGCCAGAATGCCGGCCAGCGCCGAGGCCCACCACGTGGTCTCGAACCGGTCGAACAGCACCGCCGCGATCCCGACGTTCGCGAGCGCGCCGACGCTGCAGATCGCGACGAAGCCGAGGAGCCCGCGCACGAACGCCGATCCCTTCAGGCGCCGGTCGCGATAGGTGATCGCGTTGTTGAGGGCGAAGTTCGCGCACATCGTCGCCACCGTCGCCACCGTGTGGGCGGCGGCGAAGGCGAGGGCGGACACGGCGAGCAGGGTGGCGAGGATCGCCATGTGGACCCCCACGCCGATCCCGCCGATCAGGGCGAAGGCGATGAAGCGCACCGGCACGAACCGCCCGACGGTCTTGTCGAGCAGCAGCATCCCGAACTCCCACAGCGCCATGGTGTCCAGCTTGCTCTCCCCCGCCTGCCGGGCCCGGAAGGAATAGGGCTCCTCCGCCACCTTCAGCGGCCGGGGGGAGGAGGCGAGGAGGTCGAGCAGGATCTTGAAGCCGATGCCCGACAGGTCGCGCACCGCCTCCATGAAGGCGTCGCGCCGCACCATGAAGAAGCCGCTCATCGGGTCGGACGTCTCGGCCCTGAGCGTGCGACGGGCGACGCGGGTGGCGAGGCGCGAGAGGCCGACCCGCGTCCCTGACAGGTCGCCGAAGCCGCCCCCGCCGGCGTAGCGCGTGCCGACCACCACGTCGGCCGCGTCGGCGCGCAGCCGTTCCAGCATCCGCGGCAGGATGCGCTCGTCGTGCTGCAGGTCGCCGTCCATCACCACGACGACGGGGGCGGCGGAGGCCAGCACCCCCTCGATCACCGCCGACGACAGGCCGCGGCGCCCGATGCGCTGGACGCAGCGGACGCGCGGGTCGGCCACCGCGATGGCGCGGGCCGCCTCCGCCGTGCCGTCCGGGCTGTCGTCGTCGACGAAGACGATCTCATAGGGGATGCCGGCGAGCGTCTCGGCGAGCCGCGCGACCAGCACGGGCACGTTCTCCCGTTCCCGGAAGGTGGGCACGACGACCGAAAGCTGAAGCATGACCCTACCCCGTTTGCGAGTATCCGAACGGGGTATTCTCACCCCCCGATAGAGGTGGGATCGAACCGGGAAAAGACAGGGGGGGCATACGACGATCCCGGATCGCCGCCCGCCCGTGACGCCCGCCCGCGATCCTGTCATCGTGCTGCCGGATGCCTGACGGGGACCGGCGGAATGCGGGCGAAGAACGTTCTTTTCATCATGTGCGACCAGCTTCGGTTCGATCATCTGGGTTGCGCCGGCCACCCGCATCTGCGCACGCCCAACATCGACCGGCTCGCCGCCCGCGGCGTCCGCTTCGACCGCGCCTACGTCCAGTCGCCCATCTGCGGGCCGAGCCGGATGAGCTTCTACACCGGCCGCTACGTGCGCAGCCACGGCTCGACCTGGAACATGGTCCCGCTGCGGGTCGGCGAGATGAACATCGGCGACCACCTGAACCCGCTCGGCATGCGCACCGTGCTCTGCGGCAAGACCCACATGGCGGCCGACCTCGAAGGTATGGCGCGCCTCGGCATCGATCCGACGAGCGGGATCGGCGCGAAGGTCTCCGAATGCGGGTTCGAGCTGTGGGACCGGCTCGACGGCCTGCACCCGGTGAAGGGCCGCAAGAAGCCGCAGCACTACAACCGCTGGCTCAACGAGCGCGGCTATCCCGGCCCCGACGCCTGGGACCACTGGGCCAACGCGGTCGAGGGCGACGACGGGGAGGAGCTGTCGGGCTGGCTGATGGAGAACGCGAACCGCCCGTCGCGGGTGAAGGCCGAGGACAGCGAGACCGCCTATTCCACCACCCGCGCGATCGACTTCATGGCGAGCGCCGGCGACGATCCCTGGTGCCTCCACCTCAGCTACATCAAGCCGCACTGGCCCTATGTGGCGCCGGCGCCCTACCACGCGATGTACGGGCCGGAGCATGTGCTCCCGGTGGTCCGCAGCGAGGCGGAGCTGGCCGACGCGCATCCGCTGTTCGCGGCCTGGGCGAAGCAGCGGTTCAACCGCGTCTTCGCCCGGCCGGGCGTGCGGGAGCGGGTGATCCCGGCCTACATGGGCCTGATCGCCCAGATCGACGACGAGATCGGCCGCCTGATGGCCTGGCTCGCCGAAACCGGTCGCGACCGGGACACGCTGATCGTCTTCACCGCGGACCACGGCGACTACCTCGGCGACCACTGGCTGGGCGAGAAGGACCTGTTCCACGAGCCGTCGGTGCGCATCCCGCTGATCGTCGTCCATCCGTCGGCCGAGGCGGACGGATCGCGCGGTGCCGTGTGCGACGCGCTGGTGGAGGCCATCGACCTGCTGCCCACCTTCGTGGAGGCCGCGGGCGGCCCGGTCCCGGCCCATGTGCTCGAAGGGCGGTCGCTGATGCCGCTGCTGCGCGATCCGCGGGCACCCTGGTCGCGCACGCACGTCTTCAGCGAATACGACTACGCCTTCCGCGACGCCGGCAAGGCGCTGGGCCGGCCGATCGCCGACTGCCGGCTGCAGATGGTGTTCGACGGCCGGCACAAGCTGGTGCGCGCCACGGGGTTCCGCCCGATGCTCTTCGACCTCGCGACCGACCCGGACGAGCTGGTCGACCGCGGGGCCGATCCCGCCTGCCGGGGCGTGATCGAGGACCTCTCGGCGCATCTGCTGGAATGGGCGACCGCCCACCACAACCGCGTCACCTTCTCCGATGCCCAGGTCGCGCGGATGGCGGGCAGCGAGTTCGGGGTGGGGATCCTGATCGGGTTCTGGGACCAGGCCGACGTGGACGAGGAGGTGCGCTCGCGCGGTGGGTGAACGGCCCCTCGCGGAGGCGCCATCCTCCCGACATGGACGGGCGCGTCGTCCGCATCGTGGAATGGGCGACGCTGGCCGATGCGCGCATGTGCCGGATCGAGGGCACGCCGTTCGCGCTCTCCGACCGCACTGTGCAGACATCGCAGGTGCCGGCCGCGCCCCTGGCCCTGGCCGGCGGGGGCTCAGCCCGCTTGGCGCGTCCGCGCGGCGCCGTCGCGCGCGGCGGTCCACAGGAGCGGGACCAGCACGACCGCGACGGCCGGGAAGACCAGCCAGTTGATCATCTCCCACCCGGCGGTCGAGAGAAGGCCGCCGGCCGAGAAGCTGGCCGTCGCGGTGGTGCCGAACACGAGGAAGTCGTTGGCGCCCTGCACGCGCGTCCGCTCCTCGGCGGTGTGGCAGTCGGTGACCATCGCCGTCGCGCCGATGAAGCCGAAGTTCCAGCCCACGCCCAGCAGGATCAGCGCGATCCAGAAGTGAGCGAGGCTCAGGCCCGACAGCGCGACCGCGCCCGACGCCGCGATCAGCAGCAGCCCCACCGCCGTCACCCGCTCCTTGCCGAACCGCGCGATCAGCCGGCCGGTCACGAAGCTCGGCCCGAACATGGCCAGCACATGCCACTGGATGCCGAGCGCCGCCTCGCCCACCGTGTGGCCGCAGCCCACCATGGCGATCGGCGTCGCGGTCATCACGAAGCTCATCAGCCCGTAGGAGACGACGCCCGCGCCGACGGCGAGGAGGAAGCGCGGCTGGCGCATGATCTCGCCGAGCGGCCGGCCCGCCGCGGGCGGGGGCGCGTCGGCGGGCGGGGCG
>CANGXM010000344.1 GCA_947457845.1 Rhodospirillales bacterium | reverse complement strand
GCATGTGCCGCGGATGGCGGGCGGGGGTCGGGGGGAAGGGGCTCCGCTCCGGCGCGCCCTCCCCCGCCGCCGCGACGGCGTCGCGCAGGAGCGCCATGGGGTGCGCCTTCAGCGACAGCCGCAGCCGCGCGTAGTCCTCGACCACGTGCTCGCCGAGCGCCATCCCGGGCAGGGGTGCCACGGGCTCCGGCGCCCGGTCGTGCCCGGCGAACAGCGGCAGATCGTCGTCGGCGAGCGCGGTGACGGCCCACAGCGCCTGCCGCCGGTCGAGGCCCATGGAGCGGAAGGCGTCCGCCTCGGCCAGGGTGCGGAGGTCGCGCGCCGTCAGACCCGCCCGCCGCCGGAGATCCTGCGGGTCGCGATAGCCGCCGGGCGGGCGGCCGGCCGCGATCCGCCGCCCGGCGTCCTCCGGGAGCCCCTTCACCTGCCGCAGCCCGAGGCGGACGGGATGGAAGCCCGTGCCTGCGTCCGGCGCCTCCAGCGTACAGTCCCAGTCGCTGGCGTTGACGTCGGGCGGGTGCACGACGACCCCGTGCTCGACCGCGTCGCGCACGATCTGGGCCGGGGCGTAGAAGCCCATGGGCTGGCTGTTCAGCAGCGCCGCCGCGAAGACGTCCGGGTGGTGGCACTTGATCCAGGAGGAGACGTAGACGAGCAGCGCGAAGCTCGCCGCGTGGCTCTCCGGAAAGCCGTAGGTGCCGAACCCCTCGATCTGCCTGAAGCAGCGTTCGGCGAAGCCGCGGTCGTAGCCGTTCCGCGCCATCCCCTCGACCAGCTTGTCGCGGAACGCGTGGATGATGCCGGACTTGCGGAAGGTCGCCATGGCGCGGCGCAGGCGGTCGGCGTCGGCCGGGGTGAAGCCCGCGGCGACGATGGCGATCCGCATCGCCTGTTCCTGGAAGAGCGGCACGCCCAGCGTCTTGCCCAGCACGCCCGCCAGCGCGTCGGAGGGGAAGGAGACCCGCTCCCGCCCCTCGCGCCGGCGCAGATAGGGGTGGACCATGTCGCCCTGGATCGGCCCCGGCCGGACGATCGCCACCTGGATGACGAGGTCGTAGAAGTTCCGCGGCTTGAGGCGGGGCAGCATGGTCATCTGCGCCCGGCTCTCCACCTGGAACACGCCCAGGCTGTCGGCTCTGCACAGCATGTCGTAGACGGCCCGGTCCTCGGCCGGGACGGATGCGAGCGTCAGGTCGATGCCGTGGTGGCCCGCCAGCAGGTCGAAGGCCTTGCGCACGCAGGTCAGCATCCCGAGCGCCAGCACGTCGACCTTGAGGATGCCGAGCGCGTCGATGTCGTCCTTGTCCCACTCGATCGTCGTGCGGTCGGCCATGGCGGCGTTGAGCACCGGGCACAACTCGTCCAGGCGCCCGCGGGTGATGACGAAGCCGCCCACGTGCTGGGAGAGGTGGCGGGGAAAGCCGATCAGGTCGCGCGCGAGGTCGAGGACGCGGGCGAGCGTGGGATCCTGCGGGTCGAGGCCCTGTTCGGCGGCTCGGGTTTCGTCGATCGCCTCGGTCCCCCAGCCCCAGATGGAGCCGGAGAGGCGGGCGACCACGTCGTCGGTCAGGCCCATCGCCTTCCCCACCTCGCGGATGGCGCCCCGGGCGCGATAGCGGATGACGGTGGCGGTGAGGCCGGCGCGCTCGCGCCCGTACTTGGCGTAGATGTACTGGATCACCTCTTCGCGCCGCTCGTGCTCGAAGTCGACGTCGATGTCGGGCGGCTCGTTGCGGGCGTCGGAGACGAAGCGTTCGAACAGCAGGTCGGCGCGCGCCGGATCGACCGCCGTGATGCCCAGCACGTAGCAGACGGCCGAGTTCGCCGCCGAACCGCGGCCCTGGCAGAGGATGCCGCGCGACCGTGCCTCGCGGACGACGTCCTCGACGGTGAGGAAATAGGGCGCGTAGCCGAGCCGGCCGATGAGGTCGAGTTCGTGGCGCAGCAGCGTCCGGATACTCTCCGGGACGCCGGCGCCGTAGCGATCGCGGGCCCCCTCCCAGGTGAGGCGCTCCAGCGTCTCCTGCGCGCTCTCCCCCTCGCCCGTCACCTCCTCCGGATATTCGTAGGTGAGTTCGTCGAGCGAGAAGGTGCAGGCGTCGGCCACGGCGGCCGCGCGTGCCAGCGCGTCGGGATGGCGGCGGAACAGGCGCGCCATCTCGTCCGGCGGCTTCAGGTGCCGCTCGGCGTTGGCGGCCAGCAGGTATCCGGCCGTGTGGACCGTCCGGTGCGCGCGGATGCACGTCAGAACGTCGGCCAGCGCGCGCCGGTCGGGCGAATGCATGTGGACGTCGTTGGTGGCCAGCAGCGGCACGCCGGTGCGCGCCGCGAGGTCGGCGAGCCGATGCAGCCGGCGGGCGTCGTCGCCGCGGTAGAGGTGGGAGGCGACGAGCGACAGCCGCGGGCCCCACCGCCCCTTCGCCCGGGCGAGCGCCGCGGCCGTCGTTTGCCGGTCGGCGTCGTCGAGCGCCGTCTCCGGCGGGACGAGGGCGATCTGGCAGCGGTCCAGATGACCGGCGACGTCGTCGAAGACGAGGTGGCATTCGCCCTTGGGCGCGCGTCGCTTGCCGACGGTCAGCAGGCGACACAGCTCGGCCCACCCCCGCCGGTCCTCGGGCCAGACGAGGACCGACGGCGCGTCGGTCAGGTCGAGGCGGCAGCCGACGATCACCCGCAGGCCCGTCTCGCGGGCGGCCAGATGCGCGCGGACGACGCCCGCGACCGAGTTCCGGTCGGTCACCCCGATCGCCCGGATGCCCAGCGCGAGCGCCACCCTGGCCAGCTCCTCCGCGTGGCTCGCGCCGCGCAGGAAGCTGAAGTTCGTCGTGACCTGGAGTTCGGCGTAGGGGGTCACGGGGGCGGCCTCAGACGGGCGCCGCCGTCACGTCCGTCCTGGCGAAATCGTCCCCCTTGAAGAGGAGCGGTTCGTCGGTCGCGCGGGCGAGTGCATAGGCGAAGCAGTCGCCGATGTTCAGACCGGCCGGGTGACGGCCCCGACCGAACCGGCGGAAGCCCTCGATTGCGAGGGTCGCCTGCTCGGCCCCGACGTCGGTGACGACGATCCCGGCCTCGGCGAGGAAGGTTTCGAGCGCGCGGCGACCGGCCTCGCCCTTCCGCCCCTCGATCACGAGGGACAGTTCGACCCGGTTGACCGCCGACAGGAGGCGGACCGGGGCCGCGGCGATGGCCGCGGAGTACCGGTCGGCGTCGGGCTCGCCCAGAAGGATCGCGACGATGGCGGAGGTGTCGAGCACCATCTAGCGCCACATCCCGTCCGCGTCGTAGCCGACGATCTCGTCGGGCGTTCGCGTGTCGACTTCCGGCAGGGCGGCGCAGGCGGCGCCGATGGCACTCAGGCGGGCGGTGAGGTCGCGGGGGCGACCGCGTTTCAGCCGCTCGCGGTCGAGCCGCTCGACCAGAGCCGTGCGGACGGCCTCTGTCAGGCTCTCGCCGGTCAGCGCCGCCACCTCGCGCGCCAGCCGATCGGTCTCCGCGTCCTTCAGGCTGAGGGCCACCGCGACCTCCGTTTCTAGAAACGAGCCCAGATTATAGACATCGCCTGTCATCCTTTCACCCCTCACCCGAACCGCCCGTGCAGGAACCAGGCGGGCGGGACCTCCGGGTGCCAGAGGCCGCGGCGGTAGAGCCAGAAGCGGTGGCCGTCGAGATCCTCGACCCGGTAGTAGTCGCGCGGCTCCCCCGCCGTGCCCGGGTCGGGGGCGAGGCGCCACCATTCGGGCAGCAGCCGCTCCGGCCCCTCCGCCCGGCCGATGCGGTGGACCGCACCCCGCCAGCGGAACAGGAGCGGCGGGTCGTCGGGCACCGGGGCCACCGCCTCCACCGGTTCGGGCGGGTCGAACAGACGCAGCGGGCG
>CANGXM010000343.1 GCA_947457845.1 Rhodospirillales bacterium | reverse complement strand
GCGCAGCACGGCCGCGGCCAGCGGATGCTCGCTCCCGGACTGGAGGGCCGCGGCCACGCGCAGGACGGTCGCGGCGGCTTGCGCGGGCTCGACCGCCGTGACCTCGGGCCGGCCCTCGGTCAGCGTGCCGGTCTTGTCGAAGGCGACCGTCGTGACCGCATGGGCCCGCTCCAGCGCCTCGGCGTCGCGGATCAGGATGCCGTGCTGCGCCGCGACGCCCGTGCCCACCATCAACGCGGTCGGCGTGGCGAGGCCGAGCGCGCAGGGGCACGCGATCACCAGCACGGAGACGGCGGCCACGACCGCCCGCTCGACGTCCGCCCCCGCCAGCAGCCAGCCGGCGACGGTGGCGATCGCGACGACGATCACCGCCGGGACGAACACGGCGCTCACCCGGTCAACCAGCCGTTGGATCGGCGCCTTCGAGGCCTGCGCGGTCTCGACCAGGCGGACGATCCGCGACAGCGTCGTCTCCGCCCCGACCGCCGTCGTCTCGACGACGATGCGGCCGTCGGCGTTGATCGATCCGCCGACCACGATGGCCCCCGGGCCCTTGTCCACCGGCAGGCTCTCGCCGGTGATCATGCTCTCGTCGACGCTGGTCGTCCCCTCGACGATCCGGCCGTCGACCGCGATCCGTTCGCCCGGGCGGACGACGACCCTGTCGCCGATCGCCAGCGCGGCGACCGGGAACGTCCGTTCGTGGCCGTCGCGCAGGACCCGGGCGGTGTCCGGGCGGAGGTCGGCCAGCGCGCGGAGCGCGTCCGTCGTCCGGTCCTTGGCCCGCCCCTCCATCCACTTGCCCAGCAGGACGAAGGTGATGATGACGGCCGAGCCCTCGAAATAGAGGTGCGGGGCGTGCCCCGCGTGGGCCGTGGCGAGCAGCCACGCGCTGAGGCCCCAGCCGGCGCTCGTCCCGAGGGCGACCAGGAGGTCCATGTTGCCGCTGCCGGCGCGGAGCGCCTTCCAGCCGGCGACGTAGAAGCGCGCGCCGAGCCGGAACTGGACGATGCCGGCGAGGATCAGCTGCAGCCAGCCCGGAACCAGCCCCGGGAAGCCGGCGAGGTCGGCGACCATGTGGAGGACGAGCGGCGCCGACAGGGCCGCGGCCAGCGCCACACGCCGGCCCTCGTCGCGCAGGCGCTCCGCCGCCGCGCGCCGCTCCCGGTCCTCGGCCGGTGCGGCCTCGACGACCGGGGTCGCCGCGTAGCCCGCGCGTTCGACGGCGGCGATCAGTGCCTCGAAGCCGACGCCGGCACCGGCCTCGACGTGCGCCCGCTCGGTCGCGAGGTTCACGCTCGCCGAGGCGACGCCCGGCACCCGGCCGAGCGCCTTCTCCACCCGCGCGACGCAGGACGCGCAGGTCATGCCTTCGATGGTGAGGTCGAAGGGGCGACCGGCGTCACCGGCGGGGGCGAGCCCCGGCGCGGCGACCGGCGTTGCGGCGGACATGGCGGGCGCTCCGGTGGCGGACCGATCGGGACGGGGCGCCGTCAGTGCCGCACGTCGTAGCCGGCGTCCTCGACCGCGCGGGCGACGGCCGCCATGTCGGACCCGTCGGGGACGCGGATCTCCTTGCGGTCGAGGTCGACCTCGATCGGTCCGGTCACGACGCGCGCGAGCGCGTTGGTGACCGCGCGGGCGCAGCCCTGGCAGGTCATGCCGTCGACGGAAAGCGTGAGCAAGGAAACCTCCGGGATCGTGGCGTCACGCCCGGAAAGATGGGGCTTCCAGCAACGGGAAGGTCAAGCCCCCATTTTCGTCAATGTCTTTCCGCCGCGGGACCGGGTCAGCCGCCCCACGTCCGCCCGAGGACCGACAGCCAGTTCTCCACGCAGAGGCGCCGCAGCGCGTCGTCGTCGTAGCCGCCCGCCCGCAGCGCCCCGACGAGGTTGGGCAGCCCGGCCACGTCCTTGATGCCGGCGGGGATCATCGCGCCGTCGAAGTCCGACCCGATCGCGACGCCCTCGATGCCGAGGTGCGCGACCAGATGGTCGACGTGCCGGACCATCTGCTCCAGCGGGGTGTCGACGTCCACCCGCCCGTCCGGGCGGATGAAGCAGGTCGCGAAGTTCAGCCCGACCACGCCGCCGCGCTCCTTGATGGCGTCCAGCTGCCGGTCGGTCAGGTTGCGGGCGTGGCCACACACGGCGTGGGCGTTCGAATGGGTCGCGACGAGCGGCGCGTCCGACAGGCGCGCGACCTCCCAGAACCCGGCCTCGTTGATGTGGGACAGGTCGATCATCACCCGCAGCCGGTTGCATTCGCGCACGAGGTCGCGCCCGGCGTCGGTCAGCCCCGGGCCCGTGTCCGGCGTCGCGGGGAAGCGGAAGGGCACGCCATGGCCGAAGCGGTTCGGCCGGCTCCACACCGGGCCCAGCGAGCGCAGGCCGCCGGCGTGCAGCACGTGCAGCGCATCGAGATCGTCGCCGATCGCCTCCGCCCCCTCCACGTGGAAGACGGCCGCGACCGCGTCGGCCGCCATCGCGGCGCGGATGTCGGCCACGCTGCGGCACACCCGGACGCGCCCCGCCGACGCCGCTTCCACCCGCAGGAGCAGGGCGAACATCGCCGTCACCGTCGTCATCGCGTCCGCCGTCGGCACGATGGGCGGCAGCGGCACGTCGTAGCGCGCCCGGCTCATCTGGTCGTTCATCGAGACCTTGCCCTCGGGCGAGGGCACGAAGGCCGCGAACAGCCCGCCGACGAAGCCACCGGCCGTCATGCGGGGCAGGTCGAGCTGGCCCGCCCCGTTCCCCTCGAGGAACCCGGCCACCGGATCGCCCTTCCCGCGGTTGAGACGCAGGAGAAGATCGTTGTGTCCGTCGAACACGGGAAACGGCTTGGTCATCGGGGCCTCGGCTGGCGGCTGTCGCGCAAGCCTAGCGACGAACGGCGGAACGCGGTAGCCCGTCGCGGCGAAGGGGGAGGCCCCGACCGGGCGGACCCGTCCGAAACAAGGGGGACGATGCGACGGACCATGCGTGGCTCGGCCGGACGGACCGTTCGCGGTCCTGGCGCCCCGCCCCCCTCTCCCGTTTCACGGGGGAGAGGGACAGGGTGCGGGGGCTCCCTCAGCCCGCCTGCTGGATCGCCGACAGCATCCACGAGCCGCCCACCGGCCGGACGAAGGTCCAGACCTCGGTCGCCTCGACCTCGCGGTCGGGCGAGCCCTCGACGACCCGGCCCGACGCGTCGACCGAATAGTCGACGTGGGCGAAGCGCAAGGCGACGGTCGCGTACTCCTCGCCGCCCTCCCGCCACGCCTCGGCGAGGTCGCCCTGCACGAGGCGCACCCGCTCGGTACGGTTCTGCACGCCGCGCGCGGTGTTGGCGTTCATCTCCTCGACGAAGTAGCCGGCCATCTCCGCCGTCATCAGCGCGCGCATCGCGCCGACGTCGCCGCGGCTCCAGGCGTCCTGCACGTCGGCCAGGAGACGCTCGAACGACGCATAGTCGCCCTCGCGGATCTGGATCGGCGTGGGCGCGGGCCGGGCCGGGCCGGTCGGGGCACCGCCGCCCATGCCGGGCGCGCGGGCGTCGAACCCGCCCATCGGACCACTGCCCATCGGACCACTGCCCGCCGGACCGCTACCCAGGGGATTGCCGCCCAGGGAATTGCCGCCCATCGGGCCGCCGAGGCCGGTGCGCGCATGGCCCATCCCGGCCGGGGCCGGCTGCTGGCGCCGGCGGAAGAAGGCGACCGCGAGCCAGATCAGGCCGCCGATCAGCGCCGCCTGCATCAGAAGGCCGAGGATGGAGCCGATGCCGGCCATGCCCCCGAAGAGACCGTGGCCGAACAGCAGGCCGAACAGGCCCGCGCCGATCAGCCCCCCGAGCAGCGCGCCGCCGAAACCGCCGCCGAACAGCCCGCCGGGGCGGGCCTGGGCGGCGGGCGAGGTCATCGCCGGCTGCGGACGGACCTGCT
>CANGXM010000342.1 GCA_947457845.1 Rhodospirillales bacterium | reverse complement strand
CGAACGGCCCTGGTCGACGGCGGGGCGGGCGAGGTGGTGCTGGATCCCGCGGCGGCGACCCTCGCCGCCTTCGACGATCGGCGACGGGCCGGGGCGGCGCTGGCGGCGGTGGCGGCCGCCCGTCGGTTCGAGCCGGCTCGGACGGCGGATGGGACGCCGGTTCGCATCCTGCTGAACGTCGCCGATCCGGCCGAGATCGACGGACTCGACCCCGCGCTTTGCGACGGCGTCGGCCTCGTGCGGACGGAGTTCCTGTTCCACGGGTCGGGCGGCCTGCCCGGCGAGGCGGCGCAGGCGGACGCCTATGCACGGATCGTGCGGTGGGCGGCCGGCCGGCCCGTGACCATCCGCACACTCGACGCGGGCGGGGACAAGCCGGTGCCGGGCCTGACGATCGACGGCGAGACGAACCCATTCCTCGGCGTGCGGGGCGTTCGTCTCTCGCTCGCCCGGCCGGAGGTGTTCCGGGTCCAGCTGCGCGCGCTCGCCCGCGCGGCGGCGGAGGGGCCGGTGAAGGTGATGCTGCCGATGGTGGCGGTGGCGGACGAACTCGCCCGCGCGGCGGCCCTGCTCGACGCGGCCGTCGCGGACCTTGCTGCCGAGGGGGTTCCCCACGCCCGCCCGCCGCTCGGCATCATGGTGGAGGTGCCGGCGGCGGCGTTGTGCGCGGCCGCGATCCCGGCCGCCTTCTATTCGATCGGCTCGAACGACCTGACGCAGTACGTGATGGCCGCGGCACGGGACATCGGCGCCGTGGCGGCGCTGAACGACGCGGCCCATCCGGCGGTGCTGGACCTCGTCCGCCGCACGGTCGCGGCGGGGATCGAACGCGACGTGGAGGTGTCGTTGTGCGGCGACGCCGCGGCCGATCCCGCGATCGTGCCGGCGCTGCTCGACGCGGGCCTGCGCGTCCTGTCGGTCGCGCCGCTGGCGGTGGCCGCGGTCAAGGCGGCGGTCGCCGGCCACGACCTGCGGAGGGGCGCGCCGTGACCGGCGAGGACGGGCGCGACGGTGGCGTCGCCGCCTACAAGACGATCCTGCGCGACGTGCTCGACCGCCGCCCCGCGGGCACGCGACAGCGGCTGGCCGGGGCGCTGGGCACCAACCGGTCGTTCATCAGCCAGATCACGAACCCGGCCTATCCGGTGCCGATCCCGCCCCAGCACATGCCGCTGCTGCTCGACACGATCCATCTGTCGGCGTCGGAACGGACGGCGTTCCTGGCCGCCTACGAGCGCGCGCACCCCGGCCGTCTCTCGGGCGGGGCGCAGCGTCAGGCGGTCCGCACGATCGCCATCGACGTGCCGGACCTGGGCGACGCGGCGCGCAACGCCGCCTTCGACGGCATGGTCAAGGACCTGATCGCCCGCCTCGCGCGGTTCGCCGAGGGAGAGGCCGGAAGACACGGGGAGGATGAGCGATGAAGAAGCTGATGAACGGACCGGACACGGTTCTGGCCGAGAGCCTGGACGGCTTCGCCGCCGCCCACGCCGACATCGTGACGCTCGGTCCCGGGCGCCAGTTCGTGCGCCGGCGGGAGACGGTGGCGGGCAAGGTCGCCCTCGTCTCCGGCGGCGGGTCGGGCCACGAGCCGCTGCACGCCGGATTCGTCGGCTACGGCATGCTGGACGCGGCGGTTCCGGGCGAGGTCTTCACCTCGCCCACGCCCGACCGGATCGTCGCTGCGGCCGAGGCGGTGGAGACCGGTGCGGGCTGCCTGTTCGTGGTCAAGAACTACGAGGGCGACGTGATGAACTTCGAGATGGCGTCGGAGATCCTCGGCCGTGAGGTCCTGACCGTCCGCACCGACGACGACGTGGCGGTGGAGAACTCCACCTGGACGACCGGGCGGCGGGGCGTCGCGGGCACGCTGATCGTGGAGAAGATCCTCGGCGCGGCGGCCGAGCGGATGGCGCCGCTGGCCGACCTGAAGGCGCTGGGCGACGAGACGAACCGGCGGACGCGGTCGATGGGCGTGGCGCTGACGCCCTGCACCGTTCCCGCCGCCGGCCGCCCCACCTTCACCCTGGCCGAGGACGAGATGGAGATGGGGGTCGGCATCCACGGCGAACCCGGCCGCCGCCGGGTGAAGCTCGCCACCGCCGATGCGATCGCGGCCGAGATGGTGGGGGCTGTTCTGGACGATCTCGCTCCGTCCCCCGGCGCGCGCGTGATCCTGCTGGTCAACGGGTTCGGCGGCACGCCGACGATGGAACTGTACCTGATGGCCAACGCCGCGCGGACGGTGATCGAGGGCCGTGGCGTCTCGGTGGTGCGGCATCTGACGGGCTCCTTCGTCACCTCGCTGGAGATGGCCGGCTGCTCGGTGACCTGCACCGTCCTCGACGATCGCCTCGAGGCCCTTTGGGACGCCCCCGTGCGCACCGCCGCCCTGCGTTGGGGAGCATGAGGCGCTGAACCTCGCCGGGGGACGCGACCGCGCGGGCCGGGAGGCGAGCGTCGAGCCCCGGCGCAGGGATGCTGCTAGACTGGCCTACAACGCCGCCGCCACGTCGCGGCGGCACCGACATGCAGGACATCCGGACATCATGAAGCGCATCGGGATCGACGTCGGCGGCACCAACACGGACGCCATCCTCGTCGAGGGTGACGCTCTCCTCGCGGCAGTCAAGAGCCCCACCACCGACGATGTGACGGGTGGCGTGGCGGCGAGCCTCGCCCGGCTTCTGGCCGAGGCCGGGCCGCGGGCCGGTGGCATCGACGCCGTCATGATCGGCACCACCCACTTCACCAACGCGGTCGTCCAGCGGCGCGACCTCGTCCGGATCGCCGCGCTGCGGATCTCCCTGCCGGCGGGGGCCTCCCTCCCGCCGACGGTCGACTGGCCGGACGACCTGCGTGCCGCCGTGGACCCGATGACGATCATGGTCGCCGGCGGGCACGAGTACGACGGCCGACCCATCGCCCCGCTGGACGAGGCGGCGGTGCGCGCCGCCGCCGCGCGCGTCCGCGACGCCGGGATCGGCGCGGTGGGCGTGACCGCCGCCTTCTCCCCCCTCACCGCCGAGGCCGAGACCCGGGCGGCGGAAATCCTCGCCGAACTCTGCCCTGGCGTGTCGATCACCCTGTCGCATGAGCTGGGCCGGATCGGCCTGTTGGAACGGGAGAACGTCACCTTGATGAACGCCGCCCTGTCGGCGCTCGGCGTGCGCACCGTGGCGGCGTTCGAGGCGGCGCTGGCCGCGTCCGGCATCCGCGCGCCGGTCTACCTGACCCAGAACGACGGGACCGTGATGCGGGCCGCGATGGCGGCGCGGCATCCCGTGTTCGGTTTCGCCTCGGGTCCGACGAACTCCATGCGCGGGGCCGCCATCCTCACCGGGATGGCCGACGGGATGGTCGTCGACGTGGGCGGAACGACCGCGGACATCGGCAGCCTCGTCAACGGCTTCCCGCGCGAGGCGAACGGCGTGGTGCAGGTGGGCGGCGTGCGCACCCTGTTCCGTATGCCGGACCTGCTGTCGCTGGCGCTGGGCGGCGGCACCGTCGTTGATCCCGCGACCGGCGCCGTCGGCCCGCGCAGCGTCGGCCATCGGCTGACCCGCGACGCGATGGTGTTCGGCGGCGGGACCCTCACCCTGACCGACGTGGCGGTGGCCGCGGGGCTGGTCGATCTCGGCGACCGCGGGCGCGTCGCCCGCCTCGACCCCGCGCTGGTGACGGCCGTGCTGGGCCGCGTGCGGACGATGCTGGAGGAGGGCGTCGACCGGATGAAGGTGTCGGCCGACGACGTGCGCCTCGTCGCCGTGGGGGGCGGCGCCTTCCTGGTCCCGGACCGCATCGCGGGCGTGGGCGAGGTGGTGCGGGTGCCGCACGCGGGCGTGGCGAACGCCGTCGGGGCCGCGGCGGCCCAGGTCTCCGGCGAGGTCGACCAGGTGTTCGCCGACCGCACGCGCGAGCGCGCGAT
>CANGXM010000341.1 GCA_947457845.1 Rhodospirillales bacterium | reverse complement strand
GGCGGGATGAAAAGGGAATGCGGTGACGGTCCCCCGTGGCCGGAATCCGCGGCTGCCCCCGCAACTGTGAGCGGCGAGCGATGCCCGGTGACACCACTGGTCCCCCCGGGGACCGGGAAGGTCGGGCGGAGCGGCGACCCGCGAGCCAGGAGACCTGCCATCGCCCTTTCAACCCAGACCGGACGGGGTGTTCCGGGGAGGATGCGATGACCGGTCTTCCGTCCGCGTGGATCACGCGGATACCGTCGCCCGCCATGCGCCGCCCGTCTCCCCCCGCGGAGACGCGCCATGGACGACGCTCCAGACGATCCTGACGACCAACCGGCCGGCGGGCGTCCACCCGCGACGATCCTGTCGGTCTGCACCCGTTGCAACTGGACCCGCACAGAAGCCGAACGCGACGGCGTTCGCGGGGGCGCCCGGCTGATCGAGGCCGTCCGGACGGCGACGGCGAGCCTCCCCGACGCCGTCGTGCGCGT
Source organism: Rhodospirillales bacterium (assembly GCA_947457845.1). Lineage (GTDB taxonomy): Bacteria > Pseudomonadota > Alphaproteobacteria > Azospirillales > Azospirillaceae > CANGXM01. The sequence goes on along the minus strand of CANGXM010000341.1, from coordinate 3,481 downwards.
CCGGCCGGTCGCCTGCATGAGCAACTGCAAGCGGGCCTGCACGGTCGTCCTGTCGGCGCCCGGCAAGTTCACGCTGATGTTCGGCGACCTCGACCCCGACGCCGCGTCGGCGGAGGTCGTGGACTGCGCCCGGCTCCACCACGGCCGCCCCGGCGGCTTTCTCGCCCGCGCCGAGCGGCCGCCGCTGCTGCGCGCCGGCATCCTCGCCCGCATTCCCCCGCCCGAGTGGACGTCCGTGACCGGAGACCTGCCATGACCCCGACCTTCCGCCGACCGGTGATCCGTGCGGCGCGCCTTTTCGCATCCGGTCTGGCCGCGCTCGCCATCGGTGCCGGTGTGGTCTCCGCGCAGCCCGCCGAGATCGTCGTCGGCAAGACCTTCGTCACCGCCGGCGACGATCCCGCCCGTGGCTCCAACGGATGGGCGCTGGTCAGCCACGGTGTGGCCGAGCAGCTGTTCATGGTCGACGAGACGGGCCGGGTGACGCCCCGCCTCGCTGCCGGGGCGGAGCGGTCGGGCGACCGGACATGGCGCGTGACGCTGCGCGACGGCCGCCGCTTCTCCGACGGATCGACGGTGACGGCCGAGGCGGTGGCCGAGGGGCTGAACCGGTCGGCCGCCGAGAACGGGGCCGCGCGAGCGTCGGCCGGGCGCCTCGCCTTCACGGCCGAGGATGCGCGGACGCTCCGGGTCGAGACCGAGCGGCCGACGCCGATCCTGCCCTCCATCCTCGCCGAATGGCCGATGGCCGTGTACCGGCAGACCGCCGCCGGCCCCGTCTTCACCGGCCCCTGGCGGATCGCCGCGATGACCGCCGGCAGCGAGCTTCGGCTGGAGCCGAACGCCCACGCCGAGGGGGCGGCCGGGCGGGCGCCGATCCGACTGCGTCGCTTCCCCGACGCCGGGGCGCTTGCCCTGGCGCTGGAGAGCGGGGAGGTGGACCTCGCCTTCAACCTGCCGCCGGCGGCGCTGGAGCGGGTTTCGCGTCGCCCGGGCGTGACGGTGCGGTCCTTCCCCGTCGCCTACCAGTACATGGCCTGGATGAACACGACTCGGGCACCGCTCGACGACGTCCGGGTGCGGCGGGCGATCGACCTTGCCTTCGACCGGACCCAGATTGCCCGCGCGGTGCGGGGCGGGGAGCCGGCGACCGGCGCCTTCGCGGCCCAGTTCCCCTTCGCCGGCACCGATCCTCGCCCGCACGATCCGGCGGCGGCGGCGCGCCTGCTCGACGAGGCCGGCTGGACGCCCGGCCCCGACGGCATCCGGCGCAGGGACGGCCGGCCGCTCCGGCTCGTCGTCCAGGCCTATCCCCAGCGCCCGGACCTCGTGACGATGCAGCCGGTGGTGCGGGCGCAGTTCCGCGCGATCGGCATCGACGTGGAGACGCGGGTGAGCGAGCAGCCCAACGACCTCGCCCGCTCGGGCGACTTCGATGTGCTTCTGTGGGCGCAGCACACGGCCCCGGCGGGTGACCCGGGCTTCTTCCTCTCCGTCTTCCTGCGATCGGACGGGGCGAACAACTTCGCCCGCTGGCGCTCGCCGGCCTTCGACGCGGTGCTCGACCGCATGGCGGCGGAGGCCGACGGCGAGGTGCGGGCGCGCCTCGCCCACGAGGCCGAGGCGATCGTCTTCGCCGATGCGCCGGTCGCCCACCTTCTCACGCCGGTCTGGCACGTGGGCCTTTCGGCACGGCTGGCCGACTATCGGCCCTGGGGCTCGGACTACTACGTGATCCGGGCGGACCTGCCGGCGCGCCCGTGAGCCACGCGCCGTGGGAGGAGGCCGGCGGACGGGGCCGCCGGCTGGCGACCGAGGTCGGCCTCGCGCTCGCGGCGCTCTGGGCGGCGAGCGTGCTCGCCTTCCTGGTGCTGAAGGCGATGCCGGCCGATCCGGTCCTGCTGGTGCTGATCGACCGCAACGTGCCCCCGACGCCGGAGGCTGTCGCCGAACTGCGGGCCGCGTGGGGCCTCGACCGGAGCCTCGCCGGGCAGTACGCGGATTGGCTCGGGCGGTTCCTGACCGGCGACTGGGGCGTCTCCTTCCGCACCGACCGGCCGGTCCTGACCGAGTTCGCGGAACGACTACCGTTGTCGCTCGCGATCGGCTTCGGCGGTCTCGCCCTCGCGACCGTCACGGCGGTGGGCCTCGGGCTCGCGGCCGCCGAACGGCCGGGCGGGGCCGCGGACCGGGCGACCCGCCTCCTGGCCGTGCTTGGCCAGTCGATCCCCGCCTTCTGGACGGCGCTCCTGATGATCCGCCTGTTCGGCGTCGAACTGCGGGTGCTGCGCCCCTTCCTCGGCGGCGACGTCGAACGCCTCGTCCTCCCGGTCCTGCTCGTGGCGCTCTACTCCGCCGGTTCGCTCGCCCGGGTGATGCGGCGGGAGCTTCTGGCCACAGCCGGGACGCCCTGGTTCCGCACCGCGATGGCCAAGGGGCTGACGCGCGGGCAGGCGCTGCGCCGGCACGCCCTGCGACCGGCGCTGGGCGGCCTTCTGGCGGCGCTCGTGCCGGAATGCGGCTGGGCCGTCGGCGGGACGGCCGTGGCCGAGGTCGTGTTCGCGGTGCCGGGGATCAGCGCCTATCTGGTCGAGAGCGTGGCGGCGCGCGACTATTTCGCGATCCAGGGCTATGTGGTGGCCGTCGCGGCGTGGATGACGGTCGTCCATCTGGCGGCGGCGGTCCTGCGCCGGGCCATCGACCCGCGGACGGTCCGGTGAACCGTCTCCTGCCGTCGGCCCTGCTGATCCTGGCGCTGCTGGCGGCGTCGCTCTGGCAACCCTTCCCGCCCGACGCGATCGACCTCGACAGAGCGTTTCTCGGCCCGGGCGCCACTCATTGGCTTGGGACGGACGACCTCGGCCGCGATGTCCTCTCGCGCCTCATGGCCGGCGGGGCGCGGACGGCGACTGTGCTGCTGGTGGTGACCGCGGCCACGGCGCTGGTCGGGGGGACGGTCGGGCTGACCGCGGCACTCGCCGGCGGGTCCGTCGAGCGCGTTCTCCTGCGGCTTGCCGACCTGTCGGTGGTCCTGCCGCAGATGGTGGTGGCGCTGGCGCTGACGGCGCTGTTCGGGCTCTCGCCGGTGACCGCCGGCCTGGCGCTCGCGGCGGGCGGCTGGGGCGGGCATGCCATCGCCGCCTACGGGCTGGCCCACCGCCTCCTGGCCGAGCCCTTCGTGCTGTCGGCAGCGGCGCTGGGGGCGGGACGCGTGCGGGTGGCGCTGGTCCACCTCCTGCCCGCCGTCGCGCCGACCGTCCTCGTGCTGGTCGCGGCCGACGCCGGGCGCGCCGTCCTCAACTTCGCGGCCCTCGCCTTCCTCGGGCTCGGCGCCGACACGGGCGGGCACGACTGGGGGGCGATGATGTTCGAGTACCGCGACCACGGCCTCGACCACCCGCACCTCCTGCTGGCGCCGGGTGCCGCCATCGCCACGGTGGCCTTCGTCCTCTCCCGGGCGCTCGACCCCGGCGTGGACGGG
>CANGXM010000340.1 GCA_947457845.1 Rhodospirillales bacterium | reverse complement strand
GCCGCAGATGGTCCGCGAGGCCGAGCCCGTCGAGCCGCCGTTCCCAGGCGGGGAGCGCCAAGGCGTTCAGCGCGCGGATGGCGCGGCTGCTCCCGGCGATGCGGGCGGGGGAGGAGGCGGCGACGAACCGCGCCAGCCAGGGCAGCAGGCGGGGCAGATGGGCCGGCCGGATGGACAGCGGCCCCAGCGGGTCGAACAGCCACCGGGGCAGGTTCCGCCAGACCTTTGGCGAGGCGAGCGGCAGGATGTCGACGTGGGCGATCCAGCCGGCGTTGCCGTCGCTGGGCCGCCCGGGCTCGGCCCCGGGTTCGACCAGGGTGACCATGTGCCCCTCGTCGAGGAGCGCGTGGACGCAGGCGAGCCCGACCAGCCCGCCGCCGATCACCGCGACGTGCATGGGGGGCTCCTCGTCGCGTGGTTCGCTGCTCCACCCCCTCTCCCCCGCCCCCTCTCCCCGGGGGAGAGGGGGGAGAAGAATTGACGCCGCGTTCCCTCTCCCCCCCGGGGAGAGATGGACCGCGAACAGCGGTCCATGGGAGAGGGGGCAAGGAGCAGGCCGAGCCCCGCCATCCGGACGCCCCTCACCGGTCGGTCACCTGGAAGCCCCGCGCGAACGGGTCGCGGTCGTCCACCACGATGGTGTTGAACCCCGTCGTCCGCGCCCAGCCCTCGATGGAGGGGACGATGGCCGGCAGGCCGCCGACGGTCGTCCGCCCCTCGATGCGGCCGGTGAAGGTGGAGCCGATGATGCTCTCGTGGACGAAATCCTCGCCCTCCGACAGGCGCCCGGTCGCGGCCAGCTGCGCCATGCGGGCGGAGGTGCCGGTCCCGCAGGGCGAGCGGTCGATCGCCTTGTCGCCGTAGAAGACGGCGTTGCGCGCCGTGCCGCCCGGCGTCCTCGCCCGCCCGGTCCAGAGCACGTGCGTCAGCCGGTCGAGCGCAGGGTTCTCCGGGTGCGCGATCCGGTGCCGCGCGTTGAACGCCGTGCGCAGGCGCGGCGACCAGCGCAGGATGTCCGACGGGTTCACGTCGTCGACATCCGAGAAGACCGCCTGTGGCTCCACGATCGCGTAGAAGTTTCCGCCGTAGGCGACGTCGACGGTGAGCAAGCCCAGCCCGTCGACCTCCACCGCGTAGCCGCGGCCGAGCAGGAACGAGGGGACGTTCGTGATCCGCACGCGCTCCACGAAGGGGCCGTTCGTCTCGTACCGCGCCTCCACGAGGCCCGCCGGCGTGTCGAGGCGCAGGAGCCCCGGCGTGCGCGGCGCGATCAGCCCGTTCTCCAGCGCGATCGTCACCGTGCCGATGGTGCCGTGCCCGCACATGGGCAGGCAGCCCGACGTCTCGATGAACAGGATACCGACGTCGCAGTCGTCCCGCGTGGGCGGATAGAGGATCGAGCCCGACATCATGTCGTGGCCGCGCGGCTCGAACATCAGCGCGGTGCGGATCCAGTCGTGCTCGGCCAGGAAGTGCTGGCGGCGCGCGAACATCGTGTCGCCGACCAGGGTGGGGATCGACCCGCCCGTCACCACCCGGACCGGGTTCCCGCAGGTGTGGCCGTCGATGCAGAAGAAGGTGGACCGGGCCATCGCCGCCCTCCCTCTCAGAGCGGCGGAAGGCCGACGTCGGGCAGGTTCGGGTGGCTCGCCGCGGCGGCCGCCATCACCGCCCGCACGTGCGCCTCGTCCGCCCCCCGCAGCGCCAGGCGCGGCGGACGGGTCAGCGCCGAGCCGCGGCCGGCGATCGCCTCGCACAGCTTGATGCACTGGACGAGATCGGGCCGCGCGTCGAGGTGCAGGAGCGGCATGAACCAGCGGTAGAGCGGCATGGCCTCGTCGTAGCGCCCGGCCATGGCGAGGCGGAACAGCGTCTCCCCCTCGCGCGGATAGACGTTCGACATGCCCGAGACCCAGCCGACGGCCCCCACCATCACGCATTCGACCACCGTGTCGTCGAGGCCGGCGAACATCACGTAGCGGTCGCCCACGAGGTTGGCGACGTCGATGAAGCGGCGCGTGTCGCCCGAACTCTCCTTGAAGCAGACGATCGTCTCGCAGTCGGCGATGTCGGCCAGGATCTCCGGCGTCACGTCCGTCCGGTAAATGGGCGGGTTGTTGTAGACCATGATCGGCACGTCGACTGCCGTGGCCACCCCGCGGAAGTGGGCGGCGGTCTCGTGCGGCTTCGACGAATAGACCAGGGCGGGCATCAGCATCACGCCGTCCACGCCCGCCCCGCGCGCGGCCCGGGCCGTCTCGATCGCGAACGCGGTGGTCAGTTCGGCGACGCCGGCGATCACCGGCACCCGGCCGCGCGCGGCGTCGACCGCCGCCTCCCAGACCTGCACCTTCTCCTCGCGGGTCAGCGAGCCGTTCTCGCCGACCGTGCCGCAGACGACCAGGCCCGACACGCCGTCGCGCACCAGCGCCGCGATGACCTTGTGCGTCGCCTCGAGGTCGAGGGAGAGATCGTCCCGGAACTGTGTCGTCACGGCCGGGAACACACCCTGCCAGCCCACCTTCGCCATCGTCGCCCCCCTCGGATCGGTCGCTCGATCGTAGGCGGTCGGGCGGCCGCGTCAACGGCGTCGCGATCGCGGCCCGATCGCCGTTCAGGCGGGGCCGACGTCGAAGGTCACGCCCTGGGCGAGCGGGAGGTCGCGGCCGTAGTTGACGGTGTTGGTCGCCCGCCGCATGTAGGCCTTCCAGCTGTCGGATCCCGCCTCGCGCCCGCCGCCGGTCTCCTTCTCGCCGCCGAACGCCCCGCCGATCTCCGCCCCCGAGGGGCCGATGTTGACGTTGGCGATGCCGCAGTCCGAGCCGACGGCGGACACGAACGTCTCCGCCTCCCGCAGGTCGAGGGTGAAGATCGAGGAGGAAAGGCCCTGCGGCACGGCGTTGTTCAGCGCGATCGCCTCCTCCAGCGTCCGGTACGGCACGACGTACAGGATGGGGGCGAAGGTCTCGCGGCACACGACGTCGGCCTGCGACAGCATCTCCACCAGCGCCGGGCGGACGTAGAACGCCTCCGGCCCGCCGATCCCCTCCACGCGCCCGCCGCCCGTGACCGTGCCGCCCGCGGCGCGCGCCTCGTCCAGCGCCCGCGCCATCGCATCGTACGCCCCGCGGTCGATCAGCGGGCCGACCAGGGTTCCGGCCTCCCGCGGGTCGGCCACCTTGACCGAGGCGTACGCCGCCCTGAGGCGCCCGACAAGCGCCCCCCGCACGCTCTCGTGCACGAACAGGCGGCGCAGCGTGGTGCAGCGCTGGCCCGCCGTGCCCATCGCGGCGAAGGCGATGCCGCGCAGCGCGAGGTCGAGGTCGGCCGAGGGCGCCACGATGGCGGCGTTGTTGCCGCCCAGTTCCAGCAGCGGGCGGGCGAAGCGCGCGGCGAGCCGCGGCCCGACGGCCCGGCCCATCGCCGTCGATCCGGTCGCGGAAACCAGCGGCACGCGCGGGTCGTCGACCAGCGCCTCGCCCACGTCGCGCCCGCCGATGAGCACGGACGAGAGGCCGTCCGGCACCCCGCCGAAACGCACGGCCGCCGTCTCGAACAGCGCCTGCACCGCGAGCGCCGTCAGCGGCGTCTTTTCCGACGGCTTCCACACGACCGGGTCGCCGCAGACCAGCGCCAGCGCCGCGTTCCACGACCAGACGGCGACGGGGAAGTTGAAGGCGGTGATGACGCCGACAGGGCCCAGCGGGTGCCAAGTCTCCATCATCCGGTGGTTCGGCCGCTCGGTCGCGATGGTGAGGCCGTAGAGCTGGCGGGAGAGGCCGACCGCGAAGTCGCAGATGTCGATCATCTCCTGCACCTCGCCGAGGCCCTCGGAGACGATCTTCCCCGCCTCCAGCGTGACGAGGCGGCCGAGGTCGGCCTTGTTGGCGCGGAGTTCCTCGCCCAGCAGGCGGACGAGTTCGCCCCGGCGCGGCGCCGGCACCGCCCGCCAGGCCCGGAAGGCGGCCGCGGCAGCGCCGATCGCGGCGCGGG
>CANGXM010000339.1 GCA_947457845.1 Rhodospirillales bacterium | reverse complement strand
CCACGATCCCCGGGCCGGCCGCCGGCAGTCCCATGGGCGGACCCGCGGGCGGCGTCACCGCGCCCCGCGGCACCTTCTGACGGCCTCCGTCCTCGTCCCACTGACGGCCTCCGTCCTCGTCCCAGGGAGATCCCCATGCGCACTGTCGCCGCCGCACCGGCCGTTCTCGGCCTTCTCGCCCTCGCCGCCTGCGGGACCGCCCCGCCCGGCCCCGCCCTCCAGCAGGCGCGCACGGTCTACCAGACCGCCGCCTCCGATCCCCGCGTCGCCTCGGCCGCCCCGCTCGAGATCCGCCGCGCGGAGGAGACCCTCCGCCGTGCCGAGGCGGTCCAGCGGGAGGACGGGAACGGCCCGGAGGTCGATCACCTCGCCTATCTCACCCAGCAGCGCGTCGGCATTGCGCGGGCGCTCGCCCGGGCGAGCGAAGCCCGCGGCGTGATGGAGGGGGCCGGCACCGCCCGCGCCGAGGTCCGCAACGAGCAGCTCGAGCGGCAGCTGGCCGCATTGCAGGCCCGGCAGACGAGCCGTGGCTCCGTCGTGACGGTCGGCGACGTCCTGTTCGCCACCGGCAGCGCGGAGCTGACCGCCGGGGCGACGAACCGGCTGAACCAGCTCTCGGACGTGCTCCGCCAGAACCCCTCGGCCACGATCGAGATCGAGGGGCACACGGACGTGACCGGATCGTCGCAGACGAACCTGCGCCTCTCCGAGGAGCGGGCCCGGGCGGTGCAGCGGGAACTGCTGCGCGCCGGCATCGATCCGACCCGGATCGTGACGCGCGGCCTCGGCGCGGCCCAGCCCGTGGCGAGCAACGCCACCATCGACGGCCGGCAGCAGAACCGGCGCGTCGAAGTGGTGGTGAACGACCGAGGCTCCGCCCCGGCGACGGGCGCGGGGTCCACCGGGCCGGTGACGTCGATCCCGACGGGCGGCACGCTCGTCCGCTGAGGCTCGGCCCGCGGTGGCGCTTCGGTCCGGCACCGCCGCGGGCTAGGCTTCCGGTCCGCCGACCGACCGGAGGACCCGCCCGTGCCCACCCGTCCGCCCCCGAACCCCACGCCGCCCGCCCTGCCGATCCGTTCGACCGACCCGATCGTCGTCCTCACCGGGGCGGGCATCTCCCGGGAATCCGGGCTGGAGACGTTCCGCGACCCGGACGGGATCTGGGCCCGCGTGCGGCTGGAGGACGTGGCGACGCCGGAGGGGTTCGCCCGCGACCCGGCGCAGGTCCACGCCTTCTACAACGCCCGCCGCCGCGGTCTGCTCGACCCCGCGATCCGGCCGAACGCCGCCCATGCGGCCCTGGCCGCGCTGGAGGGGTTCTGGCCGGGCGGCGTGCTGGTGGTGACCCAGAACGTCGACGACCTGCACGCGCGCGCGGGCAGCCGGTCGCTGATCCACATGCACGGCGAGCTGCTGAAGGTCCGCTGCGCGGACTGCGGCGCGACGACGGACGGGCGGGCCGACCTGTCGGCCGCGGACGCCTGCGCCGCCTGCGGGCGCACGGGCGGCATGCGCCCCCACGTGGTCTGGTTCGGGGAGGTGCCGCTGGAGCTGGACCGCATCGGCGCCGCGCTGGCCGACTGCGGCCTGTTCGTATCGATCGGCACGTCCGGCAACGTCTGGCCCGCCGCCGGGTTCGTGCGGGAGGCACGGGCGGGCGGGGCGCACACGGTCGAACTCAACCTCGAGCCGTCGGAGGGCGCGTCGCTCTTCGCCGAGCGGATCCACGGCCCGGCGACGGCGGTCGTCCCGGCCTTCGTGGGCCGGCTGCGCGCGGTCGCCGCCGAAGCGACCGCCTGACTTGCGGAAAATTCATCCCTCGGCCCCGGCATCCCCCTCGATCGCGGAGATCACGCGCAACGTGAACGAGGGCGCGCGCAGGACCGTCCCGGCCGTGCGGGGAGCACGACCGGGACGGTCGCCGCCGTCACCGGCCGGTCTTGCCCTTGATCGCGTCCTTCACGCCGCCGATGGCGTTCTGGATCTTGCCGGTGGCCTTGTCGATCCGGCCCTCCGCCTTCAGCTTCTCGTCGCCGGTGAGCTTGCCCGCCGCCGTCTTCAGTTCGCCCTTGGCTTGCTTCAGCGAGCCTTCGGTCCGATCGTTCACCGTCGTTCCTCCGCCGGTCGCCACCACGGTTCGAGATCCGGGCGTGCACCGACGGGACAGGAACGCGCCCCGGATGGAACCGTTCCGCGGTGCCTCAGCGGGAGGCCACGTGCCACGCGCCATTGTGCTGGACGAGGCGGATCATCAGGTCGCCGCGCTCGCGTGCGCCGGCCGGCGTCTGGAGGTCGGCCGTCACCTCGCAGTCCCAGCCCTCCGACGCCTTCTTGCAGGCCTTCAGCTTGAGGTCGAACACCCTCGCCGGCGGGCGGTTCGTGCGCGGGACCGACCCGCGGGTCTCCTGTACCGCCTTGTTCGCCGCGGCGTAGTCGTCGTCCAGAACCTTGCGGATGTCGACCTCCGTGGGCCCGTTGTCGCCGCAGGCGGTGAGGGCGGCGCACAGGGTGAGGACGAGGGAAAACGTTCGCATCATGGCGTTCCGGCCGACGTGGGGACGGGACTCTGCGCCGCTTCCTATGCCTTTCAAACTAATCTTTGGGAAGTACCGCGCCGTTCATCCGGCGCGGCAGGTATCCATTACGCGGTCGATCGCCGCAGCCGATCCCCGCAGCGGGAACCGCTCCACCCGCTGCAGCCCGGCGATGCCGATCTCGAGGGCCCGACCCCGCCGCAGCGCCTCGAGGAAGACGGGGAGCGCCGCCGGCTCGCCCCGCCACAGCAGCGTCGCCGAGGTGGGGAGTGCTGCCGAGACGCGGAACGGGAAGGGATGGTCGCGCCCGTCGACCGCGAAGACCACGTCCACGTCGTCCCCCACCGTGCGCGGTCCCGGGCGCCGCACCTCCAGAACGAGTTCGAGCCGGCGCGTCCCGTTGGGGCAGGCGACGGCGAAGGATCCGTCGCGGACGTTGTCGATCGCCGCTTCGATCCCCCCGCGGCCGGCGCCGACGCTCCAGATGTCTGCGGCCGCGGCGGGCCCCGCCGTCGACATGACGGCGAGCAGGGCGGCGATGATCGGGCTCGTGCGGCGCATCGGCGGGGTTTCCTGGTCGCAGACGCGCCGGATATGGGCAGCCCCGGCCCGGCCGCCAAGCCGGATCAGCCGGCGGCGGCGTGCGGCCCCTCCACCATCACGCGGCGGCGGTAGCCCGCGGGGGACAGGCCCGTCGCCCGGCGGAACAGGCGGGCGAAGTAGGAGGGGTCGTCGTAGCCGACCGCGGCGCCGACGTCGATCACCGGCATCCGGCTCTCGGCGAGGAGCTGCCGGGCCCGCTCGACCCGCAGGCCGATCAGGTAGCGGTGGGGCGACACGCCCATCGCCGCCTTGAACGCCCGGCAGAAGTGCGACGGCGACAGGCCGACCGCGGCGGCGAGTTCCGGCAGCCCGACGGTCTCGCCGAGCCCCTCCGCCATCCGACGCTCCACGCGGCGCACCTGCCACGGGGCCAGGCCACCCCGCACCACCGTCCGTTCGCCCCCGGTCGAGCTCTCCGCCGGCCGTCCGATCGCCTCCCGCACCCGGTCCATCAGGCGCGACATCGACGCGTCGTCGGCATCGATCCCCGCCGCGGCGCCGGGCAGGGCGTCGAGGTGCAGCACGTCGATCCCGTCCGCGCCGCCCCGGCGTTCGGAGCCGGCCAGCCGCTGACGCAGCGCCGTCAACAGGTGCCCGTTGGCGAGCGGGGTCGTGGCGGTGAGCGGGTCGCGGTGACGGATGACGACGATCGCGACCGTGAGGGGCGGGCCCTCGGGGGCGGCCGGCGCGGTGATGGACATGGAGGCTCCGGTTTCTTGGGTCATATACTTTTGGAACTAAGGCCTACGACTTCCGTCTATTCCATATCTCATAATTGCATATGATCGTCAACCGATGCCCTCGCCGTGCGTGCGGGAAACCAGGGTGCGGAAACGACGACGGGCGCCGGCGGGGGAGGGCTG
>CANGXM010000338.1 GCA_947457845.1 Rhodospirillales bacterium | reverse complement strand
GGCGGGATCGATCCCGTTGAGCCGCGCCCACATGCCCGCCCAGCAGCGCCCGACCGCCCAGGGATTGTAGCCGCCGCCGCCCAGCACGAGCGTGCGCGGGGCGAGGCCGGCGACGGTCGTCACCGCCTCCCAGTGGGCGCGGTTGGAGATTTCCAGCCGGCTCATCGGATCGTCGGCCAGCGCGTCGCAGCCGGACTGGACGACGACGGCCTGCGGGGCGAAGGCGCGCGCCAGCGGCACGATCGCGCGGGCGACGACGTAGGCGAGTTCGTCGTCGTTGAAGCCGGGCGGGACCGGCAGGTTTCGCGCCGCACCGCCGGCCCGGTCCTGGACGGCGCCGGTGCGCGGCCAGCGCCCGTCCTCGTGGACCGATACGGTGAGGACGCGCGGATCGTCGTGGAACGCGATCTCCACCCCGTCGCCGTGATGGGCGTCGAGGTCGACGTAGAGGATCCGGTCGAGGCCCCCGTCCAGCATGGCGAGGATGCCCAGCACGGGATCGTTGAAGAAGCAGAAGCCGCTGGCCCGGCTCCGCATCCCGTGGTGCGTGCCGCCGCCGGCGTTGTAGATCAGGCCCTCGGCCGACGCGGCCAGCAGGCGCCCGGCGAGGATCGAGCCGCCGACGGCCGTGCGCGGCCGATCGAAGACCTCGGCGTAGATCGGGTTCTCCATCTTCCCGATGTTCGACCGCTCCCGCTCCTCCGGCGTCAGCGTCTGCTCGGCCTGCGCCTTCCGCACGATCGCCACGTAGTCCGGATCGTGGAAACGGGCGAGTTCGTCCGCGCTCGCGCGGGGACTGTCGAGGTAGGCCGCGTCGTCGAGCCACCCCATGGCGCGGCAGAGATCCATCACGGTGCCGACCCGCGGGATGGCCAGCGGATGTTTCCGGGCGTAGCGCGAATGGCGATAGATCTCGCTGCCCACGAAGAGGGGCCGGGCGCGGGAGAGGACGGCGGGGATCGACATGCGACTGACGTGGCGCGGCACCGGCATCCGTCCAGCCGAACGATTGCGGCAGGTCAATGCGGATCGCGCCGCGGTGGGCGAGCGTTTCCTCGCGCGGCGGCCATCCTGCCGCGGGACACATCGACCGTCGGGAGACGACCATGGGCTACAAGACGATCCTCGTGCACATGGACGACGACACCGATCATTCGGGCCGTCTGGCCTTCGCGGTGTCGATGGCGCGCCGGTACGACGCCCATCTCGACATCCTCCACGTGTTGAGCCCCGCGGTTCCCATGGTGCCCGGGCGGGGCGCCTCGGCCGCGTTCGTCGTCGAGACGCTGGACGCCGAGCGCGACCGGGCGGCCCGTATCGCCCGCGAGGTCCGCGCGCTGTGTTCCGACGTGCGCTACGGCTATCACGCGCTGACGGGCGATCCGGTGGAGCGGCTGGCGGAGCGGAGCGTGCTCGCCGATCTCGCGATCGTCAGCCAGGCGTCGGTCGCCAGCTACGAGAGCCACTGGTCCGCGCAGCCCGCCGACCGGCTTCCCGACGGCGCGGCCTGCCCGGTCCTCGTCCTGCCCGCCGGCACCGTCGGCGATGCCGTCGGCCGTCATCCGCTGGTCGGCTGGACGCCCGCGCGGCCGTCGGCGCGCGCGGTCCACGGCGCGCTGCCGATGCTGAAGACGGCCGACGCGGTGACGGTCCTGTGCGGCGGCCGCGAAGGGCACGAGACGGCGGACATGGAGGCGGTCAGCGTCTTCCTCGGCCGGCACGGGGTCGAGGCCACGGTCCACCCCTCCCCCTTCGGAACCGGAGAGGCCGGGCCGGTCCTTCTGGACGCCACCCGTCGCCACGGCTGCGACTGCCTCGTGATCGGCGCCTACGGCCACTCGCGCTGGCGGGAGATCCTGTTCGGCGGAACGACCCGTCACGTGCTGACGCACGCGACGGTGCCCGTCCTCATCTCCCGCTGAGGCCGCCGGGCCGGAGGAAGCAGGGCCGCCGGGAGCCGGGTCAGAAGAAGACGACGGTGACGACGACGAAGAGCGGCAGCAGGAAGATCCCCGACCACGCCATGAAGCCGAAAAAGCTCGGCATGGGGACGCCGCGCTCCTCGGCGATCGCCTTCACCATGAAGTTCGGCGCGTTGCCGATGTAGGTGTTGGCGCCCATGAACACGGCACCGCACGAGATGGCCGCCAGCGTGAGCGGGAGGTCGTGCATCAGCACCCGCGCGTCACCGCCGGCGGTGTTGAAGAACACGAGATAGGTGGGCGCGTTGTCGAGGAAGCTGGAGAGCGCGCCGGTCAGCCAGAAGTACATCGCGTTGTCGGGCGTGCCGTCCGGCCTGGTGACGAGGTCGACGACGAAGGCGAGCGAGCCGTCGGCCCCTGCCCGCAGGATCGCGAGCGCCGGGACGATCGTCACGAAGATGCCGGCGAACAGCTTCGCGACCTCGAGGATGGGGCCCCAGGAAAAGGCGTTGCGACGACGGCTCTCGGCCGTGGTGAGCCGGTAGGAGAGCGCGGCGATCGCGATCAGGAGCGCCATCGAGACGATGCGCTCGAGCGCCACCGTCACGTGATAGACCGTGACCCCGATCCCGGGTTTCCAGACGCCCTGGAGCAGGACCGCGGCCGCGATCGCGAACAGCAGGCCGACGTTGTGCCACCCCTCGATGCCGATCGCCTCGTCGTCGCGCGACGCCGCGGGCGCCGGCGGATCGCGCCGTGCGTACCAGCTGTCGAGCGCGAAGAACACGACGAGCAGGACGATCGAGCAGAGCAGCATCTCCCCGAACAGGTGCGTCGTGGTCCAGAAGAAATCGACGCCCTGAAGGAAACCGAGGAAGAGCGGCGGATCGCCGAGCGGCGTGAGGGAGCCACCGATGTTGGCAACCAGGAAGATGAAGAAGACCATCACGTGCACCTGCGTGCGCCGGTGCTCGTTCGCGCGGATGAGGGGTCGGATCAGCAGCATGGCCGCCCCCGTCGTCCCCATCAGGCTGGCGATCACCGTGCCGAAGGCGAGGATGCCGGTGTTCATCGCCGGCGTGCCGACCAGCCGCCCCTTGAGCCTCACCCCGCCCGCGACCGTGAACAGCGCGCCCAGCAGCACGATGAAGGGGAGGTACTCCAGGAGGCCGACGTGCAGCACCTCGTAGGCCGCGAGCGGCACCCCGTGGACCGCCGCGAAAGGCGCCAGGAACGCGAGCGCCCAGAACGCCGACACCTTGCCGAAGTGATGGTGCCAGAAGGCGGGGGCCGCGAGCGGCATCAACGCGATCGACAGCAGGATTCCCGCGAAGGGCACGACCCAGAGAAGGCCGAGCGACGCACCCTCGAGGTGGGGGGCCCCCTCGCCCGCAGCGACGGCCGGCGCCGCGAGGAGGAGCGTGGCGAGGGCGGGACCGGAAAAGCGGAGAACCATGATGGACCGAGAAGACATGCTGCGACGGAGAGCGCGCGAGTATGCCCACGACCGACCCGCCCGCCAAGCGTGCATCCGTCGGCATCCGACCCGGCCGGCGGCGGCTTGCCAGCCGTGCGCCGGACAAATAGGGTCCCGATCCGACGACGAACGGCGACCGAGGGTGATCCCATGGACATGACGGGCGAGTACCGGATCGCCGCACCGCGCGAGACGGTGTGGGCGGCGCTGAACGATCCGGACGTGCTGCGGTCCTGCATCGCCGGCTGCGAGACCCTGGACAAGACGTCGGACACCGAGTTCACGGCCAAGGTCAAGGCGAAGGTCGGGCCGGTTTCCGCCAGCTTCGCCGGCAAGGTGAACCTCACCGACATCGACCCGCCGAAGGGCTATCGCATCGTCGGCGAGGGAACCGGCGGCGCGGCCGGCTTCGCCAAGGGCGGTGCGACCGTCGCGCTGGCCGAGGACGGGCCGGACGCGACGGTCCTGACCTACACGGCCGAGGCGCAGGTCGGCGGGAAGCTGGCCCAGATCGGCTCGCGCCTGATCCAGGGTACGGCCAAGAAGATGGCCGACGATTTCTTCGCCAAGTTCGCCGAGGCCGTCGGCCGTCCGGCGACGGCCGCGGCGGACGCGCCCGCCCTGGACGAGGCCGCCGCCG
>CANGXM010000337.1 GCA_947457845.1 Rhodospirillales bacterium | reverse complement strand
GGTCGCGCGTCGGTCGCCGGAAGGGTCTGGAGCGCCGCGCAGGCCACCTGGCAGCGGAGCGGCCCCAGGCCATCATCGTCGGCCACGACGCCGGCCGACGAGTCACCCGCGTGGCCCGCAGGCGGGTGATGGCCGGCGTGCCCGTGATGGCCGGCGTGCCCAGGATCGTCCCCGGCGCCCGTGCGCCCGGCATCCCCGTGCGCATGGTGGGCCACCCCCGCGACCGATGCGACGACGGGCGGCGACAGGAGCGTCAGGACGGCCGCGAGACAGGCGACAAGACGACGAAGGCTCCACATCCTCCGTAGCTGATCCCGCGGCACCCGTCGCGCAAGACCCCGCGAGGCCGCGGGCCTCTCATTCCAGTCCGCCGACGGTCCGGACGAGGCGGTCGATCTCCGTCTCGTCGTTGTAGTAGTGGACCGAGGCGCGCACGACCGCGTCGAGGCCGCGCGCGCTCATGTCGATCAGCGTCGAGGAGCGACCGGAAACGGTGACGTTGATCGCCGCCCCGTGGAGGGCGTCCTTCACCGCCTCGGCCGGCCGCCCGTCGACCGTGAATGTCACGATCCCACACCGCACGCGCCCCCGGTCGCGGACGGTCACGCCGGGGATCTCCGCGAGGTGCGCGCGCAGCCGCTCGGCCAGCGCCGCGACCCGCAGCGCGATCTCCTCGATCCCGAGGGCAAGCGCGTAGTCGACCGCGACGCCGAGGCCGATCCGCGCGGCGACGTCGGCCTCCCAGTTCTCGTACCGCCGCGCGTCGCCGCGCAGCTCGTACCGGTCCTGCGCGACCCACGTCGCCGCGTGCAGGTCGAGCATCGGTGGCTCCACCCGATCCCAGAACGACCGGCGGATCCACAGGAACCCGGTGCCCCGGGGCCCGCGCAGATACTTCCGCCCTGTCGCCGAGAGCATGTCGCAGCCGATCGCCGCGACATCGACCGGGATCTGGCCGACCGACTGGCACGCGTCCAGGAGGAGGGGCACGCCCGCGGCCCGCGCCACCCGGCCGATCGCGGCGGCCGGGTTCACGAGGCCGCCGTTGGTCGGCACGTGGGTGACGGCGATCAGCCGCACCCGCCCGTCGATCATCCGCTCGAGCGCGGCGACGTCCAGCTGCCCGTCCGGATCGTCGGGCACGACCTCGACCGTCGCACCGGTCCGCGCCGCCGTCTGGAGGTAGGCGATGTAGTTCGACGCGTATTCCGCGACCGAGGTGAGGATGCGGTCGCCGGGCCCGAACCGCAGGCCGTAGAAGGCCGTGCGCCATGCCACGGTGGCGTTCTCGACCAGCGCCACCTCGTCGCGGTGGCCGTTCACAAGGGCGGCCACCGCGTCGTAGGTGAATGCGATCCGCCGCCGGGCCCGCGCCTCCGCCTCGTAGCCGCCGACGCGGCTCTCGAGGTCGAGGTGGCCGATCACCGCATCCGTGACCGGGCGCGGCGGCAGGGCGGAGCCCGCATTGTCGAAGTGGGCGACGTGCGCCACGCCGGGGGTGTCGGCCCTGACCTTCGCGAGGTCGATCGTCCCGGTCATGGCGCCCGCCCGTTCAGAACTTGCCCATGAAATCGCGCTTGCCGACCTCGACGCCGTTGTGGCGCAGGATGGCGTAGGTCGTCGTCACGTGGAACCAGAAGTTCGGCGTCGCGAAATGGAACAGATAGACCGGCCCCGCGAAGGTCGTCGGCTCGCCGCGCATGGTGATCGTGACATCGCGGGTGGCGCCGGCGTCGATCTCGGCCGTCGGGATCTCGCGGATGTAGGCGATCGTGCGGGCGATGCGCTCGCGCAGCTGGTCGAGCGTCGTCTCGTCGTCCGTCCACTTCGGCGGCTCGCGGCCGGCCAGGCGGGCAACGGTGCCCTTGGCGAAGTCGGCGGCGATCTGCACCTGGCGGGACACCGGGAACATGTCGGGGTAGAGGCGCGCGCCCACCAGCACGGCGGGGTCGATCTTGCGCGCCTCGGCGTGCTGGCCGGCCTTGGCGAGGATCTCGGACAGCGCGCCAAGGCCCTGCAGGAAGACGGCGACGGACGCCTGGGACATCGTGGGGGACATGGGGTTCGCTCCTGGGTTCGGGGGTCCGTGGCGGGCCCCCGGGGGTGGTCAGGGGATCTCGGGCGCGCCGAAGCCGACGTCGATGAACCGACGGTCCAGCACGGTCGAATGAGCCGCCAGCGGGTCCACCGCGAGGCCGCGCCGCGAATCGACCTCGACGTCGTTCGACTGGAAGACGAGGTGTATGCGCCCCGTACGGTCCGAGCGGAAGGGAAAGCCGATGGCTTCGTTCAGCGAGACGCGCCCGGCGGCGGACTGGGACCGGATCAGGGCGTACATCCCGCAGGGCTGCACGTCCATCGTCAGGAACGCGGCGAACGCGGCCTTGCGGCGGGCCTCCGGCACGAAATCGATATAGTTCCGGCCGGTCACCTCGAAGCCGTAGCGGTCGACCTCGCGCGTCCCGGCGAGGCGGAACCGCACGACGCCCGGCCCCTCCACCTCGAGAATCACGAAGCTGGACAGGATACGCGGCATCGTCTCGGGCAGGAGGGCGGAACGGGCCGGGACGTCGCCGCGGCCCGCGAGATCGGTATAGCGCGAAGCGAACAGCCGCGACCGCTCAGACCGGAATGCGATCTTCAAGAACCGCCCTCGACACGCCATGGGTCCGTCGGTTCGATTGGTCGCGGATCGGGGCGGCTGCGTAAAGCGGAATGTGCGGGGCGACGCCCCGGGGACCCGGGCGTCAGTGGGACGGGAGCCCGGCGGCGATCGACAGCGCCCGGCGCAGCAGCGCATCGGCATCGAGGGCGACCATCACCTCGCCCTCCCCGAGCGCCGCGGCGCCCGCCAGGAACTCGCATTCGAGGAGCAGGGGGTGCAGCGGCTTCAGGAAGATCTCCTGCCGTCCGACGAGGCCGTCGACGAGGATCCCGACCTGCTCGCGGTCGTCGCCGATCACGACGACGGCGCCGCCGTCGGTCTGCGCCCGATCCGTGTCGCGCCAGCCGATCAGCCCGGCGAGGTCGACCGTCGGCAGGAAACGGCCGCGATGGTCGAGCCCGAAGCGACGGTTCACCTCGATCACGGCGTCGGGGCGGTGTTGCATCACCTCGCGGATGCAGCGCTCGGGCAACGCCACGTCCTGACCCGCGCAGGTGACGCGGAGCACGCGCTGGAGCGCGGCGGAGAGCGGGAACTCGAGCACGAACCGGGTGCCCAGGCTGACCTCCGAGCGGATGTCGACCGATCCGCCGAGCCGGTTGAGGGCGACGAGGACCACGTCGAGACCGACGCCGCGCCC
The DNA here is from genome assembly GCA_947457845.1 of Rhodospirillales bacterium. Lineage (GTDB taxonomy): Bacteria > Pseudomonadota > Alphaproteobacteria > Azospirillales > Azospirillaceae > CANGXM01. Next base: position 757 of record CANGXM010000337.1, on the reverse strand, counting down.
CGACGTCTCCGTCACGACGTCGCGGGTCGAGAAGCCGGCGCGGAAGACGAGCCGGACGATGTCGGCGTCGGTCATCCGCCGCAGTTCCTCCGGCGTCACCACCCCGTTGGCGAGCGCCTTGCGGCGCACCCGCTCGGGATCGACGCCGGCGCCGTCGTCCTGGATCTCGATCACGGCGGAGGCCGACCGCTGGCTCGCCCGGACGACGAGGCGCCCGCGCGGCGACTTGCCGGCGGCGGCCCGGACCTCCGGCGTCTCGACGCCGTGGTCGATCGCGTTGCGGACGAGGTGCATGAGCGGATCGACCAGCAGTTCCACCATCGACTTGTCGATCTGGACGTCGGCGCCCTCGGTCACGAAGTCGACCTCCTTGCCGAGGCCGACCGCCGTGTCCCGCACCGGCCGCAGGAGGCGGTTGAAGAGCAGCCCCACCGGCACGACCCGCAGCGCGAGCGTCGCGGCGTGAAGCTGGCGGACATGCACGTCGACCCGCGACAGGGCGTCGGTGAGGCTGCGCCGGCGCGCCTCCTGCTCGGCCAGCAGCTGGACGACCCGGTCGCGCAGCGCGGGCGGCAGGCCGTCCAGAAGCGCGCCCGCGTCCGAGCCGCGGCCGCTCCGGTCGTCCAGCATGGTGGCGAGCGAGTTGACCGACATCCGCAGGTCGCCGATGCGGTCCATGAAGGCGTCGACCGCCGCGGTCGGGACACGCAGCATCGGATCGGCCCGGGCCGCGCGGCCCTGCGCGCCGGCGCCCTCG
>CANGXM010000336.1 GCA_947457845.1 Rhodospirillales bacterium | reverse complement strand
TCGCAGGGTTGCCCCGCGCGGGGTTGCGGCGGCCGCCGCTTGGCCGTATGCACCGGGCCGGCGCGGACCGCCCGGTGGGGCGGGGCCGCTGCGACCGTCCCGCAGACCGGAGGTCCCCGTGCTCCACAGCCCTCTCGCCCGCCGCGGCATGGTGACGGCGCCGCACCACCTCGCCTCCGAGGCCGGGATCCGGGTCCTTCGCGAGGGCGGCAACGCGGTCGAGGCGATGGTGGCGATGGCCGCCGCCATCGCCGTGGTCTATCCGCACATGACCGCGATCGGCGGCGACGGCTTCTGGCTGATCGCCCCGCCCGGGGGCGACCCCGTCGCGATCGACGCGTGCGGCCGGTCGGGTGCGGCGGTCGGCGCCGATCTCTACCGGGGGCGCGCCGCCATTCCCGCGCGCGGGCCGCTCGCCGCTAACACGGTCGCCGGCACGGTGAGCGGGTGGGGGGCGGCGCTGGAGGTCGCGCGGACCCTGGGCGGTCGCCTCCCGCTCGAGCGCCTGCTGGAGGACGCGGTCCATCATGCCGAGGCGGGCGTGCCGGCGACCGGCAGCCAGTCCCGCTTCGCCGCGGACAAGATGGCCGAACTGAAGGACGTCTCCGGCTTCGCCGCCGTCCACCTTCCCGACGGGCGCCCGCCGGCCCCGGGCCAGACCGTGCACCAGCCGGCGCTCGGCGCGACGCTGCGCCGGATCGCGGCCGACGGGCCGGACGGGTTCTACCGCGGCGCGCTCGCCCGCACGATCGCGGCCGACCTCGCCCGCGCAGGCTCGCCCGTCACGGCGGACGACCTCGCGCGCCACCGGGCCGAGCGGGTCGAGCCGCTCGGTGTCGATCTGTCCGTCGGCCGGGTCTGGAACCTGCCGCCGCCGACGCAGGGCCTCGCCTCGCTGATCATCCTCGGCGTCTTCGACCGGCTGGGCGTGGCCGAGGCCGACGGGTTCCCGCACGTCCACGGCCTCGTCGAGGCGACGAAGCGCGCCTTCCGCATCCGCGACCGGCACGTGACCTGCCCCTCGCGTCTCAAGGTGGACCCGCGCGACTTCCTGACCGAGGAGGCGCTGGGCGGGATGGCCGCCGACATCGACATGCACGTGGCGATGGCGTGGCCGCCCGCCGGCGGCCATTCGGACACGGTCTGGATGGGAGCGATCGACGGCGACGGGTGCGCCGTCAGCTTCATCCAGAGCATCTACTGGGAGTTCGGATCGGGCGTCGTGCTCCGCGACAGCGGCATCCTCTGGCAGAACCGCGGCGCGTCGTTCCAGCTGGACCCGGCCGCCGTCAACGCCGTCGGCCCCGGCCTCAAGCCGTTCCACACCCTGAACCCCGCGCTGGCCCGCCTCGCCGACGGCCGGACCATGGCCTACGGCACCATGGGCGGGGAGGGGCAGCCCCAGACCCAGGCCACCGTCTTCACCCGCCACGTCCTGTTCGGGCAGGGGCTTCAGGCGGCGGTCACCGCCCCGCGCTGGCTCCTCGGCCGCACCTGGGGTGCGCAGAGCACCACCCTCAAGCTCGAGGACCGCTTCGACGCGGGCCTGATCGGCGCGCTGAAGGCCGCCGGCCACGTGGTGGAGACGGTTCCCGCCTTCTCCGACCTGATGGGCCACGCGGGTGCCATCGTTCGCCGGCCGGACGGCACGCTCGAGGGAGCCGCCGATCCGCGCTCGAACGGGGCCGTCGGTGCGTGGTGAGGGGGCCGTCCCCGACGACGCGCTGCGCCGCACCGTCCGGACCGTCGCGATCCTGAACCTCGCCTATTTCGGGGTCGAGGCGGTGGTCGCCCTGGCCATCGGGTCGGTGTCGCTGTTCGCGGATTCGGTGGATTTCCTGGAGGACGCGGCGGTCAACCTCCTGATCCTCGCGGCCCTCGGCTGGAGCCTTCGCGCCCGGTCGACCGCGGGCCTCGCGATGGCGGGCATCCTGCTCGTGCCCGGCCTCGCCACGCTCTGGACGGCGTGGGAGGCGTTCGGGAGCCCCGTCGCCCCCGATCCGGTCGCGCTCACGCTCACCGGGGCCGGCGCGCTCCTCGTCAACGGGACCTGCGCCCTCATGCTGGCCAGGGTGCGGGGGCACGGGGGAAGCCTGTCGCGGGCCGCGTTCCTGTCGGCCCGCAACGACGTGCTGGCCAACGTCGCCATCGTCGCCGCCGGCCTCGCCACCGCCGCGACCCTGTCGCCCTGGCCCGACCTCGTCGTCGGGCTCGGCATCCTCGCGATGAACCTGGACGCGGCGAAGGAGGTCTACGAGGCGGCGATGGACGAGCGCCGTACGCTCGACGACGACTGACGCCGTCCCTCAGTGCCCGTGGCCGCCGACCTTGGCCGTCTCCGACAGGACGTACCGGCGGCTGCAGTAGGGGCAGTCGACCCGCCCCTCCTGGCCCACCGTCAGATAGACGAGCGGATGGCCGAGCGCGCCGCCGCCGCCGTCGCACCCGACGCGGGTCGTCTCGACGACGATGGTTTCCGGTGCCTGCGCCATCGGTCCGCTCCACGAAGTCACGGGGGCTTCGATTGACCCCGTCCGCGGGCGGATGATACCCATCCGGGCCTGGGGCGCAACGATGTCGGCGACGCCGACCGGCCGCCCCGGCCCTCCTTCCGTCGATCGGACCCGCGCCGATGCCCGCCAGCGACACGCCCCCCGTCCACGCCGTCGAGGTCGCCGGCCTGACCAAGGTCTACGCGGCGTCCGGAAAGGCGCCCGCGAAGGAGGCGCTGAAGGGAATCGACCTGGCGATCCCGCGCGGCAGCCTCTTCGGCCTGCTCGGTCCGAACGGTGCCGGCAAGTCGACCCTCATCAACATCCTCGCCCGCCTCGTCGTGAAGACGTCGGGCACGGCGCGCATCTGGGGCCACGACGTCGACGCCGAGCCGCGCGCCGCCGCCACCGCGATCGGCGTGGTGCCGCAGGAACTCAACCTCGACCCCTTCTTCACGCCCCGGGAACTCCTCGATCTCCAGGGCGGGCTCTATGGCGTGCCCCGCCGCCAGCGCCGGACGATGGAACTCCTTGCCGCGGTCGGCCTCGCCGACAAGGCCGACGCGTACGCCCGTACGCTTTCCGGCGGCATGCGACGCCGGCTGATGGTCGCGAAGGCCATGGTCCACACGCCGCCGGTGCTGGTGCTGGACGAGCCGACGGCGGGCGTGGACGTGGAACTGCGCCAGTCGCTCTGGGCGTACGTGCGGGACCTGAACCGCGCCGGGACGACCGTCCTCCTCACCACCCACTATCTGGAGGAGGCGCAGGAGCTCTGCGACACGATCGCCATCATCAACCACGGCCGGCTGGTGGCGAACGAGCCGACGCGCACGCTCCTGCGGCGGCTGGACAGCAAGAGCGTGTCGATCCAGACCGACGCCGACCTCGCCGCGGTGCCCGAGGCGCTCCGCCCGTTCGACGCGGAACTGGCCGAGCCGCGCCGCCTCGTGCTGCGCTACCAGCCGAGCCGGCAGCCGATCGGCGCGATCCTGACCGCGTTGCAGGCGGCGGGGATCGGAGTGGTCGACCTGTCGACCGAGGAGGCGGATCTCGAGGACATCTTCCTCCAGCTGACCCGCGCGCCGGAGCCCGCCCGTGGCGCGGCATGATCGGGAACGACGGCACCGTACCGGCCGCGCCGCGGCCGCCGTCCTCCTCCTCGTCCTCGCCGCCTGCGCGCCGACCTTCCAGCCGATGGGACCGCCGGTCGACGTCGCCCGCCTGACCGAGGACGCCATCGTCGCGTCCGACGGCGTGGCTCTGCCGCTGCGCCGCTGGATGCCCGACGGCCCGCCACGCGCCGTGATCCTGGCGCTGCATGGGTTCAACGACTATTCGAACGCCTTCGACGCGCCCGGCCGCTGGTTCGCCGCCCGCGGCATCGCCGTCTACGCCTACGACCAGCGCGGGTTCGGCCGGGCGCCGCGGTCCGGCATCTGGGCCGGCGCCGACACGATGGTCGCGGATTTCGAGGCCGCCGCCGCCGGGGTCCGGGCCCGCCACCGGGGCGTCCCGTTCTACGTGCTGGGCGAGAGCATGGGCGGTGCGGTGATCATGACGGCGCTCGCCGGGACGCCCGGGCC
>CANGXM010000335.1 GCA_947457845.1 Rhodospirillales bacterium | reverse complement strand
CGGGGCGGTCACGCTCTGCGACGCCGGCCGCGGTGCGTCCACCACCGCCACGGCGACCGTCACCGGCGGGGTGCGCGCCGCTGGCGCCTCGGCCACGACGCCGGTTTCGTCGTCGAGGACGATCCAAGCGCCGGCCCCCGCGAAGACCGCGGCGACGGCGAGGACACTGCCCAGGATGATCGGCTTCACCGGCGAGCGCTTTCGCCTGGAGAAATCGCGCGCCATGGTCACCCTGTCATCCGATCCGAAGACCCGCACTTCGTGAAGGCCGATTATACAAGCGAAGGGGGGAGGCGGGAAGTCCCGCGACGGCCTCCCCACGCGGAGGTTGTGGCCGCGCGTCCACCGGAGGTCAGTTCGTGGCCCGCTGCGAGAAGAGATGGACGCCGCGGATCAGGTCGAGCGCACGGGCGAGTTGGTAGTCGAAGGCCGGCTCGGCCGGCGTGGCGGACTCGGCGCCGCCCGCGCCGGGCTGGGACGGCGACGCCGGTGTCCCGGGGCGCTGGTTCTGCTGGGTGTCGTTGCGCAGCGCGCCCCGCAGGTCCGACTCCCGTCGCCCCGCGGCCTGCTCGATCTCCTGCAGGCGGGCCGGCTGCACCGTGATGTCGGGGGTGATGCCCAGCTGCTGGATCGATTTGCCCGACGGCGTGTAGTAGCGCGCCGTCGTCAGCCGTACCGCGCCGTGCCCGGGCAGCGGGATGATCGTCTGCACCGATCCCTTGCCGAAGGACTGGGTGCCCAGCACGATCGCCCGGCGGTGGTCCTGGAGGGCGCCGGCCACGATCTCGGACGCCGACGCCGAGCCGCCGTTGATCAGCACCACGACCGGAAGGCCGCCCGTGATGTCGCCGGGCTTCGCGTTGAAGCGCTGTCCGTCCTCGCTCGCCCGGCCACGGGTCGAGGTGATCTCGCCCTGGTTCAGGAACGCGTCCGAGATGCTCACCGCCTGGTCGAGCAGCCCGCCCGGATTGTTGCGCAGGTCGATCACGAAGCCCTGCAGCTTGTCGCCCATTTGCTCCTTGATGCGGGCGACGGCCCGCTCGAGGCCGCTGGTCGACTGCTCGTTGAAGGTGGTGATCCTCACGTAGCCGATCTCGCCCTCGGTCCGGGAGCGGACCGACTGGATCCGGATGACGGCGCGGGTCAGCGTCACGTCCCGCGGCACGGTCTCGCTCCCGCGGCGGATCGTGACCTTGATGTCGCTGCCCACGGGGCCGCGCATCTTCTCGACCGCCTCGTTCAGCGACAGGCCGTTCACCTGCTCGCCGTTGAGGTGGGTGATGAGGTCGCCCGGCTGGAGCCCGGCCCGGAAGGCCGGCGTGTCGTCGATCGGAGAGACGACCTTGAGGATGCCGTTCTCCATCGTGACCTCGATGCCGAGGCCGCCGAACTCGCCGCGCGTCTGCACCTGCATGTCCTGGAAGGACTTGCGGTTCATGTAGCTGGAGTGCGGGTCGAGCGACGTGAGCATGCCGTTGATGGCGCTCTCGATCAGGTCCTCGTCCGAGACCTTCTCCACGTACTCGGCGCGGACCCGCTCGAACACGTCGCCAAACAGGTTCAGCGCCCGGTATGTGTCCGACGTGTTGTTCCCGGCCTGCGCACGCGCCTGCTGCGCCATCGCCGAGGGCGAGGCACCGAGGAGAAGGACCAGGGCGAGTGCATGGAAGGTGGTCTTCATCTAACCTTGTCCTCTGCCATCGGAGGCGGGAAGTCCGCGTTGCGGATCGACGGGCTGGCCGGCCTGTCGGAACTCGAAGTAGAGGCGTGGCCGGCCGTCGCCACGCTGGTCCATCTGGCCCACCGCCTGGCCCTGGGTCACACGCTGACCCACTCGCACGTCGATGCGGACCAGACCAGCAACAAGACTATGATATCCACCGGCGTGTTCGACGATCAAGATGAGCCCGTGTCCCGAAAGGGGCCCGGCGAACATCACCGAGCCCGCCGCCGGAGCCAGAACCCGGGCCCCCCGCGGCGCCTCGTAGGTGTGGCCGCGGGCGACGATGCCGAGATCGTCGGCCTGTCCGAACCGCTGAACCACCGCCCCCGGCACCGGCGCGACGAGCCGCGGAAACGACTGCTGCTGGCGCCCCCGCTGCTGTGGCGCCGCCTGCGCCGCGGCCTCCGCCGCCGGCAGGGCCGCGGCCAGCAGCAGTACAAGGGCGAGGGGGCGGAGCACGGCCGTTCGCCGCCGCGACGGCCGCCCTCAGACCGCCGCCTCGCGAAGAAGTGACCGGCCGGTCATCTCTTCGGGCTGCGGGAGACCGAGGAGGGCCAGGAGCGTCGGCGCCACGTCGGCGAGGCGCCCGTCGGCGAGCGAGCGCGTGCCCGCCGGCCCGCCGGCCAGCAGGATCGGCACGCGGTTCAGCGTGTGGGCGGTGTGCGGCCCGCCCGTCACGGGGTCGCGCATCATCTCGCAGTTGCCGTGGTCGGCCGTGACGAGAAGGGCGCCGCCCTTGCGCCGGACGGCCTCGGCGAGGCGGCCGAGGCAGCCGTCCACCGTCTCCACGGCCTTGATCGCCGCCGGCAGGCTGCCGGTGTGGCCCACCATGTCCGGGTTGGCGAAGTTCACGACCACCACGTCGAACCGGTCGGCCTCGATCGCCTCGACCAGGCGGTCCGCGACCTCGCGCGCCGACATCTCCGGCTGCAGGTCGTAGGTCGCGACCTTGGGCGAGGGGACCATGATCCGCTCCTCGCCCCGGTACCGCCGTTCCTCCCCGCCGTTGAAGAAGAAGGTGACGTGCGGATACTTCTCGGTCTCGGCCAGCCGGAGCTGCGTCAGCCCGGCGTCGGCCACCACCTCGCCGAACACGCGGGTCAGGACCTTGGGCGGGAGGATCGTGGCCATCCGCTTCGCGAGCGCCTCGGAATACTCGACGAGGCCGACCGCCGCGGCGACCGCGGGCGCACGGCCCCGGTCGAACCCGTCGAAGCCCGGATCGAGCAGGGCGTCGAGGATCTCCCGCGCCCGGTCGGCACGGAAGTTGGCGAAGAGGATGCCGTCGCCGTCGCGCAGGCCCGCGAAGCCGTCGATCACGGTCGCCGGCACGAACTCGTCGGTCGTCCCGGCGGCATAGGCCGCCGCGACCGCGGCGACGGCGTCGGTGGCGCGGGCGCCGCGCGCGTGGACGATCGCGTCGTACGCCGTCTTCACCCGCTCCCAGCGATGGTCGCGGTCCATGGCGAAGTAACGGCCGCAGACCGTGCCGATCCGAACGCCCGCGTCCAGATCGGCGACGAAGGCGGCCAGCTGGTCGCGCGCGGTCGTCGGGCCGACGTCGCGCCCGTCGGTGAAGGCGTGGACCGCGACGGGCACCCCCGCCGCCGCGACCCGGTTCGCCAACGCCGCCATGTGGCGCTGGTGCGCATGGACCCCGCCCGGGGAGGCGAGGCCCATCAGGTGGCACGTCCCGCCCGTGTCCCGCAGGGTCGCGATCAGGCCCGCCAGCGCGGCGTTGCGCGCCAGCTCCCCGTCGGCGATGGCGCGGTCGATCCGCGGCAGGTCCTGGAACACCACCCGGCCGGCGCCGAGGTTCATGTGCCCGACCTCGGAGTTGCCGATCTGGCCGTCCGGCAGCCCCACGTCCTCCCCGCTCGCGTCGAGGAAGCCGCGCGGGCAGGCGGACCAGAGCGCATCGAAGGCGGGGGTGGCCGCCTGCGCCACCGCGTTGTCGGCCCGCTCCTCCCGCCAGCCCCAGCCGTCGAGCACGCACAGGACCACGGGCTTGGGGCGGTTCGCGGGGGTCGGCGGCATCGGCGTCTCGTCAGGCGCGGTGATAGGGGTGGCCGGCCAGGATGGACTGGGCGCGCCAGAGCTGTTCGGCCAACATCACACGAACCAACAGATGTGGCCACGTCATGGCGCCTAGGGAGAGCCGCAGCTCGGCGCGCGCCAACACCGCCGCGTCGTGCCCGTCGGCGCCACCGACGAGAAACGCGGCCTCGCCGCGCCCGCCGTCCCGCCACTCGCCGATCCGCGCCGCGAGTGCCTCGCTCGACAGGGCGGATCCGCGCCCGTCGAGGGCGACCGCGACCGCTCCCCTGGGCAGCGCGTCCAGCAGCGCCTCGCCTT
>CANGXM010000334.1 GCA_947457845.1 Rhodospirillales bacterium | reverse complement strand
CCCGCGCGCGCCGGTCAAGCCGGTCCCGCTGCGCGTCGCCGCCCGGGTCGAGGAGGCATGAGCCCGCCCCCCGATCCGCGGCCCGGCCCGCGACCGGACCCGGGGCCCGACCTCCCGCGCGAGGCGGACGTCGTCGTCGTGGGCGGCGGCATCAACGGGATGTGCGCGGCCATCCATCTGGCCCGCATGGGCGTCGGCACGCTGGTGCTGGACGGCGGCGGCAATCCGGGCACCACGACCAACGCCGGCAGCCTGCACGTCCAGATGCAGTCGCGCTTCATCCGCCTGGAGACGCCGGAGCGGGTGGCGGCGCTGAAGCGGCACCTCTCGCTCTACGTCATGGCCGTGCGCGCGTGGGAGGCGCTGGCGGCGGACCTCGACGCCGACATCGAGCTGAAGGTCGAGGGCGGGCTGATGCTGGCGGAGACGCCGGAACAGTACGAATTCCTCGCCGACAAGTGCCGGGAGGAACAGCGCCTCGGCCTCCGGGTGGAGATGCTGGACCGGGCGGCGCTCGACCGGGTGGCGCCCTACCTCGGGCCCAACGCGATCGGCGCGGAGTTCTGCGCCGACGAGGGCAAGATGAACACGCTGCTGGCCAATCCGGCCATCGAGCGCGCGGCCGTCGCGGCCGGGGCCGCGGTGGTGCGGCGCACGCCGGTGACGGGCCTTGCCGTCGACGGCACCGGGTTCCGCGTGACGACGCCCGCCGGCACGGTGCGCTGTGGCCGGGTGGTGAACGCGGCGGGCGGCGCGGCCGGCGCGATCGCGGCGATGCTGGGCGTGCGGCTTCCGGTCGAGTCCGAGCCGCTGCACATGAACGTGACCGAGGCGGTGGCGCCGCGGATCGGCCATCTGGTCCAGCACGCGGACCGGCAGCTGACCCTCAAGCAGTCGGTGGGCGGCAACGTGATCATCGGCGGCGGCCGGCCGGCCTTCTTCGACCCGCGCTCCGGACGCCCGTCCGTCTTCCGCCGGTCGATCGAGGGGAACCTCGCGCTGGCGCTGCACATCTGCCCGTGGCTCTCCGACGTGCGGCTGATCCGCACCTGGGCCGGGGTGAACGCCAAGACCGACGGGCGCCCGGTGCTGGGCGAGGTGCCGGGCGTGCCCGGGTTCTTCGTGCTGGTCTCGGGCGACGCGGGCTATTCGCTGGGCCCGATCTCGGGACAGCTGCTCGCCGAAGTGATGACCGGCCGCGCGCCGGCCTACGACGTGTCGGACTTCGGGATCGCGCGCTTCGGGGGGTGAGGGACCGGTCCCCCCTCCCCTCAGAGCGTCGGCTCCAGCCGCGCGTTCACCGGCAGTTCCGCGATCGAGGCGTTGTCGGGCATCGACAGCACGGTCGCCACCAGCGCCGCGATGGTCGCGGGGTCGATCTGGTCGGCGGTCGCGGTGACGCCGGGGAGGCCCGCGATCAGGTCGGTGCGCACGGCACCCGGCGTCAGCGCGGTCGAGCGCACCCCGTCGTCCCAGCCGGCGAACTTGGCCGCGTGGCTCAAGGCCAGCAGCGCGTGCTTGGTCATGGCGTAGCCGATCGAGACCGTCGGCGCGCGATAGCGCTTGGCGTCGGTCGAGGCGATGTTGACGATCCGCCCGTGCCCCGCCCGGCGCAGGTGGGGCAGGGCGTGCTTGATGAGGCGGAAGGGCGCCTTGACGTTGACCGCCCACAGCTCGTCCAGCGTGTCCTCGTCCCCTTCGTCGAAGGTCACCTGCCGCAGGATGCCGGCGTTGTTGACCAGCGCGTCGATCCGGCCGAACCGCGCGGCCGTCGCCTCGACCCAGGCGGGCGTGTCGGCCGGCACCGTCGCGTCGAATTTCGCCCGCAGCACGCGCGCGTCGTCGAGGTCGGCGGTGGCCGCGGCCAGCGCGCCCGTGTCCCGCGCGCCCAGGCTGAGGCGATAGCCGTCGGCGGCGAGGCGCTTCGCGATGGCGAGCCCGATGCCCCGGTTGGCGCCGGAGATCATCACCACGCGGTCGTCGGGGGGCATCAGGGCGGGCTGGGGTCCGGCCATGGGTCGCGGGTCCTCGTTGCCGGGCGGGGGCGTCAGAAGACGCCCTGGTACACGCCGCCGTCGTTGACGATGTTCTGCGCGGTGATGAAGCCGGCCTGCGCGCCGCACAGGAAGGCGACGAGGTCGCCGGTCTCGCTCGGGTCGGCGAAGCGGCCGGCGGGGCAGGTCAGGAGACGCTCGGCCACCACCGCCTCGTAGGTGCGGCCGGACCGCTCGGCCAGCACCTGCAGGTTCGTGCGCAGCGCATCCGTGTCCACCAGCCCCGGCAGCACGTTGTTGACGGTCACGTTGTGGGGCACGAGTTCCCGCGCGATCGAGGCCACCGCCCCCGTCAGCGCGAGCCGCGCGGCGTGGGAGTGGGCGAAGCCCATCTGCGGGAACTTCACGAAGCTGACGGTGATGTTGACGATGCGGCCGAAGCGGCGCGCCACCATCCCGTCCACCACGCCCTGGATCATCGCCATCTGGCTGATCATCTGGGCGTCGAACCACTTCAGCCACTCGTCGCGGTCGAAGGTGCGGAAGTCGCCTGGCACCTGCCGGCCGCCGGGGTTGTTCACCAGGATGTCGGCGTCCGGACAGGCGGCCAGCGCCGCCGCGCGCCCCTCGGGCGTGTTCACGTCGCCCACTACGGGGGTGACGGTCGCCCCCGTCTCCCGCCGGATGTCGGCGGCGGTGGCCTCTAGCGTCGCCTGTGTGCGAGCCAGCAGCGTCACCGCCACCCCCTCCCGCGCCAGCGAGAAGGCCGCGGCGCGGCCCAGCCCCTTGCTGGCCGCGCAGACGATCGCCTTGCGGCCCTTCAGTCCGAGGTCCATGGCGCGTGGCCTTTCGTCAGGGGCCGGTCATCGGGCGGCGGCGCGCGCGGGCGCCACCGGGTCGAAGCCGAGGCGCACGAGACCCGCCCGCAGATCGGCCTCCTGCGCGGCCGACAGCGGGCGCAGCGGCAGGCGCGGGACGCCGCCGGGCAGGCCCAGCATGGTCATGGCCGACTTGGTGGCGCAGTAGAGGTTGCGGCCGTTGGCGACGAACAGGTCGGTCAGCGCCATCCCCTGGCGCTGAAGTTCGCGCGCGCGGTCCAGCCGACCCTCGGTCACCGCGTGGTACATCTCCACCATCGGGCGGCACCAGACGTTGGGGAAGCAGTCGATGTGCCCGACCGCCCCCATCAGCGACGCCGGCACCCCGAACACCGACGACGGCCCGCAGAACACCCGCAAGCGGTCCTGCACGGTCACCAGCGTGCGGTGGAAGTTGTTGAAGTCGCCCGAGCTTTCCTTGATCGCCACCACGTTCGCGATGTCGGCGAGGCGGTCGCACAGCGCCGGCGTCAGCGCGTTCACCGCCGACGAGGGGATGTTGTAGAGCATCAGCGGCATGGCGACCGCGTCCGACACCGCGCGGTAGTGCGCGACGATGTCGTCGTCGTCCGGGCGCACGAAGTAGGGCGGCAGGATCAGCGCGCCGTCGGCGCCGGCCGTCTTCGCGTGGGCGGTCAGCGCGATGGTGTCGGCGGTGGAGATGGCGCCCGTGCCGGCGATCACCGTCACGCGGCCGCGCACCGTCTCCACGCACAGATCGACGATGCGCGCGCGCTCGGCCATCGACAGGGCCCAGAACTCGCCGGTGCAGCCGCCGATCATCACCCCGTGGACGCCGTCGGCGATCTGCATCTCGATGATGCGGCGGAAGCCGGCCTCGTCGATCGACCCGTCGGGGCCGAAGGGTGTCACCAGTGCCGGGATCGTGCCGTGCCAGTCGACGGAATTGCGGTCCACGCCCGTCCTCCCTCCTGTTTCGTGCGCTTGGCGGACTTTCGTTCGCAGGTTCGGCGGATCATGACGCGGCGGGCGGGCGGTGGCAAGGCGGGGCGCGCCCGCTGGCGGGTGGACGGCCCCGCGGCTCCGCCCTATCCTCCCGTGCGCAATCCGGCCGGATGTTTGCACAGCGAACGGGGAGCGGGCGCATGGGGCGGTTCGAGGGGCGCGCGTGCGTCGTGACCGGCGCCGGCAGCGGCATCGGCGCGGCGATCGCCGAACGGCTGGCGTCCGAAGGCGGACGGGTCGTCTGTGTCGACGTCGACGGGGATCGGGCGGCGGCGGTGGCCGCGCGCCT
>CANGXM010000333.1 GCA_947457845.1 Rhodospirillales bacterium | reverse complement strand
GGGCCGGGGCGGGGACGGGGGCGGCGGTCTCCTCGCCCAAGGGCGCGGGCACGATCTGCCGGTCGACCGGGTCGGGATCGAAGGACGGATCGCGGCGGAACGCCTCGCCCGTCCGACGGACGGCCTCGCCCAGGTGCACGCCGCCCATGGCGATCCCCGTGCCCACCGCCTCGCGCCCCCGGCCCGCCAGGGGGCGGAGGTTGCGGGCGAGCCAGATCGGCCAGCGCCAGAGGATGGCGACGTCCTTGTGGGAGAAGCCGACGGTCAGCAGCGCGAGGAAGGCGGTGGCGTAGAGCGCGGCGGCGGCGATCATCGCCTCGCTCACCACGCCGATGGGGCCGTAGTCGAACGCCTCGGCGTGGACCATCAGGATGTGGCCGACCACGCCGCCCATGTGCGGATGATGGAGGACCCAGCCCTCCCCCGCCGGCCAGCCGGCGAGGGCGATGCTGCCGGTCAGCGTGCCGGCGATCAGCACCAGCAGGCGGAAGGGCCAGTTGCCCGGCCGCCGGTGGCTCGCGGTGCGCACGCCCATCGCGATCACCAGCCCGACGAACACGTAGGCGCCGGCGCCGAACATCTGGAGCAGCAGGTCGGACACATGGGCCCCGGGATGGCCCAGCACGTTGCGCACGGGCTCGGTCAGCGCCACGGCGGCGTTCCAGGAGGGATCCCGCCGGTCGAAGGTGGCGAGCGCGATGACGGTCAGGAACCCCGCGGCGATCATCGCCATGCCGGCGAATTCGGTGATCCGCCGGACGAGGACGCCGCGCACCTGCGGCGGCAGGAGCGGCGTCTGCGTCCCCTTCGCGATGCGGCGACCGGCCATGGTCCCGCCCCCCTCAGCCGCCGAGGATGCGCGCCATCCGGGCGCAGCACTCGGCGACGGTGTCGGCGTCGTGGACGAGGGCCACGCGGATGTAGGGCAGCCCGTGGTTCGAGCCGTCGGCCGCGGCCTTGGTCAGGAACGCGCCGGGCAGCACCCGGATCGCCCCCTCCCGCCAGAGGCGGCGCGCCGCCTCCATCCCGTCGCCGCACGCCTCCCCCACGTCGAGCCACAGGAAGAAGCCGCCGGGCGGGCGGTAGAAGCCGAACTTGCCGCCGAGGGCCGCCTCGGCGGCGTCGAACTTGCGCCGGTAGGCCTCGCGGTTGGCGACCACGTGCGCCTCGTCGGTCCACAGCGCGGCGGCGGCGGCGAAGGCCGGCAGGGGCGTGCCCGCGTTGGCGTAGCTGCGCAGCCGGGCGAACGCCCGGAGCAGCCGCGGGTCGCCCGCGACGAAGCCCGAGCGCAGGCCCGCCGCGCTCGACCGCTTGGAGAGCGAGTGGAAGACCAGCAGGTTGGCGAGCGGCGCCTCGCCGCCGAGCGCCACCGCCACCTCGAGCGCACCGGCCGGGGGCGTCCGGTCGTAGATCTCGGCGTAGCACTCGTCGACCGCCAGCGCGAAGCCGTGCGTCCGCGCCAGCCCGATCGCCTTGGCCAGATAGGCGGCGTCGGCGCAGGCCCCCTGCGGGTTGGCCGGCGTGGTCAGATAGAACAGCGCGGTGCGCGCCAGCGTCTCCTCCGGGATCGCGTCGAGATCCGGGAGGAACCCCGTCGCCTTCGTCGCCGGAAGCAGGACCGCGTCCGCCCCCGCGATCGTCCCCGCCCCCTCGTAGACGGCATAGAACGGGTTGGGCATCAGCACCGCCGGCCGACGCCCCGCCTTTTCCTGCGGCACGCAGAGCTGTGCCGCGAGGTAGAGCCCCTCGCGCGTGCCCGCAAGCGGGAGGATCGCCGCCTCGGGGTCGACGAAGCCGTCGGGCAGGGCGTAGCGACGCGCGAGCCAGCCGGCCGCCGCCTGCCGCCAGGCCGGCGTGCCGGCGGTGGGCGGATACTTGCCCCAGTCGGTGATGGGCTGGGCCGCAAGCGTCCCGGTCAGGATCTCGGGCGGCACGTGCTGCGGTTCGCCGACCGACATCGCGACGGGCGCGCGGTTCGACGCCGGCGTCACGTCGGCCAGAAGCTGGGCCAGCCGGGTGAAGGGATAGTCGGTCAACCGGTCGAGCCGGTCGTTGATCACGGCGGACGTCATGGCGCGGTCGGGGTCGGGAACGACATGCCGAACCCTACCCTACCCGTCCGGGCGGTCACAAGGACGGGTCTGCGACAAATCAATCATTTGTCCGCGGTTGTTGCGGCCACGACTCATGCACGGACGGGGATGGGAACGCCCTCAACCGTCGACCGCCGGCCGCGGTCGGCGGGTGAGGGCCCTGCGCCCCCTCAGAGCGCTTCGGCGTTCGTCTCGCCGGTGCGGATGCGCACGGCCTGGACGAGGTCGTAGACGAAGATCTTGCCGTCGCCGATCCGGCCGGTGTTGGCCGCCTTCTGCACGGCCTCGACCACGCTCTCGACCTGCTCGTCGGTCACGCCGACCTCGACCTTCACCTTGGGCAGGAAGCTCACCGAGTACTCCGCGCCGCGGTAGATCTCGGTCTGGCCCTTCTGCCGCCCGAAGCCCTTCACCTCGCTGACGGTCAGCCCCTGGATGCCCAGCGTCGTCAGGGCCTCCCGGACCTCGTCCAGCTTGAACGGCTTGATGATCGCCATCACCATCTTCATGTCACGTCCCCTTCTCGCCTTCCCTCGCCCGTGGTCCGCCGGTTCGCCGGTGGGCCGGGCCGGCTCGGTCCCCGTCCGCAGTTCAAGATCCGTGCCGGCATCCTTCGTTGCCGAGGGTCTCGCACCGGCGCACCGGCACTCCGCCCGTCTGCACAAGAAGCAACTGGATTGCCCACGAGTTGGGCAGAAGGGTGCGACGTCCCGGCGCGCTGGACAAGCCGTTTCGCGCCACCGATCCTCTTCCCATGACAGACATTCGCCGAGATGGTCCGGCCAACCGCGCCTGCGACGTGCTGATCGTGGGCGGCGGCCTCGCCGGCCTCACCCTCGCCGCCGCCCTCGGGGGCGCCGGCGTCGACACGATCCTCGTCGACCGCGAGAGCGCCGACGCACGCCTGCTCGACACCTTCGACGGTCGGACGACCGCCGTCGCCTTCGGCACCAAACGCATCGTGGAGGCCGCGGGCCTGTGGGCGCACGTCCCGGCCGCGGCGACGGGCGCCATCCTCGACATCCGCGTGACGGACGAGCGATCGCCCCTCTTCCTCCACTACGACCACCGCGAGGTCGGCGACGAGCCGTTCGGCTGGATCGTGGAGAACCGCACGCTGCGGCGGGCGGCCTTCGCCCGGCTGGCGCAGCTCCAGACGGTCGCCCACCTCGCCCCGGCGGAGGTGACCGACCTCGCCCGCACCGCGACCCGCGTCCGCGCCACGCTGGGCGACGGCACGACGGTCGACGCGCGCCTCGTCGTCGGCGCCGACGGGCGGCATTCGACGGTGCGGCGCTGGGCCGGCATCGGGACGTCGGGCTGGGCCTACGCGCAGACGGCGATCGTCTGCACGATCGACCACGAATACCCCCACCACGGCGTAGCGCTGGAGCATTTCCTGCCGCCCGGCCCCTTCGCCGTGCTGCCGATGGCCGGGAACCGCGCCTCGGTGGTCTGGACCGAGCGCCGGCGGGACGCGCAGGCCGTCCTCGCCATGCCGGAGGAGCGGTTCCTGCTGGAACTCCGCCGTCGCGCGGGCGACTGGCTCGGGCGGGTGCGGACGGTCGGTCCGAAGTTCGCCTATCCGCTCTCCCTCCTCCACGCGGACGCCTACGCCGCCGACCGGGTGGCGCTGGTCAGCGAGGCGGCGCACGCGATGCACCCGATCGCGGGCCAGGGCCTCAACGTCGGTCTGCGCGACGTGGCCGCGCTGGCGGAGGTGATCGTGGACGCCCACCGCCTCGGCCTCGATCCGGGCGGGGCGGACGCGCTCGCCCGCTACGAGCGCTGGCGCCGGCCCGACACGCTGATGCTGCTGGCGGTGACGGACGGGCTGAACCGCCTGTTCGCCAACCGGATCGCGCCGCTGAAGCTCGCCCGGGACGTGGGCCTCGCCGTGGTGAACCGCACGCCGCCGCTCAAGCGCTTCCTGATGCGCTCGGCCATGGGCACGACGGGCGACCTGCCGCGGCTCGCCCGCGGCGAGGCGCTCTGAGCGCGCGTCCCGCCGCCCTTCCGGCCACCGTCCAGCGGGCGCTGGAGGACCGGG
>CANGXM010000332.1 GCA_947457845.1 Rhodospirillales bacterium | reverse complement strand
GGGCGACCGCGACCTCGTGGTCCACGCGAGCGGCAGCGACGCCGGCCTCGCCACCGCGCTCCGCCTCGCCGGCGTCGAGGCGACGGTGGTGGAGGCCAGCTGGTACGGCGACCGGCCGGTCGCGGCCCCGCTGGGGGGCGCGTTCCATCCGCGACGGCTCGTCCTGCGCTCCAGCCAGGTGGGCCGCATCCCGCCGCTCCAGCAGCCCCGCTGGACCTATCGCGACCGCATGGCGCTGGCGCTCCGCCTCCTCGCCGATCCCCGCACCGACGCGCTGCTCACCGGCGAAAGCGCGTTCGACGACCTTCCCGCCACGATGGCGCGGCTTGCCGAAACGCCCGGCGGGACGATCTGCCATCTCGTCCGCTATTCCTGACGATCTTCCGGAGCCAGAGCATCGATGTTCAGCGTCACCGTCCGCGATCACATCATGGTCGCCCATTCGTTCCGCGGCGCCGTGTTCGGCCCGGCCCAGAAGGTCCACGGCGCCACCTTCGTGGTGGACGCGGAGTTCCGCCGCCCGACGCTGAACGCCGACGGCATCGTGATCGACATCGGCCTCGCCCTCGACCTGCTCAAGAAGACGCTGGAGCCGCTGAACTACCGCAACCTCGACGACGAGGCGGTCTTCAAGGGCGTCAACACGACGACGGAATTCCTGGCGGGCGAGATCCACCGGCGCCTGTCCGCCTCCATCCGCGACGGCGCGCTGGGCGCCGACGGGCCGGCCATCGCGGTGATGCGGATCACGCTGCACGAGAGCCACGTCGCCTGGGCCGGCTACGAGGGTCCGCCGTCGGCATGACGGGCGCGCTGCACCTTCTCGTCCCGGGCCGGCTCGACCAGCGCACGGGCGGCTATCTCTACGACGCGCGGATGGTCGCGGGGCTGCGCGCGACCGGCTGGCGCGTCGACGTGCACGAGCTGCCCGGCCGCTTTCCCGACGTCGACCCGGCGACCTGCCAGCAGGCGGAGACGCGGCTGGCCCGGATCCCCGACGGGGCGCTCTGCGTGATCGACGGGCTGGCGATGCCGGGCGTGGCGGGGGTCCTGTGGGCGGAGCGGATGCGCCTCAGGATCGTCCACCTGATCCATCACCCGCTCTCACGGGAGACCGGGGTCGACCCCGCGATCGTCCCGGCGGTGGAGAACCTGGAACGCGCCGCCTTCGCCATGGCACGGCGGATCATCGTGACGAGCCCCTTCACGGCGGCGACGCTGGCGGCGGAGTTCGGCGTGGCGCCCGACCGGATCGGTACCGTGGTCCCCGGCACCGACCCGCGACCGGCCGCGCGCGGATCGGGCGCGGCGACGCCGACGCTCGTCTGCGTCGGCACGCTGACACAGCGAAAAGGCCACCGGATCCTGCTGGACGCGCTGGCGACGATCGCGGACCTGCCGTGGCGCCTCGTCTGCGCCGGCAGCGCCGACCGCGATCCGGCGACGGGGGCGGCGGTGCGCGCGCGCATCGCGGACCTGGGGCTGGGCGAGCGGGTGGACCTCGCGGGAGAGGTCGACGCGGCGACGCTCGAGGCGCTCTACGACCGGGCGGACCTGTTCGTCCTGCCCTCCTTCTACGAAGGCTACGGGATGGCGGTGGCCGAAGCGATCGCCCGGGGCCTGCCGACGGTCACGACGACCGGCGGCGCATTGGCCGTGAGCGTGCCCGAAGGTGCCGCCGTGCAGGTCCCGCCCGGCGACGCGGGGGCGCTGGCGGCGGCGCTCCGGCCGCTGCTCGCCGATCCGTCGGCGCGCGAAGCCCTTGCGGCCCGGGCCCTTGTTGCGGCATCCACTCTCCCGACGTGGGACTTTCAGGTCGCCGCGTTCGCTGCGGAACTGGCGCACGCCTTGGAGGCGGGGAGATGAGCGGATTCGACCCGGGCTGGCTCACGCTGCGTGAGCCGTACGACGCCTGGGCGCGCGAGATCGCCGGCCTGACCCCGGCGTTCGCGGCGCTTCTGCCTGAACGACCGCGGCTGCTCGACCTCGGCTGCGGGACGGGGGCGAACGTCCGCTATCTGCTGCTGCGCCTCGACCGGACCGGCCAGCGCTGGACCACCGTGGACATCGATCCCGTGTTGCTGAAGCGCGTGCCGACGTCGTTCCCGCCCTGGGTGGAGGGGGTGGAGAAGCGGCAGATGGACCTCAACGACGTCGACGCCCTCGACGTGGCGGGGCACGACGCCGTGGTGACGACGGCGCTCATCGACCTCGTCTCGGAGGGATGGATGACGCGCCTCGCCGACCGGATCGTCGCGTCGCGCAGGCCGTTCTTCGCCACCCTCACCGTCGACGGGCGCGTGCAGTTCGAGACGGCGGACCCCGACGACGGCTTCGTCATGGGCCTCGTCGACCGGCACATGGACGGCGACAAGGGCTTCGGCCCCTCGCTGGGCGGCCGGGCGCCGATGGTGGCCGAGCGGCTCTTCGCGGCGCGGGGCTATGCGGTGCGGACGGCGACCAGCGACTGGACGCTGACGCCCGAGGACGCCGACCTCCAGCACGCGCTGATCTACGGCTACGCGTCGGCGGCCAAGGACCTCGCCCCCGACGCGCTCGGCCGCATCGCCGCCTGGGCCGACCGCCGCCACGCGCACCTGTGCGGGCTGACGGTCGGGCACGTGGACCTGCTGGCGGTGCCCGCTCAGCGCGGGTAGGCCGTCACGAGAAAGGGTTCCCCGTCGGGACCGAGTTGCCAGACCGTGACGACGCAGGGATCCCGACCGTCGGGTGAGGTCAACCGGCACTGCAGAAGAAAGCGCTGCCCATAGGCGGTGTCGACCACCTTCGTGACGGGTTGCCGTGCGGCGTGCTCCCGGAGCGCGTCCGCCAGATCCCGCCAGGAGGCCGTCGTGAAGCCGAACCGCTGGAAGAAGGCGGCCTTGCTGGCACCACGGCTGTGGTCGGGATCGAGAAGGTAGCGGGTCACCTTTTCGGGCGCGACGCGGCACGCCCCGGCATTGGGGAGCCGCATCAGCCCGATGCCGGGCCAAGGCGCCGACGGTCCACGGTCACCACGCAATGGCGGGGCTCGAAGAACTCCACGATGCAACCGATCCCGTCGGGCAACATCTCGACCACGGTCCCGGTGGCGCCCTGCGGGACGTTCTCGCCTTCGACGCTGAGAGATTCGCGCAGGACGACGTCGCCGAACGGCACGATCCTCCCGTCCGAGACCGTCGCGTCCTTCCGCACCGCACCGTTCATCGCACCCGCCCCCATGATCCAGGACCAGCCTATCATGGTCGCGCATTGGTTGCACGACCGTCCCCGCGGCGTCCGCGGGGACGGTCCGCCGCCTCACCCTTCCCCAGGATAGAGGCGCTCGAAGCCCGCCGCCACCTTGGCCATCAGCGCCGGGTCGCGGTCGCGCCAGTAGCGGGGGTCGCGCATCAGCTTGCGCAGTTCGGCTTCGTCCGCGGTGCCTTCGCGGGCACCGGCGGCACGGCCCAGCGCCGGCTCGCCCGCCGTCATCATGCGGTGCAGCGCCATGACGCCGTCGTAGCTCGCCGCCAGACCGTCGACCGCGGCGGGCGGCAGGTTCGCACGGGCCCAGGCGAGGATCTGGCGCGAGACCGTGCGCCAGCCCTCCGGCCCGCCGAACGCCGTGTGGAGGCGCTCGATCTCCCGCTCGGCCTGGTACTGGGCCGCCACCTCGCGGATCAGCGGCACCATCCGCTCGGCCGCCAGATCGTAAAGGAGCTGCGCCTGGTCGGCGGTGAAGCCGGCCGCGTGCAGGCGGCCGTTGATGTCGCCGTCCGGCTCGAACAGGCCGTGGTCGCAGCGCACCGCGTAGCCGTCCGGCGCGTCCGGCACGCCGAGCGCCCGGAGCACCTTGCGCCGGGTGTCGTCGTCCGGCGCCTGCCCCGCCTCCCAGAAGGGCGCGGGCGAGCCGGACGAGAGCCGCCGCTCCAGCTCCATGTAGGACTTCAGCAGGGCGTCGGTGCGGACGGCACCGGTGGCCGGGTCGCGGAACTTGTCCGGGACGGCCGGGACGGGCGCGGGCGCGGCGGGCGTGGCGGGCGCGGCGGCGCCGGGGTCGAGAAGGCCGGTCATGGGTCTGTCCTCCGTTGGGGGGCGATGGGATCGGGGTCGGCGGCGCGGACGAGCGACGGGGGCACCCCCAGCGCCCGTCCGAGCCAGCGGGCGGTG
>CANGXM010000331.1 GCA_947457845.1 Rhodospirillales bacterium | reverse complement strand
GTCGAGGAGGTCCGCGCGCTGTGCGCCGCCCTCCCCGCCTCCCTCGCCGGGCTTCGCGACCGGGCGCTGCTGCTGGTCGGGTTCGCCGGCGCCTTCCGGCGGTCGGAACTGGTGGCGCTGCGGCGGGCGGATCTGGCGCTTCGGCCCGAGGGCCTCGTGGTGCGGCTGCGCCGGTCGAAGACCGATCCGGACGGTGTCGGCCGCTCCGTCGCGATCCCGCGCGGACGCCGGGCCGACGGCTGCGCGGTGGGAGCGCTCGAGGTGTGGCTCGCGGCGGCCGGCATCGAGGACGGCCCCCTCTTCCGGGCGATCGACAGGACGGGCCGCATCGCCGACCGGGCGCTGTCCGACCGGGTCGTGGCCCTGGTCGTCAAGCGCGCGGCCGCCGCCGCGGGGCTGGACGCGACCCGCTATGCGGGTCATTCGCTGCGCGCGGGCTTCGCCACCAGCGCGGCCCGTGCGGGGGCGGATGAGCACGCGATCATGCGCCAGACCGGGCACCGGTCGGTGCAGATGGTCCGCCGCTACATCCGCGACGGCGACCTCTTCCGCACCACGGCCGCGCGTTTCCTCGATCTCTGAGCGGCGCCACACGCGCGTACGTGCAAGATCGCATACTTGCTTGATAGTATGTATGTATACGCGCATTAGCTTATACATGCATTGATTATGACGTCTATGCGAGCACGCTTGCACCCCCGTATCGATGATCACGATCACACGCGCATGCAGCATAACTATCACACTGCCATACGATGTTACGCTTACGCGCGTTCAATCGTTTGTGATTACGCGCGTTCGTATTTATTCAGTCCTACATCAACACGTGATGGAGTGTATACGTGTACGTCGTCGCGATCATCTCCCAGAAGGGCGGGGTGGGGAAGACCACGCTGGCGACGGCGCTCGCCGTCGAGGCCGACCGCAGGGGTCGCTCCGCCGCCATCTTCGACCTCGATCCGCAGGCCAGCGCCACCTTCTGGAAGGACACACGCGGGTCCGACCGACCGGCCGTCGCCGCCGTCCCCCCCGCCCGCCTCTCCCACGTGCTGAAGGCGGCGGCCGAGGGCGGCTGCCAGTACGCGCTGATCGACGCCCCGCCCGTCGCCAAGGACCTCGCCTACGAAGCGGCGCAGGTGGCCGACCTCGTGCTGATCCCCACCCGGCCAGCCGTGCTCGACGTGATGGGGATGACCCGGACGCTCGAACTCGTCCGCCTCTACGGCCGGCCGTCGGCCGTGGTGCTGAACATGTGCCCGCAGCAGGGCCGCGAGATCCGCGACACCGAGGAGGCGATCCGCCAGTTGGGCGCCGACCTCGCCCCGGTCCGGATGTACAGCCGAATCGCCTATTCGCGCGCCCAGCAGACGGGCCTCGCGGCGCAGGAGGTCGAGCCCGACGGCAAGGCCGCCCTGGAGATCTCGCTCCTATACAAATATACGCTCAAACGCCTAAACGCCCAGGGAGGCCAGCATGGCGCCCGCTAAGAACAGTCTCCAGGCCATCCTCAACCGGCAGGTCGCCCCGCCGCCGCCCATGCCGGCACCGCCGCCGATCGCGGCCCCGGCGCCCGCGCCGGCCGCACGGACCACGCCGGCCCGCGCAGGCAAGCGCCTGGTCGCGGGTCACTTCGATCCGAAGGTGGCGAAGGCGCTGCGCCTGATCGCGGCGGAGGAGGACACGACGATCCAGGCGCTGCTGGAGGAGGCGATCGACCTGCTGCTCGTCAAGAAGGGCAGGGCGCCGATGGCCCGGTGAGCGCCGCCGCCGTGGCGGGCGCGCCCACCGGGCGAGGGCTCACTCGACGTCGGCGCTGGTGACGCCGGTGGCGCGGTTGTAGCGCAACGTCAGCTTGGAGATTTCGCAGAGGTTGAAGGGGGTGTCCCAGTCCTCCTCCGAGCCGTCGCTCCACTTCACCTTGATGTCCCAGTTGCAGGCCTGCATGGTCGGCTGGAACTGGATCATCAGGTTCGACCCGTGCGGCAGCACGCGGCTGCCGAGGATGTCCGACCCCCAGGACTTGGACGTCGGCAGCGCGACGTAGACCTCGTCGATCTGATACCCGGTGGCATTCACCAGGGTGAAATCCTGCATCGCCTGGGCCCGGACTTCGGGGGCAGCGACCAGGGCCAGAACAGCGAGAGAGGACGAGAGCCAGAAGGCACGCATGATAGTCTCACATTCGAAAGTGTTGTGACGCCCGGCCATCATCCTCCAACCATTCGGACTTAGCCATAAGCATTAGGCGGCTTTGGGAGCGGGCATCGTCAGGTCGGCGGCGACAGTCGCCTCGTCCGCCATCGGCCCGTCGGCGCGCGCCGTGATCGTCATCACCGTGCACGGGTGCCCCCAGCGCCTGCGGATCACCGGCGTTCGCATCGCGCGGGATCGCCGACGACATCATCGATGGCACGACCCCTCCAGGGCGGCCCCTTCGGGTCCGTCCCGAAGCCAGGAGAACGCGTCTCCATCCGCCCCGGGCCGGATCACCGCCCGTGGAGCATCTTCGCGGCGGCGCGGATCTCGGTGACCGCGCGGTGGACCTGACCGCGGCCGACCGCCAGGCAGAAGACCTGCGCCGCCAGCGCCACCGCCGGGCCGTACGACATCGCGTTGGCCTCCCCGGACCACAGGTGGGACAGGCGGGCGAGGAGCTCGTCGGCGGCGACCTGCGCCCCGAATCGGCGGTCCGGATCCTCGATCTGGGGCAGCAGCTCCCGGATCATCGGCCGTAGCTGCTTCAGCTCGGCCAGCGCCGCCGGGTCGGTCGGCGCCACCTCGGCCCGGGCCACGACGAAGGCGGTCTGGTAGGCCAGGTGCAGCTTCCGCTGCTGGACGACCTGGGCCTTGGTGCTCTCGACCGCGGCGCGGATGTCCTCCACCCGTGCCCCGGCCGCCTTCATCTGGAGGAGGTGCGGAGCCGCGAGGCGCGTTCCCGTCCCGGACCCCGGCCCCGCCGGACGCTCGGGCCCGATGTAGCTGGAGGAGACCATCCACTTCCGCGGCGCCGCGAGATGCACGCCCATCCGCTGGTGCAGGACCGCGGTCGAGAGCGGCTTGCCCAGGATCATGTCCACCCCGGCCTCGAGCGCGCCGGAGATCGCCTCGCGCGTGGGCTCGAAATGGGTGGCGAACACGAAGGCGAAGGGGTTCGCCGTGCTCGCCGACTGGCGGATCTGCCGGATGAGCGACAGGCTCTCCGGCCCGGGGCCGTCGGCACCGATCACGATGACGTCGGCGTTGAGGAACTCCTCGGACTTGGGCGAGGGGATCTCGTTCATCTGCACGATGCGCCGGATCCCCGTGCGCCAGATGACCTCGCGCAGCGCGCTGCGGCTGCCCGCACCCAGTTCGACCAGAACCGCCTCGGTCCTGCTGAGG
Organism: Rhodospirillales bacterium; assembly: GCA_947457845.1. Taxonomy (GTDB): domain Bacteria; phylum Pseudomonadota; class Alphaproteobacteria; order Azospirillales; family Azospirillaceae; genus CANGXM01. The sequence continues at coordinate 817 of CANGXM010000331.1, read as the reverse complement.
TCCATGTCAGGGTTCCCCTCGGCACGGGGTGTGGCCGGTCCTCGTCATCGCCGGGTCAGCACGCCGTCGGCATTCAGCGCGATCGCGCCGGCCGACGCGGTGACGGAGAGGGTCCCGGCGGCGGACACGATGTCGTGGGTGGTGGCGAGGAAGCCCGCCACGTCGATCTTCGCCCCGGCGCCGATGAAGATGCCCGACGGGTTGACCAGCCAGACCTGGCCGTTGGCGCTGATGCGGCCCTGGATGTCCGACGGCAGGTTCGGGGTCGTCACCCGGTTCGGGATGACCGCGTCGCGACCGGGCTGGGCGAAGTCGACGGGGCCGGACGCGCCGACCGAGAAGGACTGCCAGTCGACCACCGCCTCGGGGCTGGTCTGGGTGACGTCCAGCCGACCGACCGTGGGCGTGCCGATGGTCGCCTGCCCTTCCACCATGCGCCCGCCGGTGGGAAGCGTCTGGGCCGCCGCGGGTAATGCACCGGACAGCATCCCGCACAGCGCCGTGGTGGCGAGAAGCGTGCGCAGGGCGGTGAAGGGACGGAAGGAGGTCGGTGCGGCGGTGTGCATCGGGCATCCTCGGACCGAAGTCCAGATAATTCCCTTTAGTATAGGTTTTCGAGAATCTCTACATCCGAACGAAAAGGTGATCGTGAGCGAATTGCCGACCGAGGCTCAGTATCTCAACGAGAAGGTGAAGAAGAGCCGCCAGTCGCGCCCGTTCTCGGCCCCGTCGGCCAAAGGTTTGGCGAGGGTGAGCGAGCCGGAGGCGGCGGACAGCATGGAGCCCCGGATGCCGATGCCGGCCGAGCCCAGCGACT
>CANGXM010000330.1 GCA_947457845.1 Rhodospirillales bacterium | reverse complement strand
GCGCGCACCGGCACGCCGCTCGGCATCATCGAGGCCCGGGCGGCATGACGGGGCGTCCGCTCGTCTGCGTCATCGACCCCATCGCGCCCGAGGCGACGGACTGGCTCGCCGAGCGTGCCGACGTCGCCGGCCCCGACGACCCGCGCACGGGCGACTGGCCGACCCACGCCGACGGGATCATCGTGCGGACCACCCCGATGCCGGCCGGCTCGGTCGCGGCGGCCGCACGCCTGCGGGTGATCGCCAAGCACGGGGTGGGCGTCGACAACATCCCGCTCGACGCCGCGCGGGCGCGCGGCATCCGCGTCACCAGCACCCCCGGCGCCAACACGAACGCGACGGCCGAACTCACCGTCGCCCTGGCGCTGGCCGCAGCCCGCGCGGTTCCGCAGGCGGACGCGGCGCTGCGCGCCGGACGCCCGGTTCCCGCCGTCGCCCGGGGCGGTGGGGAGATCGGCGGCCGGACCGTGGGCCTCGTCGGGTTCGGGCGGATCGCGTCGCGCGTCGCCGCCATCCTGGCGGGCGGCTTCGGCTGCCCCATCCTCGTCTACAGTCCGCGGACGGCGCCGGAGCGTCTGGCAGGGACCGGGGCGGAGCGTGTCGACGACCTGCTGGCCCTCGCCCGCCGCTCGCAGATCCTCAGCATCCACGTGCCGCTGACGGCGGACACGCGCGGCATGATCGACGCGACCGTCCTCGGGGCCTTGCCGCGGGGCGCCATTCTCGTGAACGCCGCCCGCGGCGGCATCGTGGACGAGGCGGCGCTTGCCCGTGCCCTTGTCGAAGGCCCGCTGGCGGCGGCGGCCAGCGACGTGTTCGACGTGGAGCCGCCGCCCCCCGACCATCCGTTGCTGGCGCTGCCGAACTTCGTCGCCACGCCGCACATCGGCGCCATGTCGGCGCAGGCGCTGCGGGCGATGGGGATGCAGGCGGCGGCGGCGGTCCTCACGGTGCTGGGCGGCGGCGTTCCCGCGGAGGGCGTGGTCGTCTGACGCTCACGCCGCCCGTCGGCCCGTCCCCTCGCCCGCGTCGCGCACCATCGCCAGGGCCTCGGCGAACAGCTCCGGCCCCTTCCCCGGCCGCCGGCCCTCCTCGCCCAGGTGCCGGCGCCACCGGCGCGCCCCCGGGGTTCCGGTGAACAGCGGCAGCGCGGCGCGGGCCAGCGTCGGAAGCAGCACGCCGCGCACCATCTCGCCCTCCGCGTAGCCGGCATAGGCCGCCACGACCGCGCCCCGGTCCGGACCGGGTCCCTCGTTCCCGTAAAGCCGCCGGTCGGCGTCCGCGAGGATCCAGGGGCCGTCCTGCACCGCGCGTCCCATCATCACGCCGTCAACGTGGGCGAGATGGTGCGCCGCGTCGTCCATCGTGCGGATGCCGCCGTTGATCGTGACGTCGAGGTCGGGCCGCTCGGCCTTCAGCCGATGCACCAGCTCGTGGCGCAGCGGCGGGATCTCGCGGTTCTCCTTCGGGCTCAGCCCGTCGAGCCACGCCTTGCGGGCGTGGACCACGAAGCGCCCGACTCCCGCGGCGGCCACCCGCTCGACGAAGGCGCGGACGGTCGGCCACTCCTCCATCTCGTCGACGGCGAGCCGGCATTTCACCGTCACCGGCACGTCGACGGCCGCCGCCATCGCCGCCACGAGGCGCGCGACGAGGTCCGGCTCGGTCATCAGGCAGGCGCCGAACCGCCCGGCGGTGACGCGCGGGCTGGGGCAGCCGACGTTCAGGTTGATCTCGTCGTAACCGTATCCCGCGCCGATCCGCGCGGCTTCGGCGAGGTCGGCCGGATCGCAGCCGCCGAGCTGGAGCGCCACGGGATGCTCGGACGGGTCGAAGCGAAGGAACCGGTCGCGATCCCCGTGCAGGACCGCACCCGCGTGGACCATCTCGGTGTAGAGGAGCGCGTGCCGGCTGATCCGCCGGGCCAGCCAGCGGAAGTGGCGATCCGTCACCTCCATCATGGGGGCGACGGACAGCAAGGCCTTCGTCTGGCGGTTCATGGGCTCCCCGGGGACGGAACGCGCCACCATATGGCGCGGCCCGTCGCGGGCGCAAACGCCGACGGCGTCAGTCCAGCTTGATGTTGTTCCGGCGGATGATCGGTCCCCAGCGCTCGAGCTCCTCGCGCATGTAGCCGACGAAGCGGTCGGTGGGCATCGCCACCACCTCCATCATCTGGCCGCGCAGCTGCTCGACCAGCGTCGGCTGCGCGAGCGCCTCGTTCACCTCGGCGCGGATCTTCTCGAACACCGTCTGCGGGACGCCCGCGGGTGCGATGACGCCGATCCACGCCTGTGCCTCGATATCGGTGACGCCCAGCTCGGCGAAGGTGGGCACGTCCGCCACCAGTGCGGAGCGGGTGGCCGAGGTCTGCGCGAGCGCACGGAGGCGGCCCGCCTGCACCTGGGCCATGACCCCGCTCGCCGGCAGGGCCGCGATCTGCGTGTCGCCGGCGATGAGCGCCTGAACCGCCTGGGGTGCGCCGGGGTAGGGCACATGGACGATCTCGGTCCCGCTCTTCTGGGCGATCAGTTCCATCGCGAGGTGGGAGACCGAGCCGTTTCCGATCGAAGCGTAGTTGTACTTGCCGGGGTTGCGCTTCAGCAGGTCGATCAGTTGGGGGAGCGTCGTCACGTTGAGTGCCGGCGTCACGACCAGCACGTTCGGCTGCCACGCGGCCAGCGTGATCGGCAGGAGATCCTTGAAAGGATCATAAGGCAGGCGGCTGTAGAGCACGGTGTTGTTGACGAGCGGGCCGCCGATGCTGACGCCGAGCGTATAGCCGTCGGGCGTCGCCTTCGCGACCGCGTCGGTGCCGGTGTTGCCGCCGGCGCCGGGCCGGTTCTCCACGACGAAGGGCTGGCCGAGCTTCGCCTGGAGGCGGTCGGCAAGCAGCCGCGCCATGAGGTCGGGCGAAGAGCCGGGGCCGAACGGCGCGATGATGCGGACCGGCCGGTCCGGCCAGGACTGGGCGAGGACGGGGCTGACCACGGCGGCGGCCGTGACGAAGGCGGCCGCCGCGATCACGGCGGCGGCGAGACGAAGGCGGACCATGCGACCTCCCCGAGAGATGTCTTGTTGTCAGGACATTTAGCGGATGCGGCGCCGGGGGGAAAGGATGACGCGACGTGGTGGAGGTCCGCTCAGGCCGAGCCCGGGGCGACGGCGAAGACGTTCACCGGCTCGGGAAAGCCCTTCAACCGGTGCGCGCCGGCCGGGCGGAACAGACCGGCGCCGCCGGGATAGGAGGCGACGACGCCCTCGGACACGGCGACGGCACCCGGCGGGCAGACGCTGCAGATGCGGGCGGCCATCTGGACCGTGGACCCGAAGAGGTCGGCGCCCATGCGGACCGGCGTCCCGGCGTTCAGACCGATCTTGATCGTCAAGGCAAGGCGCGGGTCGGCGACGGGCGTGTTCGCCACCTCGGTCTGGATGCGCAGCCCCGCGCGGACCGCGTCGGGCACGGAGGCGAAGGACGCCATGATGCCATCGCCGAGATGCTTGATCTCGACGCCGCGGAACGCGTTCAGCGCCCCCCGGACGAAATGGTCATGGGCGGAGATCAACTGCATGTGCAGTTCGTCACCGTGCGTCGCGCTGTGCTCGGTCGAGCCCACGATGTCCGTGAACATGACCGTGATCACTTCCTTCGTCCCGTCGGGGGCCGCGTCCTTCGGCGCCTCCTTGCCGGGCGTCGTCCGGAACTCCGCCAGGATCCTCGCCAGAGCCTCGAACGACCCCGCGCCGCGGGTCCATGCGACGTATCCGTCCTGACCGGCGGCGAAGATCTTCGCCTGACGCGGATCGGCGAGATACTCCTCGTAGTGGAGCGCGAACGTCTTCGCGCCCTCGTCGGACTTGGCGATGTTCCGCAGGCTCATCGCGATCATGCTGCGGAATTCGTTCTGCGGCCGCTTGAGGTGCCGGGCCAGAGACTCCGCGGCACCCGCGAAGAAGAGATAGCAGGCGAAAACATCGCTCGACGCGAGCTTGCCCTCGGCGGCGAAGTCGGTCTTCAGCCGGACGTGGCGCAGGTTCGAATAGAGGTAACGGAGCAGCGTCTCCGTGTCCTGGCGGACGACCGCCTTGCGCGTGGCGTCGACCTTGAAGTCCTCATCCTCGATCCGCGGTTCGACCAGGGCCGACGCGGCCTCGGCGGCGCGGGGGCGGGCGGCGCCCGGCGACCGGGCCCCGTCG
>CANGXM010000329.1 GCA_947457845.1 Rhodospirillales bacterium | reverse complement strand
TCCGCGCGGCGGCCGAGGGGCTTGGCGAGCACGCCGGGACGATCGACACCCTGGCGGCGGCGCTGGCGCCCGACCTGCCGGTGACGGCGCGCGACGGCGGCTTCGTCGCGGCCGGGCATTCGGCGGCGCTGGACGAGCTGCGCACGCTGCGCGACGAGAGCCGCCGCCTGATCGCGGCGCTGCAGACCCGCTACGCGGCCGAGACGGGCGTGCCGTCGCTCAAGATCCGGCACAACAACGTCATCGGCTATCACGTCGAGGTGACGGCGACCCACGCCGACAAGCTGAACGGCGGGAGGAGCACCGGGACCTTCATCCACCGCCAGACGATGGCGAGCGCGGTGCGCTTCACCACGACCGATCTGGCCGACCTCGAACGCCGCATCGCCGAGGCGGGCGACCGGGCGCTGGCGCTGGAGCTGGAGATCTTCGCCGCCCTCGTGGCGCTGGCGACGGATCGGGCCGAGGCCATCGCCGGCGCGGCCCGCGCGCTCGCGGCCCTCGACGTGGCCGCCTCCCACGCCGAGGTGGCGGAGGTCCGGCGCTGGTGCCGCCCGGTGCTGGGGGACGGCCTCGCCTTCCGCGTCGTCGGCGGGCGGCATCCGGTGGTTGAGGCGGCGCTCACGGCGGCCGGCGAGGGACAGTCGTTCGTCGCCAACGACTGCGACCTGGCGCCCGACCGACGGCTGTGGCTGCTCACCGGGCCCAACATGGCCGGCAAGAGCACCTTCCTGCGCCAGAATGCGCTGATCGCCGTGCTGGCCCAGATCGGGGCGCATGTGCCGGCGACGTCGGCCGAGATCGGCGTGGTCGACCGGCTGTTCTCCCGCGTCGGCGCGTCGGACGACCTCGCCCGCGGCCGGTCCACCTTCATGGTGGAGATGGTGGAGACGGCGACGATCCTGAACCAGGCGGGCCCGCGCTCGCTCGTCATCCTCGACGAGATCGGGCGCGGCACGGCCACCTTCGACGGGCTGTCGATCGCCTGGGCGTGCGTGGAGACCCTGCACGCGGTCAATCGCTGCCGCGGCCTGTTCGCGACCCACTACCACGAGCTGACGGCGCTGGCCGCCACGCTGCCGGCCCTCGCCTGCCACACGATGCGGGTGAAGGAGTGGCGGGGCGACGTCGTCTTCCTGCACGCCGTGGCGCCGGGCACGGCCGACCGCTCCTACGGCATCCACGTCGCCCGCCTCGCCGGCCTGCCCGCGGCGGTCGTGGCGCGGGCGGAGGCGGTGCTGAAGCAGCTGGAGGCCCAGGGCGAGGCGGGTGCCGCGCGGCGCATCGTCGACGATCTGCCGCTGTTCTCCGCCGCGGTGCGGCGCGCGCCCGAGCCGGAGCCGGCGGGCCCGCACCCGGCGGTGGCCGCGCTGGCGGACCTGCGTCCGGACGAGATGACGCCGCGGCAGGCGCTGGAGGCGCTCTACGCGTTGAGGGGGTTGTTGGGGTAGGGCGCAGGTGCCCCGCCTTGTCATGCGCCGAGAGAGACGATGCCGTCGTCGGCGCGACCATGCCGGGCGCGCGACCCCCTACGCCTGCGGCAGGCTCACGTGCGCCGACACCACGCCGTCCGCCTCCAGCGCCGCCGCGACGCGGAACAGCACCGCCTCGTTCCAGGGCGCCGCGATCAGCTGCACGCCGATCGGCATCCGCCCGGGCCTCTGCAGCGGAACGGCCAGCACCGGCAAGCCCACGAAGCTGATCGGCTGGGTATAGACGCCCAGCATCGGGCGGACCGGGATCGTCTCCCCGTCCACCTCCACCGTCGCCTGCCCGAGCTTCGGCGCGGAATAGGGGGTGGCGGGGGCGAGGATCACGTCGACCTCGCGGAAGACCTCCAGCGCCCGATCCAGAAACCAGCGGCGCAGGCGTTGCGCCTGGAGAACCCAGCCGGCCGGCAGCAGCGCCCCGCACAGCAGGCGGTCGCGCGTGCCAGGATCGAAGTCCTGCGGCCGCGCCAGCAGGTCGGGCAGGTGCAGGTTCGCCCCTTCCGCGTTGGTGACGAGGAAGGCCGCCGCCCGCGCGCGCGCCGCGTCGGGCAGGGTGACGGTGCGCTTGGTGCGCAAGGCACCCGCCACCGTCGCCACCGCCTCGAAGGCCTCGGCATGGCCGTTGCGGGCGAAGTGGTCGTCGGCGACCGCCACCCGCACCCCGGCGATCGAGGCGCCGACGAGGGGCGACACCGGTTCGGGCGCCCGGTCCGCCTGGGCCGGATCGTCCGGGTCGCGGCCCTGGCAGGCATCGTAGACGGCGGCGAGGTCGGCGGCCGAGCGGGCGAAGGGGCCGAGGTGGTCGAGGCTCGCCACGAAGGGATAGCTGCCGGCCCGGGAGAGCCGGCCGAACGTCGGCTTCAGCCCGAACAGGCCGCACAGGCTGGCGGGCACGCGGATCGACCCGTTCGTGTCGCTGCCCAGCGACGCCGGCACGAGGCCGCCCGCCACCGCGGCCGCCGACCCGCCCGACGATCCGCCGGCCGAGCGTTCCGGATCGTGCGGGTTGCGGACGTTGCCGAAATGGGCGTTCTCGGTCGTGAAGCCGTAGGCGTACTCGTCCATGTTGAGGGCCCCGGTCAGCACCGAACCCGCCGCCGCCATCTTTCGCACGAGGAAACCGTCGCGCGCCGCGGGCGGCTTGCCACGCTCGATCGCGGCACCGGCCAGCGTGGTGATCCCCGCCACGTCGAACAGGTTCTTCACCGCATAGGGCACGCCCGCCAAGGGCCCGAGCGCCTCGCCCCGGGCGCGCGCGGCGTCGATCGCCGCGGCCTCGGCCAGGGCGCGGTCGGCGGTGACGTCGGTGAAGGCGTTGAGCATCCCGTCGCCGGCCGCGATGCGGTCGAGCGCCGCCCGCGCGACGTCCGTCGCCGATGCGCCGCCGCCGCGCACCAGGTCGGCAGTGGCGACGACGCCCAGGTCGCCGGGGATCACGTCCGGACCTCCGGCGGGAGATAGACGGGCGCCGGCTCGACGGCGCCCGGGAGCGGGCGGCCCATGACGAGGGCGGCCATCTTCATCGCCAGCGCCATGTTCGCCACGACGCCGGGCCGGAACGCCGGGTCGACGGGAAGGCCGGCGAGGGTCGCGGCGGCGTCGACGTAGGCGGCGGGATCGGTACCCGGGTCGGGAACGGGAAGCGGTGACGTGGGCGCGGTCATGGTCGCGGCTCCAGTGAGGGTCGGAAGGGCCGGACAGCAAGCCATGTGCCATGCCCGGGTCGGCGCGCGCGTGTCGGGGGCCCGTCCCGCCGGCCGGTGGCGGAACGCGCACCGCGCTTGCCTCGCCCGCGCATTGTGCCCATTCCTCGGGCAGACGTTCCACCGGGATCGACACGCCGCGTCCGGCGGCGCATGGCACGCCCGGTGCGTCACGGGCGGGACGAAAAGGAAGGCGGGCGTGCCTTCGGCGTGACCTTCGTGGCCCTGGCACCGGACCCGCTCCCCGCGGTCCCGCACCCGCGCATGGCGCTGCCGGTCGTGGGCGCGGACATCACGGCCCACGGTGGCTGGCGCGCCTATCTGGCGGCGACCGCCGCCGCCTGACGGGGACCGGTCACCCGGTCGGCCGGGGCGTCGCCCACGCGGGTGACGTGCCGTGCCATCGCGGCGGCCGCCCCGTCGGCGTCGCCCCGCGCGATCGCGTCGACGATGGTCGCGTGCTCGGCGAAGGACCGCTGGAGCCGGCCGAGCAGGCGGAACCGGCCACGGCTGAACGGGCGCAGCCGTTCGCGCACCCCCCGCGCCGTCTCGGCGAGGAAACCGTTGTGGCTGCCTTCGAAGATGGCGGCGTGGAAGGCGACGTTGCCGGCCTCGTAGGTCTCGTGGTCGCCAGCGCGCATGGGCTCCGCCATCGACTGGTGGAGGGCCGCGAGGCGGCGGCGCTGGATCGGGGTCATCCGCTCGGCCGCCAGCCGCGCGGCGAGCGTCTCCAGCTCGTTCAGCACATCGTGCATCTCGGCGATCCGCACCGGCGAGACGTACGGCTCCGGTGAGCACCGCCTTGTGAGGCTGGGTCGCCGGGTGGGAGTCAATGGGCTGTCCCATTGGCTATCCCTATGGCAGTCCCCATGGCTACACAGCGTATTGAAGTGATCACCGGCCGCGAGGCGCGGCGCCGGTACAGCGACGAGGAGAAGGTCGGGCTCGTGGAGGCGGCTTTCGCGCCGGGCGTCAGGAGGGCGGAGTTCGCCCGACGTTCCGGCGTGGACCAGAGCCTCC
>CANGXM010000328.1 GCA_947457845.1 Rhodospirillales bacterium | reverse complement strand
GCGGCGGTGTCGACCGTCGCCGCCGTGTTGGCCGCGACGGCCAGATTGCTGATCGCCGCCGCGTTGCCGAACGAATCGGCGATCGTCCCGCCGTTGAGGGAAAGGGCGTTCGCGCCGACTGCGATGCCGTCGGCGTCGTTCACGCCGGCCGCCACCGTGTAGGTGAAGACGAGCGCGTCGGTCCCGCTGCCGCTCGCGTAGGTGGCCGTGCGGCCGCCGCCGATGTCGAGCGTGAGCTGTGGCGTGCCGGTGACCGTCACCGCCTCGCTGAACGTCACGGTCACGGAGACGGCGTCGCCCTCGTTGTAGGCGCCGTTCGCCACGGCGATCGACGCGACCGTGGGGCCCACCCGATCAACGGTGCGGACGCCGCCGGTGTTGGTCTCCGTCCCGACGGGATTTCCGGCGAGATCGGTGATACCCGCGTTGACGATGTCGAGCGACATCTGTCCCGCGCCGGCGATGGAGCCGACGGAGACCGTGTAGCTGTTGCCGGCGCCCGCGGTGACACCGGTGACCGTGCCGCTGACACCGGTCCCGGTCACCTGGAAGTCGGCCGCCGTGACGCCCTGCACCGCCTCGGAAAAGACGACGGTGAAGGTGGCTGTCGCGTCGGTCGGAGAGCCCGCGACCGTCGTGATCGTGGCCGTCGGGGCAACCGTGTCCGCCACCAACGGAGTGGGGATGATGGCGGCGCTGTTCTGAACCGGGGAAAAGTTGAAGTTGCCGCCGGTCGAGACGTTCGGCGTGCTCGCGCGGTCCGTCACGGTCCCGCCGACCGTCAGCGAGTTGGCGACGAGGGCGATGCCGTCGGTATCGCTCTCGCCGGGCTGGACCGTGTACTTGAAGACGAGGCGGTTCGCCGCCTCGCCTACGACGCCCGCCTGGGACGACCGGCTCGCGTCATAGACGGCGGTGCGCAGGTTCCCGCCGATGTTCAGCGTCACGCTCGTGTTGGACGCGGTCAGGCCCGAGGTGTTGATCGCCTCGGAGAAGATCAGCGACACGAACACGTCAGACCCGGCCGAGTAGGTGCCGTTCGCGATCTCGGCAGAGATGACGAACGCCTTGGCGGTGTCGCCGATTTGGATACCCGATCCCTGCTGGATGAATCTGACGCGGCTCATGGTGTCATCCCCGAGTTTTTCGGCGGCCTAGACGGGCCGCATGCATGGCAAGACGGATTGATCGACGGACTTCAGAAGCTGTAGCGCAGGCCGACAGCGAACTCGTGGGCCCGCAGCTCGCCCTTCAACGTGTTGGTGTCCACCGTCGACGTGAAGGTCGGATAGTCGTAGCGGCCGCGATCGACCTTGATCGCGCCGAGATCGACGTAGCGGTAGCCCACGTCGAACGTGAGGTTCGAGGTGACGGCGATGCCGACGCCGGCCGCCAGCTGCCACGCGATCCCCGAACCCTTTCCGGAGGGCGTCCGGTTCGTGTCGTCGGCGGCGACTCCGTTCGCGACCGACTCGTTCCGGACCCGCAGGTTGCTGAGTTCGTTGACGGCGCGGCCGATGCCGATGCCGACGTAGGGGTTGAAGGCGGTCCAGCCCGCGGGCATGAAGCTCCCGCCGTCCAGATAGCCGGTGAGGAAGGCAGCGCGGCTGCGGATCCGGGCATTCACGTCATTGCGGCCCGCCGTGGAGGCGTCGCTGTTCGTATCACCCTCGCCATCGGACAGATCGAAGCCGTTGCGGATGCCCATGGTGACGTCGGCGCGCAGGAGCGGGGAGAACCGGTAACCGACGCCGAGGGTCCAGACCGCCGAGCGGTCCAGGCCGTTGAGCGACGCACCGCGGTTCAGCAGGGTGTCGCCACTGTCCGGATCGTTCTTGATCCCCGCGTCCCGCGCCTTGGCGGCTCCCAGTGAACCCGTCACGTAGAGCCCGGTCTGGGCGTGTGCGCCGGCCGAGGCCGCGAGCGCGATGATGGTCGCCACGGCGGCGGTCGTGAACCTCGTCATGCTGTCGTCTTCCTTCGCTGGGCGGACGGCACCGCCGGGAGGCACCGCCGCAGGATCGAACTCTTCACCACCTTTGATTACACCATCGTTGATCTCATTGCACCCATTGAGTGCTTTTATCGCTCCCGCATCGCGTGCCGCGCGAAATCCACGAAGGGATCGACGACGTAGCGCAGCGCCGTCCGTTCGCCGGTCGTGATGACGACGTCGGCGGGCATGCCGGGCAGGATCCGCTGCTCGGCGAGGATCGCGAGGCTCGCCTCGTCGATGGTCACCCGCGCCTTGAAGAAGGGGATGCCGGTCCGCTCGTCGACCAGACGGTCGGCCGAGACGGTCGCCACGGTTCCGGTCAGGGTCGGCAGCATCCGCTGGTGGACGGCGGAGAAGTTGATCATCGCCGGCTGCCCGGCCATGACCTGCCCCACCGACAGGACCGGCACCTGCGCCTCGATCACGAGGCGGTCGGCGAAGGGGACGACCTGCATCACCGTGCGCCCGGCCGGGATCACGCCGCCCACCGTGAAGACCGCGAGCCCGACGACGATCCCGTCCGCCGGTGCCCGCAGGTCGAGCCGCTCGACCGTGTCGCGCGCGGCGATCAGCCGCTCCTGGAGTTCGAGCAGCTGGGCCTGCGCCTCCTGCAGGGCGTTGGTGATCTCCTCGTGCAGGTTGCGCTGGATCTGCAGCATCTGCAGCCGCGTCTCCCCGATCGCCTCGTCCACCCGGGAGACGGCGGCCAGATGTTCGCCCCGCTCCCCCTCGAGGCGCGCCACCTCCCGCTCCAGCGCCAGCACCCGCGTGCGCGGGGCATGGCCCTTGTCGGCGAGTTCGCGCGTGCCGCGGAGCTCCTCGGCGATGAGCTGGATCTGGCGGTCGCGCGACTGGCCCTGGAGGCGCAGCCCGTCCCGCTGGCGCTCCAGCTGCGCCACACGCTGGCCGAGGATGCCGAGCTGGCCCTGCACGGAGGCGCGGCGAGCGACGAAGATGTTCATCTGCCCGTCGATCACGTCGCGGACGGCCGGATCCTCCTGCCGGTCCAGCAGGGCGGGCGGAAAGGCGATCGCCGCCCCCTCCGCCGCCTCCGCGCGCAGCCGGGCCTGCCGCGCGAGCACCGCGTCGGTCTGCGCGCGGACGATGGCGAGCGTCGCATCGGCGCGGACCGGCTCGAGGCGCACGAGCACGTCGCCGGCGGCCACCCGGTCGCCGTCGCGCACCAGGATCTCGCGGACGATGCCGCCCTCGGGGTGCTGCACGTCGCGGCGATGGCTCTCGACCACCAGCGACCCCGGCGCCACCACCGCGCTGTCGAGGGGAGCCACCGCCGCCCAGCCGCCGAACGCACCGAAGGCGAGGGCGAGGACGGCGAGCCCGCCGAGGACGAAGCCACGCGGATCGGTGGGCGCCGGCCGTTGCAGGCCCTCCCCGCCGAGTGGTGCCGCGTCGGGCTGGCGCAGCCGGGCGAGGGCCTCGCGGCGCCGGGTCTGGGGCGTGGTCATCGGGTCGCCCTCAGCCCATGGCCGCGGGACCGGCGGCCGCCCCGGGCCCACCAGTCGCGAGGGCGGGCCCCGCCGCGGCGCGGAGCAGACGCGGCATCACCTCCGCCCGTGGCCCGTGGAGGGCGACGCCGCCGTCCCGGAGCACGACGAGCGTGTCCATCTGCGTCAGAACGCTCGCCCGGTGGGCGATCACGATCACCGTGCGCCCGTCGTCCTTCGCCCGGCGGATGGCGTCGACGAGCGCCGCCTCCCCGGTCTCGTCGAGGTTGGCGTTCGGCTCGTCGAGCAGGAGGAGGACGGGATCGCCGTAGAGCGCGCGGGCGAGCGCGATGCGCTGCCGCTGCCCGCCGGACAGCTGGTCGCCCGCCGGGCCCAGCGGCGTGTCGTAGCCCTGGGGCAGGCGGAGGATCATCTCGTGGACGCCCGCCAGCTTGGCCGCGGCCACCACGGCGTCCGCGTCGACGGCGCCGAAGCGGGCGATGTTCTCCGCCACCGTGCCGTCGAACAGCTCGATGTCCTGCGGCAGATAGCCGACGTGGGGCCCGAGGCGCTCGCGCGCCCATTGCTGGAGGTCGGCGCCGTCGATCCGCACCCGGCCGGACGCGGGCGGCCAGACGCCCGCGATCAGCCGGGCCAGCGTCGTCTTGCCCGCGGCACTCGGTCCGACGATGCCGACGTGCTCCCCCGCCGCGAACGCCAGGGTCACCCCGCGCAGGGTCGGCGCGGCGGCGCCCGGGGGGGCGACCGACACCCCTTCGAGCGCG
>CANGXM010000327.1 GCA_947457845.1 Rhodospirillales bacterium | reverse complement strand
CCGGCGCCCGACGCGGGCCGCGCGGCGGTCAGCCGGCACGCGGGCGCCTCGTCGCGGTCAGGTAGGCGGGCCGCCTTCCGGCGGCCAGCGCCTTCCGCTCGTAGCGGGTCTCCACCCAGTCCGGTGGCGGCACGGCCCAGGATCCTTCGTCGCCCTCGGGGCCGTCGAACGCGGGATGGGCCCGGACCTGCGCGGCCATCCAGTCGACGAGGTCGGGGACGTCGCTCGCCATCCGCAACTCCGCGCCGTCGGCCAGAACGCGGGCGAGGCGGTCGAGGTTGGCCGGTCCGATGAAGCGGCGCCCGTGATGGCGCTTCTTCGGCCAGGGATCGGGATAGAGGACGAAGGCCCGCGCGATCGACGCCTCGACCATCCGGTCAAGGAGCGGGCGGGCGTCGTCGGGGTGGATGCGGACGTTGTCCATCCCGCTCGTCTCGATCGTGCCGAGGAGGGAGGCGACCCCGTTGAGGAAGGGCTCGCAGCCCACGAAACCCACGTCGGGCCGCGCCAAGGCCTGGGCGCCGAGGTGCTCGCCGCCGCCGAACCCGATCTCCAGCCACACGGCACGGGGCGGCGCGTCGAACAGGTCCGACGGCCGGACCGGCTCCGTCCCCTGAGGGACGGAGATCGCGATCCGGGGCAGCAGGGTCGCCACGAGGTCCGCCTTCCGGCGGTGGAGCGGGCGCCCCTTCCGCCGGCCGTAGAACTTGGTCCCGCCGGTCGCAGGATCGGCGACCGGCGAGGGGCTGTCGGCGCGCATCGGGGCGCGCGGCGCGTCGCCTCGCCCGCCGTCAGGCGAGGGCGGACTTGAGCGTGTCGACGAGATCGGTGCGCTCCCACGAGAAGCCGCCGTCCGCCTCGGGCTCGCGGCCGAAGTGACCGTAGGCCGCCGTGCGGGCATAGATCGCGCGGTTCAGCTTCAGGTGCTCGCGGATGCCGCGCGGGGAGAGGTTCACCAAATCCTGCAGGACCTTGGAGATCTTCCCTTCGTCCACCGTGCCGGTCCCGTCGGTGTTGACGTAGACCGAGAGGGGCCGCGAGACGCCGATCGCGTAGGACAGCTGGATCGTGCACTTCTCCGCGAGGCCGGCGGCCACGACGTTCTTCGCCAGATAGCGCGCCGCGTAGGCGGCCGACCGGTCGACCTTGGTCGGGTCCTTGCCGGAGAAGGCGCCGCCGCCGTGCGGGGCGGCACCGCCGTAGGTGTCGACGATGATCTTGCGCCCGGTCAGGCCGCAGTCGCCGTCGGGGCCGCCGATCACGAACAGGCCGGTCGGGTTCACGTAGAACGCGTCCTCGGGGCACATCCAGCCGTCCGGCAGGACCTTGAGGACGTGCGGGCGCACGATCTCGCGGACGTCGGCCGCGGTCAGCCCGTCGGCGTGCTGGGTCGAGACGACGACCGAGGTGGCGCGGACCGGCTTCCCGTCGCGGTACTCGAGCGTCACCTGGCTCTTGGCGTCGGGGCCTAGCTGCGGGGCGGCGCCCGAATGGCGGGCCACGGACAGCGACTTCAGGATCTCGTGCGAGTAGTAGAGCGGCGCCGGCATCAGCACCGGGGTCTCGCGGCAGGCGTACCCGAACATGATGCCCTGGTCGCCGGCGCCCTCGTCCTTGTTGCCGGCGGCGTCGACGCCCATCGCGATGTGCGCCGACTGCGCGTGCAGGCGGACGTCGATGGTGCAGTTCTGCCAGTGGAACCCGTCCTGGGCGTAGCCGATGTCCTTGATCGCCGCGCGCGTGGCCTCGGTGATCAGCTCCGGCGTGATGCTGTCGGGACCGCGGACCTCGCCGGCGATGCAGACGAAGTTCGTCGTGGCGAGCGTTTCGCACGCGACGCGCGCATAGGGATCGCGCGACAGGAACAGATCCACGACGGTGTCGGAAATCCGGTCGCACACCTTGTCCGGGTGCCCTTCGGACACCGACTCGCTCGTGAAGACGTAGTTCAGCAGCTTTGCCACAGGCGGTCTCGTGACTTCGGTTGCGGGAACGTCGGACCGCGGCCGGACCGGACGCATGAGCGCCTCTTCTCGCGTCTGCGTCCGGCAGGGTCAAGAACAAAGGCATCGGCCGCGGGAACCCGGACGGACGTCCGCCGGTCGGTCAGGCCCTTGGCTGCTCGTGCCGCTCGGGCTGCGCCCGCTCGGAGACCCCTGCCGCGGCGGGGTCCTCGGCCGGATGCTTGCCCGGGGAGGCGGCGACCGCCTTGGTCAGCTCGAAGATGCGCCGTCGCACCGCCGGATCGACGATGCGGTAGTACGCGCGGACGAGTTCGAGCGTCTCGCGCTTGGCCATCGGGTCGGGCTCGCCCAGCAGGCGGTCCTGCTGGACGCCGCCTTCCCGGTTGCGGGCGTCCGGATCGTCGACGGAGGGCTGGACGTCGTCGAAGAAGAAGGACACCGGGACGTCGAGCACGCGGCTCAGGTCGTAGAGGCGCGACGCGCCGATCCGGTTCGCCCCGCGCTCGTACTTCTGGACCTGCTGGAAGGTCAGCCCGATCGCCTCGCCCAGCTTCTCCTGGCTCATGCCGAGGAGGGTGCGCCTGAGCCGGACGCGCGAGCCGACGTGGATGTCGATCGGATTCGGCTTTCCGCCCTTCGGGCGCCCGCCGCCGCGGCGGCCGCGCGGTGATGGTTGCATCGCCTGCTGTCCCCTCGCCTGTGCGTCCGGCGGCACCCGCTGGGGCCGCGCGGCCGGAAGTCGTTCCGCATCCGCGTGCCCGCCGCCCGACGCGGGGACGGAGGGCACGCACGCGGTTCAACAACGATGGCGGGTGATCGGAACGCAGAGGGCGAGAATCATCAGCATTACCACCAACCCGAGGTGACCGGCCCGGGCCTGGAGCGGCGGCCCGTCGAGGGGGCGGGGGAGCGGCGCGTCGACCACGCCCTCCGCGTCGAGGCCGAGACGCGCGACCACGCGGCCGAGGGGATCGATCACGCCGGAGATCCCGGTCAGCGCCGCGCGCACCACCGGCACGCCCTCCTCGACGGCGCGCATCCGCGTGATCGCGAAGTGCTGGTGCGGGCCGGCGGTGCGGCCGTACCAGCTGTCGTTGGTGGCGTTGAGGAGCCATTCCGGCCTGTCCGCCCGGTCGACGACGGCGGCGGGGAAGATCACCTCGTAGCAGATCAGCGGACCGACCGCCGGAACCCCCGGCAGCCGCCACGTCCGCGGCCCCGGACCGGGCGAGAACTCGTCCGGCCCCGTGGCCACCGCCGCGATCCCCGGGAACAGCCAGCGGAAGGGAACGTACTCGCCGAAGGGCACGAGGTGCGCCTTGTCGTACGTCTCGACGACCCGGCCCTCGGGATCGACCGCCAGGACGCTGTTGTGGATGCGCCGGCGTCCGTCGGCGTCCGTCACCACCCGCGGCGTCGCGGCGACGGTGTAGCCGCCCTTGGGCGTGACGGAGCCCACGAGGCGAAGCGCCTCCGGGTCGCGGTCGATCAGCGCCGGGACGGCCGTCTCCGGCCAGACGATCACGGCGCCGGGCGGGGGATCGGCCTGCAGGCGGAGCACCCGGCGGAAGGCGTCGACCACCTGGTCGCGGGTGGGCGACAGGAGGTTCCCGGTGTTCGGCTGCACGATCCGCACCGTCCGCTCGGTCGGAACGGTGGGGTTGACGGCGAGGCGGACGGCCCCGGCCGCGGCGAGCGCCACGAACAGGCCGATCCCGGCGACGGTGGCCCCGACCGCGATCCGCCGCGACACGTCGGGCCGGCCGAGGAGCCAGGGCGCCGACGCCGCCAGCACCGTCAGCAGGCCGAGCCCGTGGACCCCGACCCAGGCCGCCGTCTGGACGACCGGCAGCCACGCCGTCCAGGCATAGCCGATCAGGTTCCACGGAAAACCGGTGAAGACGACGCCGCGCACCCATTCGCCCACGGCCCACAGCCCGGCGAAGGCGAGGACGCGCGCGGGCCCCCGCAGCCCGGACCGGTGGAGGAGCGCCGTGCCAGCCCCCACGAACACCGCGAGCACCACCGGCAGTCCGCCCGCCGCCAGCGGCAGAGCCCACCAGAAGCTCGCGATGTCGACGAAGAGGGCGCCGGCGATCCAATAGAGGCCGAACAGGTGATGGGCGAGGCCGAACCACCAGCCGGTCCAGAAGGCCGACCGGGTCGAGCGACAGCCGTCGACCAGCCAGAGGAGCGCGGGGAACGCGATCCACAGGAGGGGGGCGGCCTGCGCCGGGGGAAGCGCCAGCGTCGCCAGCACGCCGAAGCCGGCCGCGGCCGCAT
>CANGXM010000326.1 GCA_947457845.1 Rhodospirillales bacterium | reverse complement strand
TGCTGGCGTTCCGCGCCGCGGCCTGGGTGGTGGAACAGGGTGCGGCCCGCGTGCCGCGCCCGCGGCGGCCGGGCCTGCGCCTCGCGATCGCCAACCTGCACCGGCCCGGCAACCCGACGGGCAGCGTCGTGCTCTCCCTCGGCCTCGGGCTCACGGTGCTGGTCGCCATCGCGCTGATCGAGGGCAACTTCCGCCGCGCGGTGCAGGAGACGCTGCCGGCGCAGGCGCCCGCCTTCTTCTTCGTCGACGTGCAGCCCGACCAGCGCGACCGGTTCCGCGAGACGGTTCTGGGCGTGCCCGGCACGGCCGACCTGCGCGAGGTGCCGTCGCTGCGCGGGCGGATCGTGCGGGTGAACGACGTGGAGGCCGAGCAGGCGATCAAGGACCCGTCCGAGGCCTGGGTGCTGCGCGGCGATCGCGGCATGACCTACGCCGCCCTCCTGCCCACGGGCTCGGAGGTGATCGCCGGCGCGTGGTGGCCGGAGGATTATCGCGGCGCGCCGCGCGTCTCCATCGCCGAGGACATCGCCAAGGCCTTCGCGATCGGCCCCGGCGACCGCATGACCTTCAACATCCTCGGCCGCAACGTGACGGCGGAGGTCGCGAACGTCCGGCGCATCAAATGGTCGACGCTGTCGATCAACTTCACGATCATCTTCTCGCCCGGCCTGCTCGACCGCGCGCCGCAGACGGTGCTGGCCACCGTGCAGGCGCCCCAGGCGGCCGAGGGGGAGCTGCAGCGCCGGGTGACCCAGGCGTTCCCGAACGTGACGGCCGTGCGCGTGCGCGACGCGCTGGACACGGTGAACAGGATCCTGACCGACATCGGGACCGCGGTGCGCGCAACGGCGTCGATCACGCTGGTCGCCGGCACGCTCGTGCTCGCCGGAGCGGTCGCGGCGGGGCACCGGCGGCGGGTGTGGGACGCGGTCGTGCTCAAGGTGCTGGGGGCCACGCGCGGCGACATCCTGCGCGCCTTCCTGTTCGAGTACGGGCTCCTCGGCCTGATCACCGCGCTCATCGCGGGCGTCCTCGGCACGGTCACGGCCTGGGCCGTTCTCGTCTTCGTGATGCAACAGGACTGGACGTTCCTCCCTTCGGCAGTGCTCGTCACCAGCGCCGTCTGTACTGCGATAACATTGATGTTCGGCTTCGTGGGAACGTGGTGGGCTCTCGGTCAACCGGCGGCGCCGTTGTTGCGGAACGATTGAGTGCGGCGCGGCGAAGATGAATTTCCACAAAAACATTGTGGCATTTGCCTTCGGCCTCGGAATCGTGACTCCGATTTTCCATTGAAACGCATGGCTGGTCTGCCAATATGCAGCTTCGACGTTTCAACCTCTGTCTGAGGGATTTCGATGGCTAACGGTCTCTGGAACAGCCCGAACGCGCAGCGCGGCTACGCGATGCCCGGGGCGGGCACGATCGGGCAGGCCCAGATCGACGAGGGCCTGCGCGCGCACATGCTGCGCGTCTACAACTACATGGCCACCGGTCTGGCGGTCAGCGGCTTCGTCGCGTGGATCCTGGCCAACACCGCGGTCGGCGGGGTTTTCTACCAGTACACGCCGACGGGCCGCTTCGCGGGTCTCAACATCCTGGGCTGGGTGGCGGTGTTCGCGCCGCTCGGCATGATCCTGCTCGCCTCGTTCATGGCGAGCCGGATGACGGCCGCCACGACCCAGCTCTTCTACTGGACCTACGTGGCGCTCCAGGGCGTGTCGATCGGCATGCTCATGCAGGTCTACACCGGCGAGAGCTTCTACCGGGTGTTCTTCATCACCGGCGCGGCGTTCGCGGGCCTCAGCCTGTTCGGCTACACGACCAAGAAGAACCTGTCGGGCTTCGGCAACTTCCTCATGGTCGGCCTGATCGGCATCGTGCTGCTGAGCGTGGTGAACATCTTCGTCGGCTCGTCGATGCTGCACTTCATCATCGGCATCGTCGGCATCCTGGTGTTCGCCGGCCTGATCGCCTTCGACACGCAGCGCATCAAGGAGGAGTACTCGCAGGCCGCCATGCACGGCGACGCGGGGACGACCCATGCAGTGTGGAGCGCGCTGGGCCTCTACATCAACTTCATGAACCTCTTCCAGTTCCTGCTGCAGTTCCTCGGCAACCGCGAGGAGTGAGGCGGGATCCCGAACGGGGTTCGCACGATCGCCGCCCGGGGGAAACCCCGGGCGGTTTTCGTTTGGGGAAACGGGGGCGGGCGCCGACCTCCGAGAGGCCCGCACCCTGTCCTCACACGCAGCGACCGCCGTCCACCTCCAGCGCCACGCCGGTCAGGAACGCCGCCTCGTCCGACGCCAGGAACAGGGCGGCGTTCGCGATGTCCTGCGGCGTGCTCATGCGGCCGAGCGGGATCGTCTTGAGGAACGCTTCCCGCTTCTCCGGCGTGTCGCCGCCCATGAAGTCCGCCGTCAGGCCCGTCTGGCCCAGCACGGGGCAGAGCGCGTTCACCCGCACCTTCTGCGGCGCCAGCTCCACCGCCAGCGACTTCACGATCGTCACCGCGGCACCCTTCGACCCGTTGTACCAGGTGAGGTTGGGGCGGGGGCGCAGCGCCGCGGTCGAGGCGGTGACGATGAAACTGCCGCCGCCCCGCGCCGCGATCATCGGCACGGCGTGGCGCGTGGCGTGGAAGAGCTGCTTCACGTTGGCGTCGAAGACCCGGTCGAACTCGTCTTCCGTCACCTCCAGCGAGGATTTGTTCCGGTAGGTCCAGCCGGCGTTGGCGACGAACACGTCGAGGCCCCCGAAGGCGTCCTCAGCCGCACGGCAGAGCCGCGCCACGTCGGCACCCTTCGACACGTCGGCGACGCAGGCGACGCCGCCGACGGCGTGCGCCACCTCGGCCGCCGCGGCCTCGTTCAGGTCGTTCACGACCACCTTCGCCCCCTCGCGGGCGAAGGTCTCGGCGATGCCGCGGCCGAAGCCCGAGCCCGCTCCGGTGACGATCGCGACCTTGTCCTTCAGGCGCATGGTTCCCTCCCCCTGGATCAGCCGTGGCGGATCGCGATGGTCTTCGTGACGCTGAACCCCTCCAGCGCCTCGAAGCCCTTCTCGCGGCCGAAGCCCGAGCGGCCGTAGCCGCCGAACGGCAGTTCGACCCCGCCACCGGCACCGTAGTTGTTGACGAAGACCTGCCCGGCCCGGATCGCCCGGGCCATGCGGAGCTGGCGCCCGCCGTCCTGCGTCCACACCCCGGCGACAAGGCCGTACTCCGTCCCGTTGGCGAGGCGCACCGCGTCGGCCTCGTCGGTGAAGCGCATGGCGGCGAGGACGGGGCCGAACACCTCCTCCTGCGCCAGCGGATGGTCGGGCGGCACGTCGCCCACCAGCGTGGGCACGACGTAGTAGCCGCCCAGCGGTGCGGCAGCATCGATCCGCCCCTCCGCCAGCACCGGCAGGCCATCGGCCTTCGCCCGGTCGACATGGCCGAGCACGCGGGTGCGCTGGCGCTCGTTGATGATGGGGCCGAGGTCGAGGTCCATCGACGACGGCCCGCAGCGGAGTTCGCGGAACCGCTCGGCGACGCGCGCGACGACCGCGTCGTAGATCGACGCCTCGACCAGCAGGCGGCTGCCCGCGGAACAGGTCTGGCCGGCGTTCTGGATGATGGCGGCGACGAGGAACGGGAGGGCCGCGTCGATATCGGCGTCGGCGAAGACGATCTGCGGGGACTTGCCGCCCAGCTCCATCGTCACCGGCCGGTTGTTGCGCGCGGCCGCCGCCTGCACCGCGGCGCCCGTCGCGGGCGAGCCGGTGAAGCTGATGTGGTCGATGCCGGGGTGGGACGCCAGCGCCGCTCCGGCCTCGGCCCCGTAGCCGGTGACGACGTTGACCGCACCTTCCGGGAACCCGACCTCCAGCGCGAGTTCGGCCACCCGCAGGACCGAGAGGCAGGCGTCCTCCGCCGGCTTGACGACGGCCGCGTTGCCGGCGGCGAGCGCGCCGCCCAGCGAGCGGCCGAGGATCTGGATCGGATAGTTCCAGGGGATGATGTGGCCGGTGACGCCGTGCGGCTCCTTCACCGTCAGGACGGTGTATCCCTGCTGGTAGGGGATGGTGGTGCCGTGGTGCTTGTCGGCCGCGCCGCCGTAGAACTCGAAATAACGGGCCAGCGCCGCGGCGTCGGCGCGGGCCTGCTTCAGCGGCTTGCCGGTGTCGGCGGCCTCGATTGCGGCGATCGCCTCGGCCCGGTCGAGCACCGCCTGCGCGAGCTTCGTCAGGAGCCGCCCGCGCTCGGTCGCGGTCGTCCGGCCCCAGGCGCC
>CANGXM010000325.1 GCA_947457845.1 Rhodospirillales bacterium | reverse complement strand
GGCCGAACGCGGCGAGGCCGTCGAGCCGCGCGGCCAGCGCCGCCGGGACCCGGTCGAGCGCGGCCGGGTCGGCGTCGTGCAGCGCCACGGGATGACCGGCGCGGGCGAAGACGATCGCCCAGCCGATCCCCATGCTGCCGGCCCCGACGAGGGCCACGGGCGAGGACCGGGCCGTGACGGGATCGGTCATGGAGGCTCCAGACGCTTCGGTTCGCATCACGAACGGACGGTGCTGTATTTCGCGCCCGGGCCGGCGGCGTCAAGCCCGGCGGTTCAACGGACGTAGCTGGCGCCGTTGACGTCGAGCGTGGCGCCGGTGAGGTGGCGGGCCTTGCCGGTGGCGAGGAAGGCCACGAGGTGGCCGATGTCGTCCGGCGGCACCCATTCGCCCATCTGGAGGGTCGCGGTCACCTTGTCCTCGCCGCCCTGCAACGCCGCGAAATCCTCCGACATGCGGGTGCGGACGACCCCAGGCGCCACGACGTAGCTGAGGACGCCGCGCTTGGCGTAGCCGCGCGCCACCGTCTGCGCCGCCGCCTTCACCGCGGCCTTGCTGGCCGCGTAGGCGATCATCGACGGGTCGGTCACGCCGCGCTGCGCCGCCCAGGAGGAGATGGTGACGAGGACCCCGTCGCCGTCGGGGTGGCCCGGGCCGCGGCCGGTCTCCAGCCAATGGCCGACGGCGTTCCGCATCAGTCGCGTGGGCGACAGGACGTTCACCCGCATCTGGCGCTCCCAGTTGTCGTCCCACGCCTCGATCGGATCCTCGACCCCGCCGCCCCAGAGCATGATCGCGGCGTTCAGCACCACGGCGTCGACCTTGCCCTTCCAGCCGACCGCCGTCGCCCAGAGCGCGTCCATCGCCGCGGGGTCGGCCTGGTCGGCCGGAACCAGCAGGCTGCGGTCGCGGGGAAAGCCCGCGGCGGCGGCCTCGGCGCCCGCGTGGTCGCCCCGGTAGTGCAGAATCACCGACGCCCCCGCAGCACCCAGGGCGGCGGCGACGGCCGCGCCGATGCCCTTGGACGCGCCCGTGACCAGCACCACCCGCCCGTTCAGATCCGACATCGTCGACCGCTCCCGTCCCGGAATCCCTGCCGCCAGCGTGTTCGCTTCGCGCACAACAAATTCTCATTGCGCACAAGCGTGCGCGCGTCAATCCTTCCCCGAAATTCGCACGGACGCCATGGGCGAGCATCGGGGATCGGAAACGTGACGGACGAGACGGGGTTGCCGACGGGCCCGCGGGGGCGTCGGCGGGATCGGGGAGCGGTCCGGTGCGCCTGATCCTGCGGATGATCGACCGCATGAACGCGGCGCTCGCGATCGTGGTCGGGGTGCTGCTGATGATCATCACCGCCGCGGTGTTCGGGCAGGTGATGGTGCGGTTCGTGCTGACGGCCGCCGGCATCAACATCAGCGCGCCCTGGACCGAGGAGCTGGCCCGCTACCTCCTGATCTGGGTGGTCTTCCTCGGCGCGGCCGTCGGCTGCCGCAAGGCGCAGCTGATCGCGCTGGAGTTCGTGGTCCAGGCCCTGCCGTCCCTGCCGGGGCAGATGCTGCGCTACGGCACGCTGCTCCTGTGCGTCGCCTTCTTCGCCATGATGGTGTGGGTCGGGCTTCCCTTCGTCACGCTGGGCGAGACCGAGACGTCGCCCGTCATGCAGATCCCCAAGAGCCGGGTCTACTGGGCCATGCCGGTCGGCGCCGCGCTGATGATCCTCAACACCTTCGCCCTGATGGCGGAGGCGGCGCTCGACGGGCGGGACATCCGCAAGGTCGGCGTCGCGGCGGACGTGGAGTGACGGTCTGATGGTCGCGGCACTCCTCATGATGCTGGGTCTGTTCGCGGCGGGCGTGCCGATCGCGCTGGCGCTCGGCATGGCCGCCCTGCCGACGCTGGTCGAGCGGAACATCCCGCTGATCGCCGTTCCGCAGGTGGTGTTCGACAGCCTGGACAGCTTCGCGCTGATGGCGCTGCCGCTCTACGTGCTGGCCGGGCGGCTGATGCACGTGGGCGGCATTGCCCAGCGGCTGGTCGGCTTCGCCATCGCGATCGTGGGCTACCTGCCGGGCGGGCTGGCGGCCTCGGTCGTCCTGACCTCGATGCTGTTCGCCACGATCTCCGGCTCGTCGGCGGCGACGGCGGCGGCGATCGGGTCGGTCCTGATCCCGGAGATGGAGAAGCAGAAGTACCCCCGGCCATTCGCGGCCTCGGTCGTGGCGTCGTCGGGCGAACTCGGCGTCATCATCCCGCCGTCCACGCCGATGGTGATCTATGCCGTCATCACCGGCGCCTCGATCACCCAGCTTTTCATCGCCGGCCTTCTGCCGGGCCTGCTGATCGGCCTGTCGCTGATCGCGACGACGACGGTGATGGCGGCGGTGAAGGGCTACGGGGTCCGGCCGGCGTTCGTGTTCGCGAACTGGCTCGCGGGTCTGGTGATCGCGTTCCGCCGGGCGTTCCTGTCCCTGCTGATGCCGGTGATCATCCTCGGCGGCATCTACGGCGGCTTCTTCACCGCGACCGAGGCGGCGGTGGTCGCCGTCGTCTACGCGCTGTTCATCGGGGTCGTCGTCTACGGCGAGATCAAGGTGCGCGACATCCCCCGCGTCTTCGCCGAGGCGGCGGTGACCTCGTCGATCGTGATGGTGATCGTCGCCTTCGCCTCGATGTTCGCCTTCGCGCTCAACCTGCTCCAGGCGCCGCAGACCATCGCCGCCGCCCTGTCGAGCGTCTCGTCGAACCCGCTGGTCTTCCTGCTGCTGGTCAACGTGTTCCTGCTCGTGGTCGGGATGTTCATGGAGACGTTCGCCGCGATCATCATCCTGGCGCCGATCCTGGCGCCGATCGCGGCGTCCTTCGGCATCGACCCGGTGCACTTCGGCCTGATCGTCATCGTCAACCTCGCGGTCGGCATGGTCACGCCGCCGGTGGGGGTGAACCTGTTCATCGCCTGCGGAATCGCACGGATCAGCATGGAACAGCTGATGCGGCCGCTGGTGGTGTTCCTCGCGGTGCTCGTCACGAACCTGATGATCATCACCTACGTGCCGTCGCTCTCCCTCGCGCTGATCCGGTGAGGGCGCGGACGGCCACGCCAACCCATCCGAAGACAACTGGAGGACAGGGATCATGAGATCGCTCACCACCCTCGCGGCCGGCATCGCCGTCGGGCTCACGATGGCCGCCGCCCCGGTGCGGGCCCAGGCCCCGATCGAGATCAACGTCGCGCACGTGCTCTCCGAGCAGAGCGCCTACAACGTCATCTTCGCGCGGTTCGGCGAACTGCTGCGCGAGCGCTCGAACGGCCGCGTGACGGTCCGCGTCCAGTGCTGCGGCGCGGCCGGCAACGAGGGCCGGCTGATCCAGTCGCTGCGCACCGGCGTCATCGACGGCGCCTTCGTCGGCGGCTCGTCGCTGGAGACGGTGGTGCCGGACTTCCGCGTCCTGTCGCTGCCCTACCTCTTCGACAACAACGAGCAGGCCAACCGCATCCTCCAGGGTCCGGTGGGCGACGACATGCTGCGGCTGCTTGAGCCGTCGGGCATCGTGGGCATGGGCTGGGGCGCCATCTTCGAGCGCAACTACGCCGGCCGCAAGCCGGTGAACACGGCCGCCGACATGCGCGGCCTGAAGATCCGCGTGCTCCAGACCCCCGGCTTCGTCCTCGCCTACGAGGCGCTCGGCACCCAGCCGACCCCGATGGCGCTCGGCGAGGTGTTCCTGGCGCTCCAGAACGGCGTGGTCGACGCGCTCGAGGTCTCGCCCGATTCGGCCGTCGCCGACCGGTTCGTGGAGGTCATCACCCACTACACCCTCACCCGCACCCACCAGTCGACGACCGTCTTCGCCATGTCGAAGGCGAAGTTCGACGCGCTGCCCGCCGACGTGCGCACGCTTGTCCGCACGGCCGCGCGCGACGCGATCAAGGTCGGCCTCGACGCGCACGCCGACCTGAACCGCCGCGGTCTCCAGACCATGCGGGAGCGGGGGGTGAACGTGGTCGATCCGGACCTCTCCACCTTCATGGAGACGGCCCGCCGGTCCTACGACCGGATCCTGGCCGACGCGCCGGGCGGCCGGGCGCTGGTCCAGAAGATCACCGCCGCGAAGTGAGCACCGGGGGGCGGCGCGAGCCGCCCCTTCGTCTTCCGCGACAAGGGCGCCGCCCCATGACCGACCTGACAGGCCGCGTCGTCCTGCTGACCGGGGCGTCCGGCGGCATCGGCGCGGCGATCGCCACGATCCTCGGCCGCGCCGGCGCGTCGGTCGTGGCCCACCATCTGGACGCGCGCGACCGCGCGGGCGCGG
>CANGXM010000324.1 GCA_947457845.1 Rhodospirillales bacterium | reverse complement strand
GTCCACGCGGTGTCCGCAGCACTCCTTAACCCCGGCCGGTCGTGCCGCCTGCTCTGGGCGACGGACGCCGGGGCGGCCTCCGTCGCCGACGCGCTGGCCCGCGTCCGCGCCACCGGCCGCCGGCCGCCCGAGGTCCGGATCGTCGACCGCGCGCGCCTCGACCGGCTGTTCCCGGCCGGAACGGTCCACCAGGGCCTCGTGCTGGAGGTGGAGCCGCTGCCCGAGGCGGATCTCTCCGACCTCCTCGTGGACGTGGACGCCCCGTCGCTCGTGGTCGTCCTCGACCAGGTGACCGACCCGCACAACGTCGGGGCGATCCTCCGTTCGGCCGCCGCCTTCGGCGCGGCCGCCGTGGTCGTGACCGAGCGTCACGCGCCGGAGGTGACGGGGACACTCGCCAAGGCCGCGTCGGGCGCGCTTGAGGCGGTCCCCCTCGTCCGGGTCACCAACCTCGCCCGGGCGCTGGTCGAGATGCGGGAGGCCGGCTATTGGTGCGTCGGCCTGTCCGAACACGCGACGCAGGCCCTCGCCGACCGCCCCCTGCCCCCACGCCTCGCCATCGTGCTTGGCTCCGAGGGTACCGGCATCCGCCGGCTAACCGCCGAACGTTGTAACGCCCTCGCCCGCCTTCCGACCGGCGGACCGGTCGCGAGCCTCAACGTCTCCGTCGCCGCGGCGGTCGCCCTCTACGAAGCCGTCCGGTGCCACGCGTGACCGGAGGGCGGCGCGTCAAAGTTCCGCCCCCGCTCCACCCCGGCTTGTTCGACGCGATGGGGTCAAGTAACGTCGGCGGAAACGCCGGCTTAGCTCAGGGGTAGAGCAACCGCCTTGTAAGCGGTAGGTCGTCGGTTCAAATCCGACAGCCGGCACCAGCGTCGTCCATGTGGTTTTTTCGGGACCAGCCACGATGACAAATCAAGGTCAGGTTCAGGCCAAGTTCGCCCTCGTGGTGTTCGATGCGCGAACCAGCGTCGACCCGGACAACGTAAGCTCGTTGGAGAAGCTGCTCCGCAGCTCCGACCGACACGCCCTCGGCTTCGCCGTCCGCGTCCGCGTCGCCTCGTTGCGGGAGACAGAGGAGGGGGCGGTGAACTGCGTCGCGCTCGCCGGCCTGCCGCCGCTGGTGGAAGACAACCTGATCATCGACCGGGTCGATTCGGCGCTTGTCCGCCTGGGCGAGCGCGGCGCTTCGTTCGAGAAGCCGCGCAACCTCGCGCTGGTCGGTGTCGGCGGTGCGCCGCGCATCATCAACGACAGCGCCGCCGCCATACGCCACCTGCTCGATCAGGTCGGCGACGGGCCCGAGCCGTTCGGCAAGATCCTGCGCATCTTCACGCCGCCCGGAATCGACAGCAGCGCCGACCCCATCGCGCGGCGCAACGCGGCGACCAAGCTCAGGGCCAAGCTGGCGCTGCGCATCGCCGACATGTTGGCCGACGCCGAAGGCGGCAAGAAGCAGGTCGGCTTCGTCGAGGCGACGCCGACGGCGTCGCCGATGCCGTCCGTCGGGCTTCTGGTCGCCATCGACAATCTGATGAAGATGCAGCAGACGCCGGATCCCGCGGTGGTCGACATCACCGCGGACATTCGGCGCATCCACGCCAAGGTGAACCCGACCCTGCAGGAGTTCCTGGGCGTATACCGGACCCTGGCGCGGCGGATCGAGAGCCTCTCGGCCGAGCTGAACCGCGACCCGGACGAGGCCACGAAGAAGGAAGTGGCGCGCTTCGCCCAGTACGCCGACACCATCAAGAAGACGGCGACACTGCTCGAGTCCCTCATGAAGTGAGGGCGCGGACCCGGGCGCGCCGTCCCGGGAACCGATCGTCCGGGCGGCGGCACCGGGTACGTGGCGCGACCGCCTCCCCCCCAGCGCGGGACGGAGGACCAGGGCCGGCTGGCCCATTTCCGCATCCGCGCCCTCACCGGCGCGTCGATCACCCTCTTCGACGACGGATGGACGCCGGCGGGGAATGGCCGGTCGGCCGGCCGGGGACGGCGTTGCCGGCGATCGCGAGGCATTCCCGGGCGGCTTGCGGTTCGTCGGCGAGGAAGGCGGCGAGGTTCATGCAGCCCGAATCCGCCCGGCCGATCGACGTTCCGTGCGCGATGGGGACGAAACCGTCACCCGATGGCAGTGTCCTACGCCACAGGCTTCGTAAGCTATCCTAATGGATAGTACTCGACCCGGCCTGTGCGCCCCATAATGGTCCGGATGACGCCACAGGAAATAGCCCTTCTGCTCGATCGGCACGACCGCTGGCTCCGAAGGGTCGGCGGCGCACGCGCTGTCGTGAGCATGGTCTCGTTCGTCGGGCTGAGCTTCCGGAAGGTGAACCTTCGTTCTGCGAAGCTTTCAGGCTGCGACTTCACGCGGTGCGACTTCACCAGCGCCGATCTCGCCGAGGTCGATTTCTTTTCGTCCATTCTTGTCGACGCCGATCTGACGGACGCGAATCTCTACCGCGCCGACTTGCGCGGAACATCCATGCGCGGTGCCAATCTGAAGGGCGCGGTGCTGAGGGAGGCGGACCTGCGGGGGGGCGCCCTTCTCGACGGGCGCAACAAGGCGGAGATGCAGTTCGTCAACGTCAGCCTCGAGGGGGCGACCCTCGACGGGGCGCGGCTGAACAGGGCGAACCTTGCGGGCGCCGACCTCAATGGGGCGTCCCTGGTGGGTGCCGACTTGCGGGACGCGCAGCTGTCCGGCGCCAACCTCTCGGGAGCGGAGCTGAATGGGGCTGACCTGTCGCGCAGCATCCTGCGCGGCGCCAACCTCGAAAATGCCAACCTGTCCGACGCCATTATGGCCGAGGTCGACCTCTCGGGGGCCTCGCTCACCAACGCGACCCTCCAGAACACACAAATCATCGGGGCGCGGCTCGATGGCGTGAACCTGATGGCCGCCAAGACGCAGGGCATGAAGCTGACCCGGCGTCCGGACAGGACCCAGGCGACGTCCCCGCCGGAGCCACCCGCCCCGCCACGGCCCGCCTCCGTCCCGCCGCCCGCCGTCGGCCCCGTCCTTCCCGGGAACGCCGCCCAGTTCAGCCGAGAGGTCCAGGTGGCGCTGGCCGGTCACATCCTGTGGATCAGCACAAACGGTCAGAAGGGTCGGCGCGCCGAACTCTCGGGCGCCGACATGCCCGGGATCGAGCTGCCGGGGGCGAACCTGTCGGGGGCGAACCTGCGCGGTGCGAACCTCTCGGGCGCGAAGCTGATCGGCGCCCGGTTCGTCATGGCCGATCTCGCCGACGCGCGGCTGTCCCAGGCGGACATGTCGAACGCGGTCCTCGACGGCGCCAACCTGCGCAGCGCCGACCTCGGGGCCGCGGTCATGGAACGCGCCTCGATGGTGACGATGGAGATCCGGTCGTCCGATGGACGGACCCAGGGCCGCCTGCGCCCGACCAACCTCTGCGGCGCGCGCCTCGTCGGGGCGAATCTCGCGGGGGCGGACCTCCGCGGCGCGCTCCTCATGGACGCGGACCTGTCGAACGCGGACCTGACGGACGCGAACCTCACCGGCGCCAAGATGCTCGGCGCCCTCCTGTCCAAGACCACGCTGGACGGCGCGAAGCTCCCGTCGCTCGAGGACGACTACGGGGACGAGAACTGAGACGGAAGGAGCGGTCGTTGCCCGGCGGCGCGGTGGCGCCTATCCTCCCCGTCCCTTCGACGATCCGCAGGTCCCAGCCGTGAACGCCTCCGTCGCCCTGATCCTCGGCGGTGCCCGGTCCGGCAAAAGCCGGCGGGCGATTACCTTTGCCGAATCGGCGTCCCCGCGGCGGGTCTTCCTCGCCACGGCCGAGGCTTTCGACGCGGAGATGGCCGACCGCATCTCCCGCCACAAGAACGAACGCGACGGGACCTGGGTGACGGTCGAAGCGCCGCGCGACCTGCCCTCGGCGATCGCGCGGACGACTGGCCCGGACCGGGTGGTGGTGGCGGATTGCCTGACGCTCTGGGCCAGCAACCTGCTTCTGGCTGACGCCGACATGGACGCGGAAACGGGAGCACTCGACGCCGCCGTCGCCGCGGCCGCGGGCCCGCTTGTCCTCGTTTCGAATGAGGTCGGCCTCGGCATCGTGCCAAACAACGCGCTGGCGCGCCGGTTCCGGGACGTCGCCGGACGGATCAACCAGACGGTGGCGGCGCGCGCCGGCCTCGTGCTCTTCGTGGCCGCCGGTCTGCCGCTTTTCCTCAAGCGCCCGGCCGACGGCCCCTGGGCGGGGGCGGCGTCGGGCGGGTCGCCGTGACGACCGAGGATGCGCGACCGGCCGCCCGGGAACGGTTCGGGCGGGACCGGTTC
>CANGXM010000323.1 GCA_947457845.1 Rhodospirillales bacterium | reverse complement strand
CTCGGCGTGCCGGCCGACCGGTCCGAGGCCGTGCGCTGGTACCGGTCGGCGGCCGAGAGGGGCGACGCCCGCGCCGCCTTCAACCTCGCCGAGATCCTGACCGCGGGCGACGGCACCCCCCGCGATCCGGCCGAGGGGCTGCGGTGGATGCGCGTCGCGGGCGATGCGGGCGACACGCTCGCCCAGTACCGGCTGGGGCGGCTCCTGTCCGAGGGAGGCGGCGTGCCCGCCGACCCGGCCGAGGCCGCGCGCTGGTACGAGAAGGCGGCGGAGAAGAACCACACCCAGGCGCAGGTCGCCCTCAGCGTGATCTACGCCAACGGCACCGGCGTCGAGCGCGACCTCGCCAAGGCGGCCGAATGGGCCGAGAAGGCGAACGAGAGCAACATGCAGGGGGAGAGCAACACCTCCTGCACCACCCAGCGCAGCGCGGAGCGGCTGGAGGCGTGCCGCCGCGCGGTGCCGAAGATGTGAGGGAACACCCTCACCCTCTCCCCCTCGCGCGGCGCGGGAGAGGGACAGGGCGAGGGCTGCCCGAACTCAGTGCTTCGGCGCCGCCCGCACCTCGCGCACCGCCTGTTCCAGGTTCGGCCACGGCCCCTTGTCGGAGAACTGCGCCCGGACGAAGCGGGTGATGTTCACGAGGTCCTGGTCGGACATCCACGCCGACGCCGGCATCGAGAAGTCGCGCGCGCCCTTGGGCGGGCGGATGCCGTGCAGGACGATCTGGATCACGTTGCGCGGATCGGGCCCGTTCACCGTCGAGGTGAGCGCGAGGGGCGCGGCCTTCTCCCCCTTGCGGTGGCAGTTGATGCAGGAGCGCACGAAGATGTCGCGGCCGGGCTGGAGCGACGCATCGACCTGGAGGGCCGCGACCGACGCCGCGGTCAGCTGCCGCTCCTCGGCCGCCGCCGCCACCGCCTCGCGGTTCGCCCGTCGCCCGGACTGGAAGGAGGCGACGTAGGCGGCGATGGCCTCCACATCCTCCTCGGCCTGGTTCTCCATCATGTTGACGACGGGCGTCATCGGCCCGGCGGCGATGCCGTGGCTGCCGTGGCGGCCGTCGAAGAGGTAATCGAGCATCGCCTCGGCCGTCCACGGCAGCGGCGCCGGGGACGAGCCGTCGAGCGCCGTCCCATGCCAGCCCTCGACGTCGCCGCCGGCGAACTTGCGCGTGTCGTCGAGCCCGCCCAGCGCGTTGCGCGGCGTGTGGCAGGAGCCGCAGTGGGCCAGCCCCTCGGCCAGATAGGCGCCGCGGTTCCACGTCTCGTCCTTCGACGGATCGGGCACGAACCGCCCCGGCTTGAAGAACAGCAGGTTCCAGCCGGCCAGCGTGATCCGCTGGTCGAAGGGGAAGGACAGTTCGTTGCGCGGGGACGCGTAGCGCACCGCGCGCTGGCGCATCAGGTAGGCGTAGATGGCGCGCACGTCCTCGTCGGTGACGCGGGTGAAATGGTCGTAGGGGAAGACCGGGTAGAGGTGGCGCCCCTGCCGGTCGATCCCCTCGTGCATCGCCCGGCGGAACGCCTCCTCCGACCAGCGGCCGATCCCGGTCTCCGGGTCGGGCGTGATGTTCGTCGAATAGATCGTGCCGAAGGGCGTGGGGAGCGG
The DNA here is from genome assembly GCA_947457845.1 of Rhodospirillales bacterium. Classification (GTDB taxonomy): domain Bacteria; phylum Pseudomonadota; class Alphaproteobacteria; order Azospirillales; family Azospirillaceae; genus CANGXM01. The sequence continues at coordinate 2,718 of CANGXM010000323.1, read as the reverse complement.
CAGGCCCCCCGCGAAGGGCTGGCCGCCCGGCCGCGTGTGGCAGACCTCGCAATAGCCCAGTGCCGTCAGCGTCTCGCCCCGCTCGACCAGCGCGGCGTCGAACCGCCGGGGGTCCGGTGGCGCGGCGAGGGCCTCGATGACGGGATGGCGCGTGGCCCAGGCGTAGACCCCGCCCGCGGTCGCGATCAGAAGGGCGGCGATGACGAGAAGTGCGCGTCGCATGTCTGGTCCGGATGTTCCGTTGGCCAGGAGTGGGTCTGGTCGTTCCTCCGCCGCCGCGGTCGCCCGCGGACGGCATGCAAATCGTGCGGAAAGTCCCCTCCGACGGCAAGCCCGTCCGGACGGATGGGACCCATGCTCATCGCCGCACCGCGGGCGTCTCGACGGGCAGGCCGCGCCCGCGCCACGCGACATAGAGCTCAAGAGCAAGGTATTCCGCGGATCCCGCGGCGCGCGGCTCGGCGCGCAGCGATGTCTCGCACCATTCGAACATCCGATGGCGCGACGCCATCGTACGCCACATCAGCCGGTAGAATGGCATACCGTTCACCTGCCCCTGACTGATCGTGTCGCCGCGCAGGCGCCGCCCGGCCAGATCGTCGTGGCACTGGGCGCAGGACAGGTTCAACTGGCCCCGCCGCCGGAACCAGTCCTCGCGCCCGGCCTCGAAAAAGGGCCGGGCCGGGCCGTCGATCTCCACCGCCATCGGCATCCCGCGCGACTGGAAGCCGAGGAACGCCGTGAGCGCCAGCATCGCCTGCGACTCGCGCGGGAGTTCGGGGGCGCCCATGTGCTCCCGGCGCATGGCGTTGACGCGGCCGGCCAGGTCGACGAGGCCGCCCGTCGCGGGGTCGAAGACGGGATGGCGGGCGGCGACACCGCGCATGTCGGCCTCCGCGTGGCAGGAGGCGCAGGCCTGCCCGGCCGCTCCCTCCACCCGGTTCCAGAGCGCCCGCCCCTCCTCCACCGCGAACAGGCCGGGGTTGAGGAAGTCGTCGTCCTGCAGGGTCCGGGTGTCGGGCGTCAGGAAGTCGGCGCCCGAGCGGGGGCCGTCGATCTGGGCGGGAACCGGCGGGGCCACGAGCGCGAGGCCGGCGAGGAGGAGGAGCGCCGCCCTCATTCGCCGGTGAGCGTGGCGAGGTAGGCGACCACGTCCTCCACCTCCTGCGCGGTGTAGATGGTCCGCCCGCGGAACGCGGCGCCCACGCGGTCGAGCCCTTCGGTGCGGAAGTAGGCGGGCATGACGGTCGCCGGGTTGGCGGTCGTGGGGTCGACGATGCGCTGGCGGATCTCGCCTGAGCCGAGGCGCGCGCCGACGCCCGCCAGCGGCGGGCCGAGGTCGCCGTGGTCCGGCTCCTCCGGGATCGGCATGGCGTGGCAGATGAGGCAGGTGGCCTTTGACAGGTCCCGCACCACCGCCCGCCCGCGCGCCGGATCGCCCGGCCGGTCGGTGAGCGGCCGGTCCATCGACGGGCCGGCGGCACCGGCGGTTCCGGCGAGGAGGAGGAGGGCGGCGACGGCGGGAAGCGGCCTCACCCCCACGTCTCCGCGACGATGGCCGCGTACCAGCCGCGCGCATGGTCGGCCTCCGTGCGGCGGACCTCGTCGGAGGCATCGAGGGGGCTCGTGCCGCCGGCGCCCGGGACCGCGACGATGCTGCCGTCCGTCCCCTGCCGGTAGACGTCGGCGACGGTGATGCCACGGTCGGGGGCCACGAGGCTGTAGCAGACGTTCATCAGGGCCGGCGCGCCCGGCGCCTCGCCGGCCAGCAGCGCCGCGACCGCGTGGGCGCACACCACGGCCTGGGCGGCGGCGGCGAAGGCCGACTTGGGCATGGCCCCGGCGATGGCGGCGTCGCCCAGGACGTGGATGCCCGGCACGACCGCGCTCTCGAAGCTGCGGGCGTCGACCCGGCACCAGTCGCCGCCCGCCGTCAGCCCGGCGAGATCGACGAGGCGCCCGGCGCGCTGCGGCGGGATCACGTTGGCGACGTCGGCCCGCACCGTCGCGAAATCCGTCACGACCGTGCGCGTCGCGGGGTCGACCCGGACGAGCTGGCCCGCGTTCGAGAAGGAGACCCATTCGAGGTGATCGGGGTAGAGACGCTTCCATTCCGCGAGGAACAGCGGCTGTTTGGAGAACTGGTCCTTCGCGTCCAGCACGATCAGCTTCGAGCGCGGCCTGCGGGTCTTGAGCCAATGGGCGATCAGGCTCGCCCGCTCGTAGGGGCCGGGCGGGCAACGGTAGGGGTTGGGCGGGACGGTCATCACCACCGTGCCCCCGTCCGCCATCGCATCCAGCTGGCGGCGCAGGAGGAGCGTCTGCGGCCCCGCCTTCCAGGCATGGGGCATGACCTCGGCCGCCGCCTCGCCCCAGCCCTCGATCGCGGTCCACTTGAGATCGACGCCCGGCGCCAGCACCAGCCGGTCCCAGGCGAGGTCCGCCCCGCCGGCGAGGCGCACGCGCCGGGTCGCGGGATCGATGCCGACGACGCGGTCGCGCACCGTCTCCACGCCGTCGCGCCCGAGGCCGTCGAGACCGTGGGTGATCGCGCCGATGCCGTCGAGGCCGGCGATCACGCCATTGCTGAAGGGACAGGTGACGATGCGGGCCTCGGGCTCGACCAGCGTCACCGCGACGTCGGGGGCGATGCGGCGCAGGCGCCGGGCGACGGTGGCCCCGGCGAACCCGCCGCCCACGACGACGACGCGCCCCGCG
>CANGXM010000322.1 GCA_947457845.1 Rhodospirillales bacterium | reverse complement strand
GCCCGCGGTCGCGAGGGCCAGCAGAAGGGCCGCGGCGGCGGGGTGGAGGGCCGCCCTCAGGGCCGCCGCCCGTCGAGCACGAGCCGCAGTCCGAAGGCGATCAGCACGCCGCCCGTCACCCGGTCCAGCGTCCGCACCACGGCCGGGCGGCGGAAGGCCGCGGCGAGCGGGCGGGTGGCGAGGATGAGGACCGAGAACCACAGCACGCCCTTCGCCGCGTGGACGGCGGCGAGCAGCACGCTGAAGGACACCGCGTCCACCCCGGCGGGGAGGAACTGCGGCAGGAAGGTCACGTAGAAGACGCCGACCTTCGGGTTCAGGAGATTGGTGACGAAGCCGCGGACGAACCAGCCCGCGGGGGAGGTGGCGACGCCGGGCGCGTCGCCCGGGCCGGTCGTGTCGAGCCCCGCCCTGGCGCCGAGGATCATGCGCGCGCCGAGCCAGAGCAGATAGGCCGCCCCCGCCCAGCGGAGCGCGACGTAGGCGGCCTCCGACGCCGCAAGAAGCGCGCCGAGGCCCAGCGCCGCGACCACGCCCCAGACGAGGCAGCCGGCGCACACCCCCACGCCCGCGAGGAACGCGCGCCGCCCGCCCTCCACCGCGGCGGTCCGCAGAACGAGTGCGGTATCGAGCCCGGGCGTCACGGTCATCAGCCCGGCCGCCAGCGCGAAGGCGACCAGCGCCTCCGTCGGCGTCACGCCGCCGCCGCCGAGACGCTGAGCGCGGGCGGCTGGGCCAGGGTCTTGAAGACGACGCAGTAGCGTTCGGTGAGCTTGAGCAGCTGGTCGATCCGCTCCTGCGGCTCGTCGGTGTCGAGGTCGAAGGCGAGGCGGATGGCGCGGAAGCCGACGGGCGCGTCCTTGGCCACGCCGAGCGTGCCGCGGAAGTCGAGGTCGCCCTCCACCCGCACCGCCCCGCCCTTGAGCGAGAAGCCGATCGCGGTCGCCACGGCCTTCAGCGTCACCCCGGCGCAGGCGGCCAGCGCCTCCAGCAGCATGTCGCCCGAACAGGCCTGGGTGCCCGGCCCGCCGGTGGCCGGGTGCAGGCCCGCCTCGACCAGCGCGCGGCCCGTCTCGACCCGGCAGGCGATGCCGTCGGCGTCGAGCGAGCCCGACGCGCGCAGGGTCACGACGGCGGCGTCCGGTTCCGCGCGATAGCGGTCCTTGAGCGGCGCCTGCAGGGCGCGCAGATCGTCGGCGTTCATGGCGGATGTCCTCCCGGCCGGTTGGTCGGCGAGGAGTTGGCCCGCGCGGGGCGGAGGCGTCAAGCGGGCGGGACGATCACACGAACAGGTCGACGATGTTCCCGCGGCGCCGCGTGGCAGCGGCCTGGACGGCGATGCCCAGCTGGCTGCGCACGCTGTCGCCCGCGGCGGCGGTCGCCTCGCGCGCGATGTCGGCGTCGGCGACCGCACCGGCGGCGGCCGTGTTCGCGTCGGACAGGGCGCTGTTGAACTGCCGCTGGTTGTCGATGCGGCGCTGGTCGCCGGCGATGTTCACCAGCGCGTCGCCCACCTGCTGCGAGATCTGGTCGAGGCCGCCGCCGTTCTGGAGCAGCGAGGCCGCCTGGCCCGCGCCGATCGTGCCGCCGCCGCCGAGCGCCGTCGACGCGGCGGCCGCGGTGAGGCCCGCGTTGGTGAGCGTGATCTGCCCGCCCTCGGCGTCCCCGACGGTCGAACCGTTCGGTCCGGCCTGGACGAGGTTCCGGCCGTTGGAGCCGCCATTCTCGATGAAGGTCCCGATCTCGCCGCCAAGGCGCTGGAGATCGGCGCTGTACTGGGCGCGCTGGTCGGCGGACAGGTTGCCGTCGGCCAGCTTGACCAGGGTCGTGCGCGCCTGGGTCAGCGTGTCGGAGATGCTGGTGGCCGCCTGCAGCGCCGTGCCGGTGACGCCGCGGGCCTGACCCAGCTGCTGGTTGACCGCGCCGAGGCCGCCGATATCGCCCTGAATGCCCTGGCCGACGGCGAACGCCGCACCGTCGACGTCGGCGCCCGGGACGCGCGAGCCGGTGGCGATGCGGCGCTGCGCCGCCTGTTCGGCCTGACGGCTGCGGGAGAGCTGGGACAGGCCGGCGAGTTCGGCGCCGGACGAGCCGACGGAAGAGACAGCCATGGGTCAACTCCACCCGGTCGGGTCGAAGAATTCACGATCGATAGATGTAATGCTTTCCCGCGTCCGGATCAACGATCGGACGCGGGACGTCCTCCGATGGCAGTCGATCGCGCGGCGCGGGGCGTCCCGCCGGCGGCCGGCTCACCCCACCTTGGCCATGGCGACGGCGGTGTCGCTCATGCGGTTGGAGAAGCCCCACTCGTTGTCGTACCAGGTCATGACGCGCACGAAGCGGCCGTCGATCACCTTGGTCTCGTTCAGCGCGAAGATCGACGACAGCGGGTCGTGGTTGAAGTCGCCCGAGACCAGATCCTCGGTGTAGCAGCCCAGCACGCCCTTCAGCGGGCCGTCGGCCGCCTTGCGGATCAGCTCCCCGATCTCCTCGGGCGTGGTGTGGCGGGCGGCGGTGAACTTGAAGTCGACGACCGAGACGTTCGGCGTCGGCACGCGGATGGAGGTTCCGTCCAGCTTGCCCTTCAGTTCCGGCAGCACCTTGCCGACGGCCTTCGCGGCACCGGTGGTGGTCGGGATCATGTTGAGGGCGGCGGCGCGGGCGCGGTGCAGGTCCTTGTGCATCGTGTCGACGATGCGCTGATCGCCCGTGTAGCTGTGGATCGTCGTCATGAAGCCGCGCTCGATCCCGATGCCGTTGTTCAGCACGAAGGCGACCGGGGCGAGGCAGTTCGTCGTGCACGACGCGTTCGAGACGACGGTGTGCTTCGCGGTCAGCTTGTCGTGGTTCACGCCGTAGACGACGGTCAGGTCCTCGTCGGTCGCCGGGGCCGAGATCAGCACCTTCCTGGCGCCCGCCGCGATGTTCTTGGCCGCGTCGTCGCGGTTGGTGAAGTGGCCCGAACACTCGAGCGCGATCTCGCACCCCAGCTCGCCCCACGGCAGCTTCGCCGGGTCGCGCTCCTGCACGACCTTGATCGCGTGGCCGTTGACGATCATGCGGTCGCCGTCGACCTCGACCGTGCCCGGGAATCGGCCGTGCACGCTGTCGTACTTGAGCAGGTGCGCGTTGGTGTGCAGGTCGGCGAGGTCGTTGATGCCGACCACCTCGACGTCGGTGCGCCCGCTCTCGTAGATGGCGCGGAGCACGAGGCGGCCGATGCGGCCGAACCCGTTGATGGCGACGCGGACTGCCATGGTGTTCCTCCTTCGCTGTCGGTCGGCGCCGGTCAGAGCCGGGCCTTCACGGCGTCCACCGCCGCGGCGGCGGTGATGCCGAAATGACGGTAGAGATCCTGGTAGGGTCCGCTCTCGCCGAACCCCTGCATCCCGATGAAGGCACCCTTCGGCCCGATCCAGCGGTCCCAGCCCTGGGCGATCGCGGCCTCGATGCCGACGCGCACGCCGTCGGCCGGCCCGAGCACCGCCGAGCGGTACGCCTCGTCCTGGGCCGCGAACAGCTCGAACGACGGCAGCGAGACGACCGCCGTCGGCACGCCGGCCGCCTGGAGCGCCGCGCGGGCCTCCGTCGCGATCGAGACCTCCGAGCCCGTGGCCAGCAGCGTCGCCCGGCGGGGGCCGTCGGCCTCAGCCAGCACATAGCCGCCGCGCGCCGACAGGGTCCCGCCCGCCTCGCCCGACCGCACGACCGGCAGCCCCTGGCGGGTCAGCACCAGCATCGAGGGTCCGTCGGCCTTGGCCAGCGCGATCTCCCAGCATTCCGCCGTCTCCACCGCGTCGGCGGGGCGCAGGACCAGAAGGTTGGGAATGGCCCGGCAGGCCGCCAGATGCTCGACCGGCTGATGGGTCGGCCCGTCCTCGCCCAGACCGATCGAATCGTGGGTCATCACATAGATCACCCGCTGGCGCATCAGGGCGGACAGGCGGATGGCCGGGCGGCAGTAGTCGGCGAAGACGAGGAAGGTGCCGCCGTAGGGGACGACCCCCCCGTGCAGCGCCATGCCGTTCATGGCGGCGGCCATCGCGTGCTCTCGCACGCCCCAGTGGACGTAGCGCCCGCCATAGGACCCGCGCGCGAACTTGGGCGTGTTCTTGACGTAGGTGTTGACCGAGCCGGTCAGGTCGGCCGAGCCGCCCATCAGCGTCGGCATCGCCGGCAGCAGCGCGTCCAGCACGTTGCCCGAGGCGACGCGGGTGGCGATCTTCGGCTTGTCGGCCAGAGCCTTCGCCTTCACCGCGGCGATGGCGGCCGTGGCCTCGGCCGGCACCGTGCCGGCGACGGCGGCCTCGAAGGCGGCGCGGATGGACGGGTCGCTCGCGGCCAGCCGTCCCTCCCACGCCTT
>CANGXM010000321.1 GCA_947457845.1 Rhodospirillales bacterium | reverse complement strand
GAGCCCGCGCGACGTGGCAGCCCGCCTCGCCCCGCTGCTGGCGGCGATCGCGGCGGACGGGCGCGACACGGTCGCCGTCTGCCACAAGGGCGTGATCCGGGCCGCGGTCGCGCTGGCGACGGGCTGGGACATGACCGGCCGGGCGCCGGTCAAGGTGCGGGACGGGGCGGCGGTGGTGGTGGAGGTGACGGCAGACGGGCCGAGGCTGACCGTGGATGTCGTCGACCTCAGGTGACCATCACGGACAGGCATGGCGAGGAAGGGTTGCACGACCCGTCGGAGAAATGCATCCTCGGGTTCTGTCGCACGGAGGGCGGTGCCGTGATCTACCGGTTCGAACACAGGACCGTCGGTCCACATCACGTGATCACGTCACCCGATCTGCCGGGTTTCCACGTGTACGGGGAAACCCGGGAGGCGGCCGAGGACAGGATCGGGCCGGTGCTGGAGATGTATTTGGCGGCCATGGCGGACCTCGCCGCGAGCGGCCAGGCCCCCGGGAAGGTGGCTTGATCTACTGCGTCGAGGGCGACGACTTACGTCGTTGGTTCGTCGCGAACGGCTTCCGCCCGTCCGGTGGCGACGCGATCTCTGAAATCTGGGTGCGCCCGTCCACGGGAACCATTCTGGTCGTGCCGGCTCCCAACGTGCTCGGACGCGTGCCCGAAAACCTTCTCGCCGACGCGTTCGACGCCGCCGGGGTGCCGCCGCCGAAGCTGCCCGTGACCTGGTGCGACTGACCGCGCCCGTCAGGTCTCCTTTCGGTTCATCATCCGGTCGAGCACGCCGAGCAACAGCGCCGAGGCGACGAAGACCATATGGATGATGGTCAGCCAGAGAAGCTGCTCGGACGTGAAGTTGCCGATGTTCATGAACGCCTGGAGCAGGTGGATCGAGGAGATCGCGACGATCGCCGAGGCCACCTTGATCTTCAGGCTGCCAGCGTCGAGCTTGCCGATCCAGGAGAGGCGCTCCTGTCCGTTGTTCTCGTCGAAGGACGAGACGAAGTTCTCGTAGCCAGAGATCATGACCATGACGATCAGGCTCGCCACCAACGCCCCGTCGATGAGCGCGAGCATGGCCAGCAGCATCTCGGCGTCGTTGTAGGTCAGCGTGTTGACCGCGATCTTCCAGAGCTTCTTCAGGAAGCTGACGGCGTAGATCGCGAGCGCGACCGCGAGGCCGAGATAGAAGACCACGAGGATCCAGCGCGCGGACAGCACGACGCGCTCGATCCAACGCTCATAGGGGTTCTGGGGGGCGGGCATGGGGGCGGATCTCCGGACCGACCCGAAGTGGCGATCGATCCCGGGGGCGGCAAGTCCCGCCGTCCTGTCCCTCAGGACGTGCGGACGCGCCCGACGGCCCTGAGCCAGCCCTGGTGGAGGCGCGTGCGCTCGGCCGCGGCCATCTCCGGCTCGAAGCGCCGCTCGCTCTCCCACTGGCGCCGGATCACGTCGATCGTGCCGAAGACCCCCGCCTGCAGCCCGGCGAGGAAGGCGGCGCCCAACGCCGTCGTCTCGGTCACCACCGGCCGCTCGACCGTCACGTCCAGGATGTCGGCCAGGAACTGGCAGAGCCAGTCGTTGCGCACCATGCCGCCGTCGACCCGCAGCGTGGCGGGCGGGCGGCCCATGTCGCCCGCCATGGCGCCCAGCAGGTCGCGCGTCTGGTAGCCCACGGACTCCAGCGTCGCCCGCACGACGTGGGCGGCGCTCGTGTCCCGGGTCAGCCCGAGGATGGCGCCGCGGGCGTGCGGATCCCACCACGGCGCACCCAGGCCGGTGAACGCCGGGACGACGTAGACCCCGCCCGTGTCCGGCACGTCGCGGGCGATGAACTCGGACATGCCCGCGTCGGGGATGAGGCGCAGCCCGTCGCGCAGCCACTGCACCGCCGCCCCGGCCACGAAGATCGAGCCCTCGAGCGCGTAGGTCGCCCGCCCGTCGAGACGATAGGCGATGGTCGTCAGGAGGCGGTTGGCGCTCGCCACCGCCGTCTGCCCGGTGTTGACGAGGGCGAAGCAGCCGGTGCCGTAGGTCGACTTGATCATGCCCGGGTCGAGGCAGGCCTGCCCGACCGTCGCCGCCTGCTGGTCGCCGGCCATGCCGGTGACGGGGATGGGCATGCCGAACAGGTCGGCCTTCGTCGTGCCGAACAGGTGGGCGTTGTCGCAGACCTTGGGGAGCACGGACACGGGGATGCGGAGCAGGCGCAGCAGCTCCTCGTCCCAGCGCTGGCGGTGGATGTCGTAGAGGAGCGTGCGCGACGCGTTGGTCGCGTCGGTCGCGTGGACGCCGCCGGTGAGCCGCCAGAGGAGCCAGCTGTCCACCGTGCCGAAGGCGAGTTCGCCGCGCTCGGCCCGTTCGCGGGCGCCACGCACGTTGTCGAGGAGCCAGGCGAGCTTCGTGCCGGAGAAGTAGCTGTCGAGCAGCAGGCCGGTCTTCGCCCGGACCATCGGCTCCGCCCCTTCCTCCACGAGGCGGCGGCAATGGGCGGCGGTCCGCCGGTCCTGCCAGACGATGGCGTTGTGGACCGGCTCGCCGGTCGCCCGGTCCCACAGGACGGTGGTCTCACGCTGGTTGGTGATGCCGATTGCGGCGACCTTGGCCACCGGCACCTTCGCCTGCTCCAGCGCCTGCCGGCAGACGGCCAGCGTGTCCCGCCAGATGTCCTCGGGATCGTGCTCGACCCAGCCGTCGTCGGGATAGAACTGGCGGAGTTCCCGCTGGGCGGTGGTGACCGGACGGCCGCGGGCGTCGAACAGGATGGCCCGGCTGGAGGTCGTGCCCTGGTCGATGGCGAGGACGAACGGACCCATGGCGGTCTCCCCGGGGCTTGCGTGTCTGGGCGCCGGCCCGACGGCCGGCTCTCAAGGGTGGCCGCCCGGCCCGGCGGGTGTCAACGGGGCGCTCCCGTCGGCTGCAATGCACCCATGCCGGGGCAACGCCGGGGTTGGTCCGGCCGTCACGGCCCCTGATACTTCCACCCATGACCCGTTCCGTCGTCGCCCTCACGCTGCTCCTGACCGCGCTTTCGGCGATCGGGCAGCTCTCCATCTCGATGTACGCGCCCTCCATGCCCGCGATCGGCGTGGCGCTGGGCACGACGCCGGGCATGGTGCAGGTGACGCTCTCGGTGTTCCTGCTCACCTTCGCGCTGGCGCAGCTCGTCTACGGGCCGCTGAGCGACCGGTTCGGGCGGCGGCGGTGCCTCCTCGTCGGCCTCGTCCTGTTCGTGGCGGGCTCGCTGGCCTGCGCGCTGGCGCCCACGATCGAGACGCTGATCGCCGGCCGGGTGCTCCAGGCGGCGGGGGCCTGCGCCGGCGCCTCGGTCAGCCGGGCCGTGGTGCGCGACCTCTTCGAACGGGAGGAGGCGGCGCGGGTCATGGCGGTGATGACGATGGCCTTCACCGTGGCCCCGGCCGTCGGTCCGATCCTGGGCGGCTATCTCCAGGCGGTGTTCGACTGGCACGCGGTCTTCGCGGTGCTGGCGATGCTCGGCGCGGCGCTGCTGGCGACCGCGACCGCGCGGCTGCCCGAGACGAACCGCCACCGCGACCCGCTCGCCACCCGTCCGGGCCGCATGGCGTCCACCTATGCGGGCCTCCTCGCGAACCCGGCGTTCCTCGCCTACGTCGTGCCGTCCACCGCCATGATCGGCGGCATGCTGACGATGCACGCGAGCCTGCCGTTCCTCCTGATCGGCTCGCTCGGCGTCCAGCCCACCGCCTACGGCTGGCTGACGCTGATCACCGTCGCCGCCTTCTTCTCGGGCTCCTTCGTCACGGGCCGGTTCGGCCCGCGCATCGGCACGGAGCGGACGATCCGGATCTCGCTCGTGCTGCTCGGCCTGTCGGCCGCGCTGTATCTGGGATCGGCCCTCCTCGTGCCGCTCTCGATCGCGAGCGTGCTGGTCCCGATGGTCGCGTGGGTGTTCGCGCTCGGGCTCGCCATCCCGGCGCTCATGGCCAGCGCGATGGCGCCCTTCCCGCGCACCGCGGGGTCGGCGTCGGCGTTGCTGGGCTGCATGCAGATGGCGGGGGGCGCCGCGGGTAGCGTCCTGATCGCCAAGGTCCAGGACGGGACCCTCCTGCCGCTCGCCCTGATGATGGTGCTTCTGGCGGCCGTCGCCGGGCTCGGCTACCGTCGGTTCCGGGCGCTCGCGCCCGCCTGAGCGAGTGCTGCGGATCGGATGACGGAATGGCGCAGCGGGAACGGCTCCTGGCGATCGACACGATCCCCGCCCCCGTCCGGCTGACGGTGAGCGCGCGGGCCCGGCGCCTGTCCATGCGCCTCGACGTGGTGACCGGCGACCTGCGGGTGACGGTGCCGCGCGGCGTGCGCGAGGCCGACGTGCGCGACTTCGTGCGCCGCAACGCCGGCTGGGCGGAACAG
>CANGXM010000320.1 GCA_947457845.1 Rhodospirillales bacterium | reverse complement strand
CGCGAGCGCCGCCGGAACCCGCTCGGCCGTGAGGACGCGCCGGACGGGGGCGGGCGGGGCGAGGGCGCGGCCGGCCGCCACCTCCTCGGCGGTGCAGAGCCCGGTCTCCACGACCAGCCGCTCCATCCCCTTGATCCACAGGCCGTAGTAGGGCGTCGTCAGGTACTCGGCCGGCGGCCTGTCCTCCCGCGCGCGGCGCGACATGTCGATGGTCCAGGCCCCGGTCCCGCCGACGGCGACGGTCAGGCCGAGCGCCCGGCGCTCCCACGGTTCGTGGAACAGCGGCTCGTCCGCCTCCACCACGACAGGCCCATGGCCGTGCGCGCCGCCCAGGTCCTGCCCGCCGTTCATCGCCCGGCCTCCTCGCGCGGCAGGGCGAGGCCCGTGCCGATCATGCTGTCGCGGGTGACGAGGCCGGCGAGGCGCTCCTCCTCCCACCCTTCGGTGCCGGCCGGCCGTTCGGGGACGACGAGGTAGCGGATCTCGGCGGTGGAATCCCAGACCCGGATCTCGACGCCCGCCGGAAGCGAGACGCCGAAATCGGCCAGCACGCCGCGCGGGTCGATCACCGCCTTCGCGCGATAGGCGGCCGATTTGTACCAGGCGGGCGGCAGGCCCAGCACGCTCCACGGGTAGCAGGAGCACAGCGTGCAGACGACGAGGTTGTGGACGCCCGGCCCGTTCTCCACCGCCACCAGATGCTCGCCCTGCCGGCCGGAATAGCCGAGTTCGGCCGCCGCCGCCGTGGCGTCGGCGAGGAGGCGCGCGCGATAGGCGGGATCGGCCCAGGCCCGCGCCACCACCCGCGCGCCGTTGCGCGGTCCCACCTTCGTCTCGTAGGTCTGGACGATCGCCTCGATCGCGGCCGGGTCGACGTAGCCCTTCTCGACCAGAAGGCTCTCCAGCGCCCGGACGCGCGCGTCCATCTCGGAAAGCTCGGTGCCCGCCTCGTGGGCGTGGTGGCCGTCGTGGGGCATGGGGGCCTCGTCCCTTCACCGTTCACAAGGGTCATTCTATAGCCGAGGGTGACGTTCCCCAACCGTATTGACCACGCATGTCGCGCAAGTTACGTATTTCATGGACGTTGAACTGAAGGTGTCCGCCATGGACAAGGTCATTCCTGCCGCCGAGTTCGCCCGCAACTTCGGGCGCTACCGCGACGAGGCGATGTCGGGCCGGATCGTCCGTGTCACCAGCCATGGCCGCCTGATCGGCGGGTTCCTCTCGGAGGCGCAGCTGCTGGACTACGAGCGCCTTCGCCGACGCGAGCGGGAGGTCCTCCGGGTCGACGAGCTCGACGATGAGACGGTGGCGGCCATCGAGGCGGCGGAGTACGGGGTCGCTCCCGAATGACCCTGCCCGCCCCGGCGCCGGGCCTCGTCATCCGCTACGCCTTCCTTTGGAGCCACGAACGCGAGGCCGGCCGGACCGAGGCCGCGAAGGACCGCCCGTGTGCGATCGTGCTGTCGGCGCAACGGGGGCAGAACGGGGACGTCGTGGTCGTCGTGGCACCCGTCACGCATTCCCCGCCGTCGGCCGGGCAGCCGTCCGTCGCCCTCCCGCCCGTCGTCGCCTCGCGGCTCGGCCTCGACGACGGGCCGGCCTGGATCCGTGTGGACGAATTGAACCGCTTCGCCTGGCCCGGGTTCGATCTCCGCCCGATCCCCGGTCGGGCGGGTGCGTTCGCCTACGGCTTTCTGCCGCGACCGCTTTTCGAGCAGGTGCGTGCCCTGATCCTGGACGGCCGGAGGAAGGCCCGGACGATCCCGAGGGACTGACGCTCCCCGCGCTCGCGTTGACTCACCCTTTGCCGGGTCTTATGTGAGCCTCGCGGGCACGGGTTCTTCCGCTGTCCCTGAGCACCCATCGAGGTCGACATGTTCGGTTCCCTGGCGCGGAAGATCTTCGGCAGCGCGAACGACCGCACCGTCAAGCGCCTGCGCAAGGACGTGGAGCGGATCAACGCGCTGGAGAGCCAGGTCGCCGCCCTCGACGACGCCGCGCTGAAGGCGCGCACCGACCAGTTCCGCGAACGCATCGCCAAGGGCGAGGACCTCGACGACCTGCTGCCCGACGCCTTCGCCACCGTGCGGGAGGCGGCCAGGCGGGTGCTCGGCCAGCGGCACTACGACGTGCAGCTGATCGGCGGCATGGTTCTGAACGAGGGCAAGATCGCCGAGATGAAGACGGGCGAGGGCAAGACCCTCGTGGGCACCGCCCCCGTCTATCTGAACGGGCTCTCGGGCAAGGGGGTCCATGTCGTCACCGTCAACGACTACCTCGCCCGGCGCGACAGCGCGTGGATGGGGCAGATCTACCGCTTCCTCGGGCTCTCGGTCGGCTGCATCGTCCACGGGTTGACCGACGAGGAGCGGCGCGCGGCCTACGCCTGCGACATCACCTACGGCACGAACAACGAGTTCGGCTTCGACTACCTGCGCGACAACATGAAGTTCCGCCGCGAGGAGCTGGTCCAGCGGCCCTTCAACTACGCGATCGTGGACGAGGTGGACTCCATCCTCATCGACGAGGCGCGCACGCCGCTCATCATCTCCGGCCCGTCGCACGATTCGTCCGAACTCTACCTCGCCGTCGACAAGCTCATGCCGAACCTCTCGGACGGCGATTTCGAGAAGGACGAAAAGCACCGTACCGTCGCCCTGACCGAGGAAGGCCAGGAGAAGATGGAAGGGTGGCTCACCGAGGCGGACCTGCTGAAGGCGGGCGGCCTCTACGACACCGCCAACATCTCGCTCGTCCACCACGCCAACCAGGCGCTCCGGGCGCACAAGCTGTTCCGCAAGGACACCGACTACATCGTCAAGGACGACAAGGTCGTCATCATCGACGAGTTCACCGGCCGCATGATGGAGGGCCGGCGCTATTCCGACGGCCTGCACCAGGCGCTGGAGGCCAAGGAGAGGGTGACCATCCAGCGCGAAAACCAGACGCTGGCTTCCATCACCTTCCAGAACTACTTCCGCCTCTATCCCAAGCTGGCCGGCATGACCGGCACGGCCATGACCGAGGCCGGGGAGTTCGCCGAGATCTACAACCTCGAGGTCGTCGAGATCCCGACGAACGTGCAGGTCCTGCGCAAAGACGCGGACGACGAGGTCTACCGGACGGCCAAGGAGAAGTACGACGCCATCGTCGCCCTGATCGAGGACTGTCAGGCGCGTCGGCAACCGATCCTGGTCGGCACGGTCTCGATCGAGAAGTCCGAGATGCTGGCCGACGTGCTGAAGACGAAGAAGGTCCCCCATCAGGTCCTGAACGCCCGCTTCCACGACCAGGAGGCGGCGATCATCGCCGAGGCCGGAAAGCCGGGGGCGGTGACGATCGCGACCAACATGGCCGGCCGAGGCACCGACATCCAGCTGGGCGGCAACTTCGACGTCCGCTTCGCCCACGCCGCCCAGGGGGTGACGGACGAGGCGAGGCTGGCCGAGATCCGCACGGCCGTGAAGGCCGAGATCGAGCGCGACCGGGAGATCGTCCGCCAGGCCGGCGGCCTCTACGTGATGGGCACCGAGCGGCACGAGAGCCGGCGCATCGACAACCAGCTGCGCGGCCGGTCGGGCCGCCAGGGCGACCCGGGCGCGTCCAAGTTCTTCTTGTCGCTGGAAGACGACCTGATGCGGATCTTCGGCTCGCAGCGCCTCGACGGAATGCTGCAGAAGCTGGGGCTGCAGGAGGGCGAGGCGATCACCCACACCTGGATCTCCAAGGCGCTGGAGAAGGCCCAGCAGCGCGTCGAGGCGCACAACTTCGAGATCCGCAAGAACCTGCTCAAGTACGACAACGTCATGAACGACCAGCGCAAGGTCGTGTACGAGCAGCGCCGCGAGATCATGGACGCCGAGGACGTGCAGGGGACGGTCGAGGGCATGCGCCACGACGTGATCGCCCGCGTCACCAAGACGGCGATCCCGCCCGAGAGCTATTCCGAGCAGTGGGACCTCGACCAGCTGCACGAGGAGGTGCTGCGCCTCCTCGCCCTCGACCTGCCGATCAAGGAGTGGGCGAAGGAGGACGGCATCGCCGAGGAGGAGATCGAGACCCGCATCCGCGACGCGTCGGACCGCAAGATGGCGGAGAAGGCGGCGAACTACGGGCCCGAGTTCATGCGGATGGCCGAGAAGTCCGTCCTGCTCCAGATCCTCGACCAGCAGTGGAAGGAGCACCTGCTGGCGCTCGACCACCTGCGCCAGGGCATCAACCTGCGCGCCTATGCGCAGCGCGACCCGCTCAACGAGTACAAGCGCGAGGCGTTCGAGCTGTTCGAGGGGATGCTCCAGCAGCTCCGCGACACCACCACCTCGGCGCTCTCGCACCTCGAGGTGCGGGTGATGGAGCCGCCGCCGATGGGCTACGACCCGCAGGGCGCCTACGAGACGCGCGAGGACCCCGCGCTCGTCGGCGCCGAGGCGGGGGCCGGCGGCCGGCCGCAGGGCCGTGCCGCGGG
>CANGXM010000319.1 GCA_947457845.1 Rhodospirillales bacterium | reverse complement strand
GCGCCCTCCGGCCCGCGCAGGCCCGCCCCGATCCGGGCGCTGGCGTCGAGCAGGATCGGCAGCATGGCGTCGCGCAGCTCGCCCATGCTGGTGCGGCCCGCGTGGGTGCTCACGTTCATCGCCGCGACGACCTGGCCGCCCGCGTCGCGGATCGGCACCGCGATCGAGCGCAGCCCCTCCTCGAGTTCCTGGTCGACGGCCGCCCAGCCCTGGCGGTGCGCCGTCCCGATCGCGTCCGCCAGCGCCGCCCGGTCGCCCACGGAAAAGGGCGTCAGCGGTCGGATCGGGGTCCGCGCCACGAAGGCGGCGCGTTCGTCGGCCGGCAGCCCGGCGACGAGCACCCGGCCCATCGCGGTGCAGAAGGCCGGAAGGCGGCTGCCGACCGAGAGGCCGATGGCGAGCACCCGCGCGCTGGACACGCGGGTGACGTAGACGATGTCGTCGCCGTCGAGGACCGCGGCGGAGCAGGATTCCCGGGTGCACGCCACCACGTCGCGCATTACCGGCTGCGCGGTCTCGGCGATCCGGTTGGAGCCGAGGTAGGCGAACCCGAGGTCGAGGATCTTCGAGCAGAGGGAGAAGTACTTGCCGTCCGTCTCCGCGTAGCCCTCCCGCACAAGGGTGAGGAGGAAGCGGCGGGCGGCGGCGCGGGTCATGTCGGTCTGCTGCGCGACCTCCGACAGGGTCATGCGCGGCTTCAGCCGTCCGAACGCCCGGATGACCTCCAGCCCGCGGACGAGGGACTGGACGTACTCGCGATCGTCGGGGTCGTTCCGGTCCATCCCATCGCCCCCATCCGACATGCGCCGGTCCAGAGATACGCGGCGGGACGGCCCGGCACAACCGGTGCCGCGCCCGCCCGCCCCTCAGGCCGCGGCCGTCGCCGGCCGGTACCGCTCGGCCGAGAAGGGCGCGATGTCGAACCCGGGGTCCCGCCCCTGGACGAGGTCGGCGGTGACCCGGGCGCAGACCGGCCCGGCGGTGAAGCCCATCCAGGGAAAGACGTTCACGAAGAAGCCCGGGACGCCCGGCACCTCGCCCAGGATCGGCTTCCAGTCGGCGGTGCCGTTCACGATCGCGGGCCAGGTGCGCACGAGGCGCAGCCCCGCGACCGCGGGGACGACGGTGCAGGCGATGCCGAGGTTGGCGACGATCGACGCCCGGTCGAGGCGGGGCCGTCCGTCCGCCCCCATCCGCGCGGGCCAGCCGCCGCCGATCAGAAGCGTCCCGTTCTTCGCCTGCTTCAGGCTCAGCTTCTCGCCGGCGTAGTAGAGGAGGGTGGGGATCAGCGGCGCGCAGGGCTCGGTCACGTTCACCTGGAGGGGGTATCCCTCGATCTCCAGCGGCACGCCCACCATCGCGGCCACGGCCGCCGCGCGGGCACCGGCCGCGTTCACCACCCGGCGCGCGCGGATGGTCCCCCGGTCGGTGTGCGCGAGGAAGCCGCCGGCCGCCGTCTCCAGATGATGCAGGGCGCAGCCGGTCAGGATCGTCGCCCCCCTGGCCCTGGCCGCCCGCGCGAAGGCGGGGGTGGCCCGCAGCGGGTTCGCCTTGCCCTCGGTCGGGCAGAGCGCGCCGCCGATCATCCGGTCCGACACGTAGGGCGCGAAGGCGCGCAGCGCGGCCTGGTCGAGCAGGCGGACGTCGAGGCCGAAGGCGCGCTCGACCGCCGCCTTGCGTTCGATGTCGCGCATCTGCGCCTCGGTGTCCGCGACCAGCAGGCCGCCGGTCACCGCGACGTCGAGGACGGCGTCGAGTTCCGCCTCCAGCCCGCCCCACATCTCCACCGACGCCAGCATCAGCCGGAGCGTCGGGGCGAAGGTGCGCGCCCAGCCCTCGCCATTCAGCACGAAGGGCTCGTGCGGGATCTGGGCGTGCAGGCTGCCGGCGTTGGAGCCCGACGCCTGGGTGTTCAGGTCGAAGGCGTCGATCGCCGTCACCTCGACCCCGTCGCGGGCGAGGTAGTAGGCCGTGGCGCAGCCGGCGATGCCGCCGCCGACGACCAGCACGTCCGTCGCGCCGGGTCCGTCCCCCGTCGATCGCACGGCCATGGTTCCCATCCCGTCCGCTCCCGTTCCGGCGGTTTACAGCATTCTGTACGCCATGATAACAATTGTGCGGCATACGAAAACGCCGCGCCGCCCGTCCCGGTGCCGTCCGCGGCGCACATCCTGGGAGGATCAGAGGCGATGACCGGCTTGCCCGTGGCTGCCAGCACGTTCCCCTTCATGTACTCGGACGGCGGCCTGGACGCCCTCAAGCATCTGGCTGGCCTCGGCTACTCCCGCTTCGAGATGATGATCTTCCCGCCGCACTGCTGGCCCTCGCAGATGCCGAAGGCGGAGCGCGACGGCTACCGCTCGTGGCTGGACGGGACCGGCGGGCGCATCACCTCGTTCTGCTATCCGCTGCTCGACAACAACCCCAATTCGCCGTGCCCGATCATGCGGCGCTACACGCTCGACCGCTACCGGGAGGCGATCGACCTCGCGGCCGAGTGGTCTTGCCCCTACGTCGTGGCGATTCCGGGGCCGGTGAACAGCCTGATCAACCCGCCCTACCGCTGGATGTACGACTGGTTCGTGGAGGGGGCGAAGGAACTGGTGGCCCACGCCAAGGGAACCGGCGTCGAGATCCTGGTGGAGAACGTGCCCTTCACCTTCCTGCCCAGCGCCGAGGACATGGCGAAGGTCTGCGCCGACATCGGCCCCGAGGTCGGGGTGAACTTCGACGTCTGCAACTCCGCCTACATCAAGGAGGATCCGGCCGCGGCGATCCGCCGGCTGGGGGCGCTGGTCAAGAACGTCCACATCTCCGACAGCGGCTACGGCGACTTCAAGCACGACAAGCTCGGCACCGGAATGGTCCAGCCCGCGCCCGCCGCGGCGGCGCTGCGGGACATCGGCTACGCCGGCCAGACCGTGCTGGAGATCATCGCCGACAAGAACGTGCCGGGCACCACGCCCGACGCCGACATCATCGAGAGCCACGCCATCCTGGCGACGTCCGGCTGGGCGGCGCTGAAGGGCTAACGCCCGGCCGCCCTCCCGTCCCCTCGCCAGCCCGCCTTCCACCGGAGACCCGTCCGATGTCCACCCAGTACCGCGGCAGCCATTCCGTGATCGTCACCCCGTTCCGCGAGGACGGTCCCGGCATCGACGTGCCGGCGCTGAACCGCTTCCTCGAATGGCAGATCGCCGAGGGCGCGCCCGGGTTCATCATTCTGGGCACGACGGGCGAGTTCCTGACGGTGAGCGACGAGGAGCGCACGCAGCTCGTCGAGGAGACGGTGCGGATCTGCCGCGGCCGGGCGGTCGTGTGGGTCGGCGCGGCCAACGCCTACACCGCCAACGCGGTGCGCTACGCCCGCGAGGCGGAGAGGCTGGGCGCCAACGGGCTGATGGTGATCCCGCCCTACTACTACACCCCGACCGAGGACGAGATCTTCGGCTACTACAAGGCCATCTCCGAGGCCGTCTCGATCCCGATCATGCTCTACAACAACCCGTTCACCTCCAACGTCGACATGTCGGCGAAGCTGGTGGCGCGGATGACCAAGGCGTTCGCGAACGTCCGCTACATCAAGGAAGCGAGCCAGGACGTGGCCCGCGTCTACGACATCATCGAGGCGACGGACGGGATGATGAACGTCTTCGCGGGCGAGCGGATCGTCGAGAGCTACGCGCTCGGCGCGGTCGGCTACGTCAACCCGTTCGGCAACTACATGCCCGCCCCCTCCACCCGCATCTGCGACCTGCTGGCCGCCGGCCGGGTCGAGGAGGCGCGGCGCATCCAGCGCTGCATCACCCAGATCGAGCACATCATCGCCGAGGGCCACCCGACCTACGGCCACCAGTGCTATTCCAAGGCGCTGGCCGCGGCCCGCGGCTGCCCGGTGGGCGACGTGCGCCCGCCGCTGACGCGCTTCGCCGCGCTGGGGCAGGAGGGGCACGACCGGGTCGCCCGCCTGATGCCGATCATCGAGGAGGCGGAGCGGATCACGCGCGAGGTCTGGACCGCGCAACGGCAGGCGGCGCAGTAGGGCCGGTCGCCATGGCGGAGCCACGGGGGCCGCAGCCGCACCTGTTCACGCCACTCACCCTGCGCGGCCTGACGCTGCGCAACCGGGTGGTCGTGTCGCCCATGTGCCAGTACGCGGCGGTCGACGGCCGCATGACGGACTGGCACGTCCACCATCACGCCCGCTTCGCCATGGGCGGTGCCGCGCTCGGCATCGTCGAGGCGACGGCGGTCGTGCCCGAGGGCCGCATCACCCACGGCTGCACCGGCCTGTGGGAGGACGGCCAGATCGAGGGCATGCGCCGCATCGCCGAGGTCTATGCCGCCTATGGCGCGGTCGCGGGCGTGCAGATCGGCCATGCCGGCCGCAAGGCCAGCACCCGGCGGCCGTGGGACGGCGCCGCCCCGATCGAGGCCGGCGACGCCGAGCCGCCGTGGCGCACCGTCGGCCCGTCGG
>CANGXM010000318.1 GCA_947457845.1 Rhodospirillales bacterium | reverse complement strand
GGTCTTGTTCAGCAGGATCAGGTCGGCGAAGGCCACCTGCTCCTCCGCCTGGGGGCTGTCCTCCAGGCGGCGCAGGATCTGCTTTGCGTCGACCACGGTGACGATGCCGTCGAGCGCCGCCCGCTCGCGCACCTCGTCGTCGACGAAGAAGGTCTGCGCGACCGGGGCGGGGTCGGCGAGGCCCGTCGTCTCGACGATGATGCCGTCGAAGTCCTTGCGCTTCATCAGCCCGCCGATGATGCGGATCAGGTCGCCGCGGACGGTGCAGCAGATGCAGCCGTTGTTCATCTCGAACACCTCCTCGTCGGCGTTCACGACGAGGTGGTTGTCGATGCCGATCTCCCCGAACTCGTTGACCACCACGGCGTACCTGCGGCCGTGGGGTTCCGAGAGGATGCGGTTCAGCAGCGTGGTCTTGCCGGCCCCCAGATAGCCGGTGAGGACGGTGACGGGGGTGCGGGCCGGCGGCGTCGCGGTGGCGGTCATGGTCTGGTCTCCGGGCGGTGCCCCCTTCGGCGGCGAGCCGGGGGCGTGGGGACGGACGGGGGGAGGTCAGCGGTCGACGTCGAATTCCGCGGCCGTGAGTTTCGCGCGACGACGCTTCGCCTCGGCGAGGACCGCGTGGCGGCGGTGGTCGGTCATCCGCTTCCAGCCGCGGGCCTCTTCGCGCGTGCGCAGGCAGGCGACGCACCAGCCGGTGCGGCCGTCGAAGCGGCAGACGTCGATGCAGGGCGACGGGACGGCCATGGGGATCTCTCCGGTCGGGGTCAGGCGTTGCCGGCTGGTCCCTGGACCTTGCCGCGCAGGGCCGCCTCCTGGCACAGCAGGAAGGTGCGCGTGGCCTCCGGCCCGAACGCGGCGACGAGCGCGTCGACCGCCTCCAGCGCGAGACCATAGGCGACGGCATCCTGCCGGAAGCCGCCGCGGACGGCGTCGCGGCGCAGGCCACGGACCCGGTCGAGCACATGGTCGAGACCGGGAGGAAGGCCGTCCGTGACCGCCTGCATGCTGGAGTCCTTACACTACGTAACGCTATAACGTAACCTATCATCCCGAGCCGAGATCGCAACCCGTCTCTCGTCGAACCGGCTGCTCGCCCTGCCCAGCGCACGTCCCGTCACGGTGCCGCGCCCACTGTCCGCAGCGCGACGCCGGCGAGCGCCGACCCGGCGACGACGCCGAGGGTCCCCACCCGGAAACGGAACAGCGCGAGCCCTGCCAGGACGGCGAGCGCCAGCGCCCAGGGGTCGACGGTCGAGAGGACCGGCACCTCCAGCCGCAGCGGTCCCGCGTCGAGCACTGTCGTCCGACCGAACAGCGCGTGCATCGCGAACCAGAGGGCGAGGTCGAGGATCACGCCGACGACGGCCGCCGTGATCGCCGCCAGCGCGGCGGCCAGGGCGCGGTTCCCGCGCATCCGCTCGACGAACGGTGCGCCGAGGAAGATCCAGAGGAAACAGGGCGCGAAGGTCACCTAGGTCGCGAGCAACCCGCCGAGCGTTCCCGCCAGGAGCGGCGGCAGCCCGCCGGGGTCGCGGAAGGCGGCGAGGAACCCCACGAACTGGAGCACCATGATGAGGGGGCCCGGCGTGGTCTCGGCCATCGCCAGACCGTCCATCATTTCGGCAAGTGCGAGCCAACCGAAGCGGTCGACCGCCTGTTGGGCCACGTGGCCGAGGACCGCGTAGGCACCGCCGAAGGTGACCACCGCGGTCCCGGAGAAGAACCATCCGATCGTGGCGAACACGTCGTCCGACCCGCGGACCAGCACGAGCAGTGCGACGGGCCCCAGCCACAGAGGCAGCCAGACCGCCGCCGTCCGCAGCGGTCGCCCGGCGGCGGGCGTCGCATGGGCCGGCAACCGCTCCCCGAGGAGGGTCTCGGCATCGTCGACCGACGGCCCACGGCCACCGTGTCCGGATCCATGGCCGCCGCCGGTCGCCAGGTTCCCGGTCCGGCCGGCGCACCATCCGACGACGGCCGCGACCAGCACCACGCCCGGAAAGGGCACGTCGAACGCTCCGATCGCGACGAAGGCCGCTGCGGCGATCCCCGTGGCGGTCCGCCCGCGGATCGCGCGGCGTCCGATACGGACGGCCGCATGGAGCACGATCGCCAGCACCGCCGCCTTGAGGCCGTAGAAGGCGCTGGCCACGACGCCGACCTGTCCCCACAGCACGTAGATCCAGGACAGCGCCATGATCGAGAGAACCCCCGGAAGGACGAAGAGCCCACCGGCGAGGAGGCCGCCCCGCGTCCCGTGCAGGAGCCAGCCGACGTAGGTGGCCAGCTGCTGCGCCTCCGGTCCCGGGAGCAGCATGCAGAAGTTGAGCGCATGGAGGAACCGGGCCTCCCCGATCCACCGCTTCTCCTCCACCAGAATGCGGTGCATGACCGCGATCTGGCCGGCCGGCCCGCCGAAGGACAGGGCGGCGATCCGGCCCCAGGTGGCCGTGGCCTCCGCCCATCCCACGACGGGCGGCCCGTCCGCCGCGGTCGGCCCCTGGGCTGCGCTCATGGCTGCCTCCCGGTCTTCGGCGCGTGCGAGACCCAGTCATGGGTCTCGTCGGCGGCGTCGCGGCACCAGCGATAGAGGGCGTCGTAGACGATCATGCCGGCGTCGAGTTGGCGGAGATCGTCGGCATGGACGCGCGAGAGGCCGAGCGACACCGCCAGCAGCCCCGCCGCCTGCGGGGCGAGGTCCGGGCGCGCGGTGTCGGCGCCGCGCACGATGGTGGCGAGGCGGACCAGCGCCGGCTCGGCGGCGAGGCCGAGTTCCTCGACCATGACGTCGAAGGTGCAGAGATCGCCCCTGTGGGTCCACGCCACGCCGTCGCCCTCGATGTCGAACGGCGTCGCGTCAAAGCGGACGGCGACGTCCGGCACCTCGGACGGGGCGACGAACAGGAACGCCGCGTCGGGATCCACGAAACGGCGGATCAGCCAGGGACAGGCGATCCGGTCGACCTTGGGCCGCCAGCGCGTGACCCAGACCGTGCGCCCGGCCGCGTCACGCCGAGGCAATCGCGCCGTCGGCACGAGCGGAAGCCCGGCGGCGGCCCATGCGAGCGTTCCGCCCTCCAGCGTGCGGGCGGGCAGGCCCAGCTGGCGCAGCCAGGCCGCGACGCCCTGGGCCAGCTTCAGCCCCTTGCGGCAGGCGACGACGATGTCGCTGGCGTCGCGGACGGCGGGATCGGCCGCCCAACGGAGGACGTCGGCGTGAGGTCGACGGAGGGCGGCGGGGATCAGGCGTGGATCGAGGGCGAAATCCTCGTCGGTGCGCACGTCGATGACGCGCGGGGCTCTGGGCGTTCCGACGAGGCGGGACAGCTGATCGGCGGAGATGGCGTTGAACGCGGGCATGCTGCGTCCTCCTGTGGGGAAGGGACGCGACTCTTGGGCATGCCGCCTGATGGGGCGATCGCCGACCCCATGGCTCCCATAGGACGTCCGACGACCGTCGCTGTCAAGGACCGTCGTCGACCGAGCCTTCTCGTGAACTCGGTCGACGACGTCGCCCGGGTCACATGACGCGGCGGATCTCCTCGTAGGGACCCGTGGTGCGCAGGCGGACCGTCACCGGCGCCGACCCGCGATTGCGGAAGAACCAGCCGTGGGTGCCGTCGAACCCGGCGGTCAGCACGCCCTCGTCGGACCGGACGCCCCGGTTCGACTTGTAGCTGCTCTCACGGCCACCGGGCGCCGGGGTGCCGTGAAGGTCGTAGTTCACCACGCCACCCTCGACGGTCCAGCTGAAGCGCACCTGGGCCCCACGTGGCAGGCGCATCTTGTATTCCCGCCCCTCGGCCGGAGCGAGGGTGATCACCGTCTCGTCCGTGCGCTCGGGAACCTGGGCGAGGCGGGCCGGTCCGGCCGCATGGGCCGGTGCGATCAACAGCCGGGCGAACAGGATCGACACCGGGGATCCCGCGTCCGACCGCGGGGATGGTGTCATGGAGTCCAGCCGCCGGTCCTCCTCCGCCTCGCGGGCGAGTTGCTGCTTGATCTCCCCCATCTCGGTCAGCTGGAGCACGCGGCCGATGCCGGTCGGGTCGATGGCGTACTCGGCCGGAAGCACGATGGTGACGAGGATGACGATCGCCGCGATCAGCGCCAGGACGGTTCGGCAGCCGCGAGGCTCCGCAGGGCGCGGGTACGGTCGAGGATCGTGTGGAGTCCGTCCGGGATCGCAGGCGACATCGGTTTCTCTTGACGTGATGTTATAACGTAACGTATCGAGATCGCTGTCGGAGAGCAAGCCGCTGATCGGCCATCCTCGCAGAGCCCCCTTGCGGCAGGTCGGCTTCGGTTCCAAGCTCCGACCGATGGTTCCCGTCCGGGGTGACCCGGGCGGGATGAAAAGGGAATGCGGTGACGGTCCCCCGTGGCCGGAATCCGCGGCTGCCCCCGCAACTGTGAGCGGCGAGCGATGCCCGGTGACACCACTGGTCCCCCCGGGGACCGGGAAGGTCGGGCGGAGCGGCGACCCGCGAGCCAG
>CANGXM010000317.1 GCA_947457845.1 Rhodospirillales bacterium | reverse complement strand
CAGAACCCGCGCCGCCGCCGCGGCCTGCGCCGCATAGACGCGCTCGGCCGTGCCAGGGCCATAGGCGTCGGGCGGAAGCCGCGCGGTCTCCGCCACGCCCGCGCGGTCCTTGCGGATGCGGTCGGTGCGCAGGATCACCGCCCCTGGCGTGCGCCCGAGTCCGGGCGCCACCGCCCGGGCCACCGTCGTTTTTCCCGTTCCGGACAGGCCGCCGATCGCGACGAGACGGGGCGGCGCCGGCTCGACGCACGCGAGCGCACGGTCGAGATAGGCCCGCGCCTCCGCCGTGAGGCGGACGGCGGCGGCGGGATCGCCCGCTCCCCCGGCGGCGGTCGCGACGACCTTGGCCCGGACGGCGGCGCGCATCGACAAGAACAGCGGCAGCAGGGCGATGCCGTCGAGGTCGCCGCCCGCCTCCACGTAGGCATTGAGGGCGACGTTGGCGAGCGTCCGCAGTCCGCGGTGGTCGAGGTCCATCAGGAGGAAGGCGACGTCGTACCAGACGTCGATGTCGGTCAGCGCGGCGTTGAACTCGATCCCGTCGAAGGGCGTCGGGCGACCGTCGACGAGGCAGACGTTGCGCAGGTGCAGGTCGCCATGACAGGCGCGGACGCGGCCGGATCGGCTCCGCGATGCGATCAGGTCGCGCAGGTCGGCGAACGCCGCGCGGGACCGGGCCGCGAGCAGCGCCACGCGCGCGGGGTCGAGCCGGTCCGGCATGGCCGCCATCTCGGCCGTGTTGTCGTCGAGCACCCAGGCGACCGCCTCTGGCCCGCCGGCGCCGGGCCGCGGGTCCGCCGCGCGGTGGAACGCGGCGACGGCGGTCGCGAGGTCCCGGACGTGCGCGACTTCCAGCCGCCTCTCCGTCGCCAGGCGGTCGAACAGGCCGGCCTCGTCGAACCGGCGCATCGCCACCACCCACTCGACCGCGGCGTCGGCCTCCGCCTCCGTCCCGAACCGAAGCCCGCCGTCGGCACCGGCGACGACGGGAACGGCCCCCAGATAGAGCGACGGCGCCAACCGCGCGTTCAGCGCCACCTCCCCCCGGCAGGCCTCGCGGCGGCGGTCGAGGGTGGAGAAATCCATGTAGGGAAAGCGCACCGCGCGCTTCAGCTTCCACGCCCGGTCGCCGGCCAGGACCACCACCGCGCCGTGGGTGTCGATCCGCCGGACGGCGGCACCGCCGTGGGTCGCGGGTGCGGCGAGCCAGCGGATCACCGCGTCCTGCGGGTCGGCGGGCATCGCGTCCGTGCTCATTCTCGGGCCTCCGGGACGACGAATGTCTCCACCCACAGCATCGGTGATTGCCTTGCGGCACGCCATGCGCCATCAAAGGGACCGACGAAAGAGTGGGGGCTTGCATGCTTCGTTCGGGGATCGCGGCGCTGGGTGTCGCCATCGTGTCCGTGCTGTCGGCGGCACCGGTCGCTCCGGCGGCGGCGCAGAAGCCGGCACTCCTGAGTTTCGGCGTCGGCCAGTTCGACACGAACGCCATCGACACCGGATCGGCCGGCCTCTACTTCGACGTCGGCGACAAGGCCGGCAGAAAGAAGGCGACCGAGGCCCGGGTCGAGTACCGCTCGGGCCTGGAGCTCTATTCGGCCGGCGGCTGGTTCTCGGTTCGGCCATTCGTGGGCGCCGCCACCAGCGCCGACGGCATGCTCTACGGGCTGGGCGGCGTGCTCTTCGACTTCACCTGGGGCAACTTCGTCTTCACGCCGAGCTTCGGCGCCGGCCTCTACAGCCGCGGCGACGGCAAGGACCTCGGCAACGCGATCGAGTTCCGCACCATGTTCGAGGTCGGCTACCGGTTCGAAAACGCCGCGCGCGTGACGGCCGGCTTCAGCCACATGTCGAACGCGAACATCGGCAACAAGAACCCCGGCTCCAACAGCCTGATGCTCTACGTCCACCTGCCGGTGAATTCGCTGTTCGGCGAGTGAGCGGCGACGCTCAGAACAGATAGTACATCGCCATCGCGAGAAGGGCCGCGACCACCAGGAAGCGGCTCTTTCCGCTCATGAAGCCGTCGGCGCCCGGAACCGGGCGCGCAAGGGGCCCGACCGGGCGGCGGTCGCCCCGCTTGGCACGGATCTTCTCAAGTTCGTCGCGGAGGTCCGTGAGCCGGTTCTGGTCCATGGACGAAAGGTTGCCCCCGTCCGGGCCGCGGCGTCAACCGCCCGCGGCCCGGCGGCGCATGTCGGCGACGAGGGCCGCCGGAACGGCGATGCCGTCGCGCGCCGCCTTGACCCGGAGCGCCAGCCGCCGGTCGCCGGGGAGCCGGGCACCGCGCTGGCCCAGCACCGCCCCGCACAGGTCGGCGATCCGCCGCTCGGTCACGGCCGAGGGCCCGAAGGCCCCCGGATCGATCGCGATCAGCAGCTGTCCCACGCGCGGGGCGGGCCCGTCGGCGGTGAAGAAGGAGCTGGCCTCCCAGCCGAAGTTCGAGCCGGTCAGCGCGACCGCGAGAAGCTCGACCACGAGCACGAGGGCGGCCCCCTTCGCGTCGCCCATGGGCAGCATCGCCCCGTTCAGCGCCGCCTTGGCGTCGGTGGTGGGACGGCCCTCGGCGTCCAGCGCCCAGCCCTCGGGGATCGGCTCCCCCTTCTGGGCCGCGACCATGATCTTCCCGCGGGCGACCTTGGACAGCGACAGGTCGACGACCAGCGGCTCGGCACCCGTCCGCGGACAGGCGAAGGCGATGGGATTGGTCCCGAACAGGGGCGTCGCGCCGCCCCAGGGGGCGATGGCGGCCGGCGAATTGCCGAAAAGCAGGCCGATCAGCCCGCGCCGGGCGACCGCCTCCACATGGTGGCCCGCGACCCCGAAATGGTGGGAGTTGGCGACCGCCGCGGCGACGACGCCCTGATCCGGGGCGATCCCGGCGACGGCGTCGACGGCGGCGTCGAGTGCTGGAAAGGCGAAGCCCGTGCCCGCGTCCACCAGCACCGCGCCGGGACGGGGCCGGGCGACGGCCGGGACGGCGAAGCCGTCGACCTTGCCGCTCTTCGCCTGGTCGGCATAGGCGGCGACGCGCGACAGGCCGTGCCCGGCCAGCCCGTCCGCCTCGGCCGCGACGAGGGCGGCGGCGACGGCGGCGGCGTTCGCCTCGGAGATCCGGCAGGCGACGAGGGCGGCGCGGGCGAGGTCGCGCGCGGCGTCGAGGGAGAGGGTCTCGGTGCTCACGGGCGGGACCCCAGGACGCGGCGGACGTTCGCGACGGTCACGGCGCTCACCCGCTCGTTCGACTCGACGGTCACGCCCGCGACGTGGGGCGTGAGGATCAGGTTGGGCACGTCGACCAGCGGCCCGCCGCCCGGCAGCGGCTCGGCGTCGAAGACGTCGAGCATGGCGCCGCCGAGATGGCCGGCCCTCAGCGACGCCGCCAGCGCCGCCTCGTCCACGACCCCCCCGCGGGCGGCGTTGATCAGAACCGATCCCGGCCGCATCGCGGCGAGCCGGTCGGCCCCGAAGAGGCCGCGGGTCTCGGCGGTGAGGGGGACGTGCAGGCTGATCACGTCGCTGTCGGCGACCAGCCGGTCGAGATCGACCTTCGTCGCGCCGAAGGCGGCCCAATGGGGGCTGTCGGCCGGGACGAAGGGATCGGATGCCACGATCCGCATGCCGAGCGCGCGCGCCCGGATCGCCACGGCGCGGGCGATGGCGCCGAAGCCGACGAGGCCGAGCGTGGCGCCCAGCGCCTCGCGCCCCATCAGCCGGTTGCGCGGCCAGCCGCCCGCCGCGACCTCCGCGGAGGCGAAATAGGCGCTGCGCCGCAGCATCAGCAGGCCCGCGATCACGTATTCCGCGACGCTGTCGTCGTTGGCGCCCGTGGCCGGCAGAACCGCGATGCCGCGCGCCTCACAGGCGGCGACGTCGATGTTGTCCAGCCCGACGCCCAGCCGGCCGACCGCCTTCAGCCGGGGGGCGGCCTCCAGCAGCACGCCCCGCACCTGCGTCCGGTTGCGGACGATCAGGCCGCGCGCGTCGGCCAGCAGGCGGACGAGGTCTTCCGCCCGGTCGACGAGCTTGGGGTCGTAGACGACGTCGTGGGTGGCGGACAGGTCGGCGACCGCCGCCTCGTCCATGAATTCGGTGACGACGATGTCGGGCATGGATGGTCCTTCCGCGGATCAGGCCGTGGGCGACCATCCGCACCTCGCCGTACGGCCTTCGCCGGTCTTCGAAGATGTTGGCGTCGAGCCAGTCGAAATCACCCAGGACGACGAAATCGACACCGTGCTTCGCGAGATTGGCCGCCCTCTTCGCCTCGTCCCAGAGGAGGCGCGGGGCGACCGAACCCGGGCCCCCGCGCGCCCCCGTCACCGCCTCACGCGCTCCGGTACAGCTTGGTGAAAACGAACTCCCGGTGGCCCAGCGCCTCGGCACTGGTCACGCGGCCGTTGGCGACCCGGACCGTGTGGTCGATCAGCACGTCGCCCGCGTCCGACATGTTCATCTCCCGGCGCAGGATGCCGGTGACGTCCACGTCGATGTGCTCGCTCATGGTGCGCACGGTGCGCGGGTTCCCGGAGATCT
>CANGXM010000316.1 GCA_947457845.1 Rhodospirillales bacterium | reverse complement strand
GGGGCGGGGCGGCCGGTGTCGGCGGCGGCGCCGGTGCGGGCGGGCTCCACCCGCCGAGCCGGCTCGCCGCGACCGCCTCGATGTGGGCGTTGATCTCCGGATCGGTCCGCCGCAGCCGCTCGAAATCCCTGTCGTCCAGCACGAGAAGCTGGCAGTAGCCGAGCGCGCGGACGTCGGCCGAGCGCGGCTGGTCGTAGAGAAGCGCCAGCTCCCCGAAGAACTCGCCACTGCCCAGGCGGATCGGCGTGGGCCGGCCCGGCACCTCCACCTGCACGGCGCCCGAGCTGACGAAGTACATGCAGTCGCCCCTGTCGCCCCGCCGGACGAGGCGCTGGCCGGGGACCGCGAGGCGGGGGCGCAGCACCCTGGCGATCTTGGCCTGCCGCTCGGGGCCGAGGTCGGCGAAGATCGGCACCCGCGCGACGAGGGCCGGCCGGTCGAGCCCGAGGTCGAGCCGCGGCGCGCGCGAGAGGTTCCGCTCGAGGGCGTTCGCGTCCTCGGTCAGGTCCTCGGCCACGTCGCGGTTGATCACCCCGTCGTCGTGCAGCGCGCGATAGGCCGCCGCCTCGCGCAGCAGCGCCCGGCGCAGGACGTAGCGCCGCTGGAGGTCGGCGGCGAAGTCCGGATACTGAAGGCGGAAGGCGTCGTATTGCTGCTCCACGTCGGTGGTGCGCTTCTCCAGCAGATCGCCCATCACCTCGCCCGTCTCGGCGCCGAGAAGCTGCGGCAGGCGGCCCTTCTGGAACGTCTTCAGGTCGCGCAGCGCGCCGCGCATCAGGAGCAGCTGCTCGAACCGGCGGGCGAGCAGCACGCCCAGCGGCCGCGTCACGCCGAACCGGTCGTGCAACCAGAGCGCGATGCGGAAGCCGCGACCGAACTTCAGCGTCCGCGCCGTCGCGCGCAGATAGGCCGGAAGGCCGCCGGTGCGCGCCGCGTCGCCCATCCGCTCGATGTCCACCGCCGCGCGCTGGACCATGTGGCGGGAGATGAGGCCGTCGGCGAAGCGCTTGAGCACGAGTTCGTGCTCGTGGTTCGTCAGCAGCATCAGCCCGAAGACCTGCCGGTCCGCCTGGTCCAGCGGGTCGTTCGCCGCGAGGTCGGCCTCCACCGCCGCGAGCCGGCGGGTGTAGTAGTCGGCCGCCTCGTCCACGGTCGACGGGGCGACGCGATAATCGCGGCCCGTCGCCAGCATGCCGTCCCGCACCTCGGTCAGCGACAGCGCGAGGACCCGGTTCCGCAGCGCCTGTTCCACCGGGGTGAGGCGGCCGAGGTTGAGCAGGCGCATGAGGATGCGGAGCGTGGTTCCCTGGACGAGGAGCGTGAAGAGGACGTAGCCCGTGGCGATGACGGCGACGAAGCGCTGGACGTCCTCGCTGATCCCCGGGTTCTCGGCCACCGCGACCGCCAGCGCCACCGAGACCGCGCCGCGCAGGCCCCCCCACAGCATGACGACCTTGAACCCGCCGCCGACCGTCTGGGCGAGCCCGGTCATCGACAGCAGCGGAAGGAGCCCGTAGAGCACGACCGCCCGCGCGGCGAGCGTCGCCATGATCACGACGACGAGGCGGCCGAAATCGGCCCACGTCACGTCCATCAGGATCGGGGGCACGATCATGCCCGCGAGCACGAAGAGGAACGAAGAGCCCCAGAAGCCCAGTTGCTCCCAGACCTGCCGTAGGCCGATCCAGCTCTGCCCGGAGAAGCGGGTGCGGCCGGACGACCCGATGACCAGCGCCGCCGCGACCACCGCCACCACGCCGGAGACCTGGGCATAGGCCTGGCCGATGATGAAGGCGAGATAGGCGAGCGCGAGGGTCAGCGTGATCTCCGCCGCCGCGATGTCGCGCAGCAGCGGGATCACCAGCACGACCGCGCGGGCGAGGAGGATGCCGATCGCGAGCCCGCCGACGAACTGGACCAGCAGGTCGGTCACCGCACCCGTGAAATCGGGCGCGCGGCTGCCCGTCAGCATCGCGATCAGGATGGCGGAGAGCGCGATCGCCGCGGCGTCGTTGAGAAGGCTCTCCCCCTCGACCAGCGTGGTGAGCCGGCGCGGCGCGCCGACGTCGCGGAAGACGCCGATGACGGCGCCGGGGTCGGTGGTGGCGAGGATCGCGCCGACCAGCAGGCACGAAACCAGCGCGATCGAGGGCGGCAGACCGCTCACCGGCGCCAGGGCGAAGCCGACGAACACGGTCGAGACGACGACCGCGACGATCGCCATCAGAAGCACCGGGCCCATGTCGTCGAGCAGGCGGCGGACGTCGACGGCCAGCGCCGCCTCGAACAGCAGGACCGGCAGGAAGAGGTAGAGGATCGCCTCGGCCGGGATCTCCAGATGGCCGATCGCCGACAGCATGTCGCCCGAGAAGCCGCCGCCCCCGCCGAGCCCGGCCGTCAGGTGGACGGCGACGCCGATGCCGATCCCGGTGCCCGCCAGGAGCACCGTCTGCGGCAGGGCGAGGCGCTTGGCCACGGCCGGCAGGAAGCCGATCACGACCAGCAGTCCGACGACGCCGAGCAGGATGCTGAGAATGCTTTCCATCGATCCCCGGGGCGGGCGTCGGTACGTCGGATGCAGACTAATCGCGTGAGCGTGGCGGGCTCAAGGCAGGGGGCCGTCGGCGGGGACGGTCGACACCGCCCTCAGGCCCAGATCCCAGTCCGGCACCGGCCCGAACCGCTCGGCCAGGAAATCGACGAACGCCCGCACCTTGGGCGACAGGTGCCGGTGGTGGGGCCAGACCGCATGGATCGCGAAGTCCGTCGCCTCGTAGGCGTCCAGCACCGTGACGAGCCGTCCGGAGCGCAGGTCCGCGTGCGTCATGAACGTCGGGAGGACCGCGAGGCCGAGGCCGGCCCGGACCGCCTCCAGGATCGCGTCGCCGTTGTTGACCCGCATCCGCCCCTGCACCCGCACCGACCGCACGTCCCCATCGACGCGGAAGGGCCAGACGCTCGGGTTGGCGAGCGTGGTGTAGAGGAGGCACTCGTGCTCCGTCAGGTCCTCCGGCAGCTCCGGCGTCCCCATGCGGGCGAGATAGGCGGGCGAGGCGACGGTGACGAGGCGGCTGGGTGCGAGCCGCCGCGCGATCAGCGAACTGTCCCGCAGCCGTCCGATCCGCACCGCGATGTCCCAGCCCTCCTCGACGAGGTCGACGAACCGGTCCGTGAGTTCCAGGTCGAGTTCCACCTTCGGATAGCGACTCATGAAATCGGCCACCGCCGGGGCGAGGTGGAGGACGCCGAAGCTCATCGGCGCGTTGACGCGCAGCAGCCCGCGCGGATCGCGGCCCAGTTCGGCCACCGCCTGCTCGGCCTCCTCCACGTCGGCGAGGATGGCGCGGGCACGCTCGAAATAGGTCTGCCCCGCGGGCGTCAGGCTCAGGCTGCGGGTCGTGCGGTTGAGCAGCCGCGTGCCGAGGCGGTTCTCCAGTTCCGTGAGCCGACGGCTGACCACCGACTTCGACAGGCTCAGCCGCTCCGCCGCGGCGGTGAAGCTCCGGCTCTCCACCACCCGGATGAAGGCGATCATGTCGTCGAGGCGGTCCACGTGATTGTTGCCCCTTGCAGAACGTTTCGATCCGAACGGCCAAGGTTATCGAACCGGCGCGCGAACGCCACCTCCCAACCCGACATCGGCGCCGCCCGTCGGCGTGCTGCCGCGAACCCCGGGAGGGCCCCATGGCCAAGGTACTCGTGCTCTACTACTCCAGCTACGGTCACATCGAGACGATGGCCGAGGCCGTCGCCGAGGGCGTGCGCCAGGTTCCGGGCGCCACCGTCACCGTCAAGCGCGTGCCGGAACTGGTGCCCGAAGAGGTGGCCAAGCAGTTCCACATCAAGCTCGACCAGAAGGCTCCGATCGCCCAGCCGGCGGAACTGGCCGATTATGACGCGATCATCTTCGGCACGCCGACCCGGTTCGGCAACATGGCCGCACAGATGCGCAACTTCCTCGACCAGACCGGGGGCCTCTGGGCGCAGGGCAAGCTGATCGGCAAGGTCGGCTCGGTCTTCGTGTCGTCGGCCACCCAGCACGGCGGGCAGGAGAGCACGATCCTGACCTTCATCCCCACGCTGCTGCACCAGGGCATGGTGGTCGTCGGGCTGCCCTATTCGTTCCAGGGCCAGATGGGCCTCGACGAGATCAAGGGCGGCAGCCCCTACGGCGCTTCGACGATCGCGGGCGGGCAGGGCGAGCGCCAGCCCTCGGCCGTCGAACTCGACGCCGCCCGCTTCCAGGGCAAGCACGTGGCCGAGATCGCGACCAAGCTGCACGGCTGACCGTCGTCGGGCCGGGTTCCGCCTCGTGGTCCGACACGCTGACCACGAGGCGCGCCCGGCCTTCGCGGGCCGGCACCCGTCCCGGGGCGCCTCGCCCGGAGCGGCCTCGTCCTGAGCGTGGCGACGGACGAAGGGCGAGGACGCACCGCAACCCGTCGCCGCACCCCCCTTGCGCCCCGCCCGTCGCCGTGGCGAGGTACGGGGCATGACCGACCGCCTCGACCTCTCCCGTCCCGCCGCGCTCGCGCTGGCGCTCGGCGGCGTCCTCG
>CANGXM010000315.1 GCA_947457845.1 Rhodospirillales bacterium | reverse complement strand
GGGGGGGGGACGCGGCTGGACGCTCGCGCTTTTCGTCTCCGCTCCCTACCCCGGGGGGGGGAGGGGGCGGGGGAGAGGGGGTGGAGCAGACCATCGCCCCCCGTCCCTCACCCCCGCCCGCGGTAGGGGGCCACGCCCTGGTCCGGCAGCCACACGCCCTCGGGTGGGGCGCCGGTCTGCCAGAAGACGTCGATGGGGATGCCGCCCCGCGGGTACCAGTAGCCGCCGATCCGAAGCCAGAGCGGCGACACCTCCCCCGCCAGCCGCTTGCCGATGCCCACCGTGCACGCCTCGTGGAAGGCGCCGTGGTTGCGGAAGGAGCCCAGGAACAGCTTGAGCGACTTCGATTCGACCAGCCACCCGTCGGGCACGTAGTCGATGACGAGGTGCGCGAAGTCCGGCTGGCCGGTGATCGGGCAGAGCGAGGTGAACTCCGGTGC
Source organism: Rhodospirillales bacterium (assembly GCA_947457845.1). Taxonomy (GTDB): domain Bacteria; phylum Pseudomonadota; class Alphaproteobacteria; order Azospirillales; family Azospirillaceae; genus CANGXM01. The sequence goes on along the minus strand of CANGXM010000315.1, from coordinate 4,144 downwards.
CACGAACCGGACCAGATAGCGCTCGCCCGGATGGGGGTTCGCCACCCGCTCCAGCACCGCGTCCTCGGGGCGTTGCGGCGCCTCGGTCGCGCGGCCGAGCTGGGTGAGGCTGGAATAGATGGTCTCGGTCATGCGTCCGTCCTCGCAGCGTCGGCCTGCTCCACCCCCTTCGCCCGGTGCGCAGCCGTCCGCCAGTCCGCCATGCGGCGCTGGGCGACGTCGGCGAAGGTGCCGGCCGCGATGGCGGCGCGGAGTTCCGCCGTCAGGTCCTGGTAGTGCTGGAGATTGTGCCAGGTGAGCAGGATCGGCCCCAGCATCTCTCCCGCCTTGAACAGATGGTGCAGATAGGCGCGGCTGTGGTCGCGGCAAGCCGGGCAGCGGCAGTCGGCCTCGACCGGCGACAGGTCCTCCGCGTGCCGCGCGTTGCGGATGTTCAGCGGGCCATGGCGGGTGAACGCCTGCCCCGTGCGGCCGGACCGCGTGGGCAGAACGCAGTCGAACATGTCGATCCCGCGGGCGACGGCGCCCACGATGTCGTCGGGCTTGCCCACGCCCATGAGGTAGCGGGGCCGGTCGGCCGGCAACAGCGGCACCGTCGCGTCCAGCACGTCGAACATCACCTCCTGCGGCTCGCCCACCGCGAGGCCGCCGACCGCATAGCCGTCGAAGCCGATGTCGACCAGCCCCGCGGCCGAGCGGGCGCGCAGGTCGGGGAAGGTCGAGCCCTGGTTGATGCCGAACAGCGCATAGCCCGGCCGCTCCACGAACGCGTCGCGGCAGCGCGCGGCCCAGCGCAGCGAGAGTTCGTTCGCACGGTCGGCGTCCGCCTTCTCCACCGGCCAGGGAACGCACTCGTCGAGGCACATGGTGATCGTGGCGTCCAGCTTGTGCTGGATCCCGACCGACGCCTCCGGGCTCATGTGGTGCTTCGAGCCGTCGAGGTGGGAGCGGAAGGTGACACCCTTCTCGTCCAGCTTCCGCAGGTCCGACAGCGACATGACCTGATAGCCACCGCTGTCGGTCAGGATCGGCCCCGGCCAGTTCATGAAGCGGTGCAGCCCGCCCAGCCGCTCCACCCGGTCGGCACCGGGGCGCAGCATCAGGTGATAGGTGTTGCCGAGGATGATCTGCGCGCCGGTCGACGCCACCGCGCCCGGCAGCATGCCCTTCACCGTGCCCACCGTGCCGACGGGCATGAAGACGGGCGTGTCGATGCCGCCGTGCGCCGTCTCGATCCGGCCGAGGCGGGCCCTCCCGTCGGTCGCGCGCAGCGTGTAGGAGAAGCGGGGCGTCATCCGGCCCTGGTCAGCAGCGTCGCATCGCCGTACGAGAAGAAACGGTAGCCCCGCGCGACCGCGTGCGCATAGGCCGCCTTCATACGCTCCGTGCCGGCGAAGGCGCAGACCAGCATGAACAGGGTCGATTTCGGCAGGTGGAAGTTGGTCATGAGCCGGTCCACCGTCTTGAACTTGTAGCCCGGCAGGATGAAGAGGTCGGTGTCGCCCTGCCACGGCCGCACGGTGCCGTCGGGTGCGGCGGCCGTCTCCAGCACGCGCAGCGGCGTGGTGCCCACGGCGACGATCCGGCCGCCCGCGGCCCGGGTCTCGGCGATGCGGGCCGCCGTCTCGGCGTTGATCTCGCCCCACTCGGAATGCATGACGTGGTCGCGGACGTCGTCGGTCTTGACCGGAAGGAAGGTGCCCGCACCCACGTGCAGCGTGACGGTGGCGATGCCCACGCCGCGGGCCTTCACCGCGTCGAGCAGCCGCGGGGTGAAGTGGAGCGAGGCGGTCGACGCCGCGACCGCGCCGTCGCGTTCGGCGAACAGGGTCTGGTAGTCGGCCGCGTCCTCCGCCCGGGCGCCGTCGGGGCGGCGGATATAGGGTGGCAGCGGCACCTCGCCGTTGGCCTTCAGCGCGTCGAGGACGGAGACGCCGCCCGTCTCCAGCCGCACCAGGATCTCGCCGCCGTGGGTCTTGTCGATCACCGCCAGGGTGAGGGTGTCCGACACCTTGAGCCGGTCGCCCGCCATCAGCTTCTTCGCCGGCTTGGCGAAGGCGCGCCAGAGATTGCCGGACACCAGCTTGTGCAGCGTGAACTCGACCGTCCCCTCGCCGCGCCGGGCCCGAAGGCGCGAGGGGAGGACGCGGGTGTCGTTGACGACCAGCAGGTCGCCGGGGGCGAGGTGCGCCGGCAGGTCGAGGACGCCCGCGTCGACGACGGGGTCGTCGACGACGAGCAGGCGGGCGGCGTCGCGCGGACGGGCGGGCTCCTGCGCCACGCGGTCGGGCGGGAGCGGGAAGTCGAAGTCGGCGGTCTTCATGGGGTGGTGGGCACCTTTCCGCCTCGTCCTTCGACAGGCTCAGGACGCGGCGGACCCGGCCGGGCGGGCCTCGTGGTGGGCCTGTCGGGCCAGGAGGCGGTGACTTGCCCCCTCATATCGGTTGCGCCGCTTCCTTCTCGGCGTAGAGCTTCAGCACCGTCTGCTGCTCCGCATGGCGCTCGGCCGCGGTCTTGCGCTGGCTGTCGCTCCTGAGCTGGCCGCAGGCGGCGAGGATGTCGTCGCCGCGCGGCGTGCGCACGGGGCTCGCATAGCCGGCCGCATTGACGATGTCGCCGAAGGTCTGGATCGCCCGGTCGGTCGAGCGCTCGAACGGGCTGCCCGGCCAGGGGTTGAAGGGGATCAGGTTCACCTTGGCCGGGATGCCGCGGAGCAGGCGGGCCAGCTCCCGCGCGTCGGCCGGGCTGTCGTTCACGTCCTTCAGCATCACGTACTCGAACGTGATCCGCCGGGCGTTCGACGTGCCGGGATAGGTGCGGCAGGCGTCCAGCAGCTCCGCGATCGGGTATTTGCGGTTGATCGGGACCAGCCGGTCGCGCAGCGCGTCGTTCACCGCGTGCAGCGACACGGCGAGGTTGACGTTCAGCTCCTCGCCGCAGCGGCGCATCATCGGGACGACGCCCGACGTCGAGAGCGTGATCTTGCGCTTGGAGATGGCGATGCCCTCGCCGTCCATCACGATCTTCATCGCCTTGGCGACGTTCTCGTAATTGTAGAGCGGCTCGCCCATCCCCATCAGCACGACGTTGGAGAGCATCCGCCCGTCCTTCGGGCTGGGCCACTCGCCGAGGTGATCGCGGGCCAGCATCACCTGCGCCACGATCTCGGCGGTCTCCAGGTTGCGCACGAGGCGCTGGGTGCCCGTGTGGCAGAAGCGGCAGGTGAGCGTGCAGCCGACCTGGGAGGAAACGCAGAGCGTACCGCGGTCCTCCTCGGGGATGTGGACGGCCTCCACCTCCTGCCCGTCCGGCGACCGCAGGAGCCACTTTCGTGTGCCGTCGACGCTCTTCATGTCGCGCACGACCGTCGGCCGGTCGACGACGAACAGCGCCGCCATCCGTTCCCGCGCCGGCTTGGCCAGCGTGGTCATCGCGGCGAAGTCGGTGGCGCCCCGGTGATAGATCCAGTGCCAGACCTGCCGCGCGCGGAACCGCTCCAGCCCGTTCGCGACGAGAAGGGCCTCCAGCTCCTCGCGCGACAGGCCGACGAGGTTCGTGCGCCCGTCGGGGCGCGGGGGCGGCGGGGCGAAGGCGGTGGAATGGCTGAGGACACCCATGGCCCGCCGGAAATGGGGTGCGCGGGCCCGAATGTCAGCGGCGAACGTTGCAGGCGCGCGACATCTCCTCGTACGCCCGGTTCGATCCGTTAAGGCCGAAGGTGTCCGTCGTCGTCGTTCCCCGCTCCGAAACGGCGGTGACGACGACCCGCGCGCCCTTGCGGAGCGCCTCGACGATCCGCCGGTCGGTCTCCGCGTCGCGCGCCCAGGCCTTGTCGCCCTGGGTGAAGAGCGAGAAGCGGTCGTTGCCGATCTGGACCGTCACGTCGCTGGCGTCGCGGAAGTCGAAGCCGGGGACGAAGTTGACCTCGTCGAACGTCTGCTCGGACGGCCAGTGCGTCACCATCAGCCGGATCTCGCCCCGCCGCACGGTCGCGGGCGTGCTGGACCGCGGGCGGCTGGTCATGAAGCAGAGGCGGCCCCCCTGCTCCTGGATGCTGTAGACGGCCCAGTCCCCGAACTCGCCCACTACCTGCATCGGCGGCGGCTGGGCCGGGCGCTGCGGCGGCGCCGGGGCGGGCGGCTGG
>CANGXM010000314.1 GCA_947457845.1 Rhodospirillales bacterium | reverse complement strand
CGCCAGCTCGGCCGCGCCCGAGACCCAGCCGGCGACGCCGGTCGCTGCCGTCACGCCGGTCAGCTGCACGACGTGGGGGCGTCGGCCGGCCGCCCGGTGGCGGTCCGCGATGGCGTCCAGCTCCACGGCGATCGCCGGGTCCCAGGGGTCGGTCGCCGCGGTGAATGTGATCTCCGCCCCCAGGATGCGGTCGAGCAGCAGGTTCCCGACCAGCGCCGTCCCCGTGGCGGCCCGCAGGTGGAGGTGGCAGGCGAGGCCGGTCCGGGCGGCGGCGCCGGCCAGCGACCGGCAGAAGTTCGACTGGCTGCCCGCCGTCGTCACGAGGGTGTCGGCCCCGGCGGCGAGCGCCTCGGCGAGGATGAAGTCGAGCTGGCGCAGCTTGTTGCCGCCGAGCGCATAGCCCGCCAGATCCTCGCGCTTCACCGACAGGCCGGCGATCCCCAGGGACGCGGCGAGGCGCGGCGCCCCTTCCAGTGGGGTGGGAAGCCGGGACAGGACGAGCCGGTCGAGGCCGGTCGTCGCATCGCGCACGACCGGAAACGGTGCGGGCGGGGTCATCGGGGGCGGGGCTCCGGACCTTGAAACGGGCGACGAAAGTAAACTACACTCCGTGGCGGGTCAATCGACCGGATCGCGGTCGTTTCGCTGATCGTGCAATGATCGGCCTCAATTCACATGATGAAGTGGCGATCTTGAGAGAGCACGGACAGTAAAAAGATTGGAGCAAACCTACAACGGATGTCACGGATGAGCAGCGTCCCGTCCCCTCGGCCGCACGACGCCCCTGACCGCTTTCTGGAGCGGCTGGCGGCGCGGCGTGCGCACCTTTCTCCCTCGGAGCGGCGGGTCGCGGACTTCGTGCTCGACCATCCCGACCAGGTGATCCGCATGTCGATCGCCAAGCTGGCGGAGACGGTGGGGGTGAGCGAGCCGACGGTGCTGCGCTTCGTCCGGGCGCTCGGCCTCCAACGCTATCCCGAGCTGAAGCTGCTCGTCGGGCAGAGCATCGTCTCCGGCACCCCCTACGTCCACGCGGACGTGGAGCCGGACGACGATCTCGGCACCATCATCACCAAACTCTTCGACAGCAGCGTCTACGTGCTGAACACCGTGCACGCGTCGCTCGACCGGGCGGCGATGGCCGCCGCGGTCGACCGCCTCGCGACCGCGCGGCGGATCGACTGCTTCGGCACCGGTGCCGCCAGCGTGCTGGCGATCGAGGCGCAGCAGAAGCTGATGCGCCTCGGCGTGCCCACCGTCATCTACGCCGACACCCACCTGCAGCGCATGGCCGCGGCGACCCTCGGTCCGGGCGACGTGGCCCTCTGCTTCTCCCACACGGGCGCCGTGCTCGACACGGTGAAGATGGCGCGCAAGGCGGCGGAGACGGGGGCGACCGTCGTCGCGGTCACGAGGCCGGGCACGCCGCTGGCCGCCGCCGCCGACATCCTGCTGGCGGTCGACGCGCGCGAGAATACGGAGGTCTACGCTCCGATGACGTCGCGCGTGGCCCACGCGGTGGTGCTGGACGTGCTCGCGACGGCGCTGGCGCTTCGGCTGGGCGAGTCGGGGCTCGCGCGGCTGCGGGAGGTGAAGGACAGCCTCGCCGACCTGCGCATCCCGCCCGAAGAGGCGGACGAGACCGCCCCGCGCCGGCCGGGCCGCGGACGGGGGACGGGGGCATGAGGGTCTTCGTGGCGTCGCTGGCGACGGAAACCAACACCTTCTCGCCCATCCCGACCGACCGGGCGGCCTTCGAGGGGGCCTTCTACGCCCCGCCGGGCACCCATCCGGAGACGCCGACGCTGTGCTCCGCGCCGTTGGTCGCCGCACGCAGGCGGGCGCGCACCGACGGCTTCACGCTGGTGGAGGGGACCTGCGCCTGGGCCGAGCCGGCCGGGCTCGTCGCCCGCGATGCCTACGAGGGGCTGCGCGACGAGATCCTCGGCCAGATTCGCGCGGCGCTGCCGGTCGACGTCGTGCTGTTCGGCCTGCACGGGGCGATGGTCGCCCATGGTCACGACGACTGCGAGGGCGACCTCCTGGCCCGGGCGCGGGCGATCGCCGGGCCGCGGGCGGTCATCGGGATCGAACTGGATCCGCACTGCCACCTCACCCCCGCGATGGTCGCCGCCGTCGACCTGCTGGTGACGTTCAAGGAGGTGCCGCACACCGACTTCGCCGCCCGGGCCGACGATCTGGTCGACCTCGCGCTCCGCACGGCGCGCGGGGAGATCCGCCCCGCCGTCTCCGTCGTCGACTGCCGGGCCATCGCGAACTTCATGACCATGCGGCAGCCGGGCCGGGGCCTCGTCGACCGGATCAAGGCGATGGAAGGCCGCGACGGCGTGCTCTCCGTCTCGGTGGTCCACGGTTTCCCGGCGGCCGACGTGCCGGAGGTGGGCACGAAGGTGGTCGTCGTCACCGACGGACGGCCGGAAGCGGGCCGCGCGCTCGCCGCGCGCCTCGCGCATGAGATCCTGGACTTCGGCGCCGACCGAATGCCCTCCATGCCCGATCCCGAGGCGGCGGTGGCAGAGGCGCGGCGGATCGACGGCGTCGGCCCGGTCGTCCTGGCCGACCGGTGGGACAATCCCGGCGGCGGCGTGGCGGGCGACAGCACCTTCCTCGTCGAGGAGCTGCTCCGCAACCCCGACCTGCCGGCCGCCGCCGGGGCGCTGTGGGACCCTGTCGCGGTCTCCTTCTGCCGGTCGGCGGGACCGGGGATCACGATGCCCCTGCGGTTCGGCGGCAAGGCCGCCGCGACGTCCGGCCGGCCGATCGACGCGACCGTGACGGTCACGGCGGTCACGGACGACCTCGTCGTCCCGTTCCAGGAGAGCCGGGTGTCGCTGGGCCCGGCCGCCGCCGTCCGCATCGGCTCGCTCGACGTCGTCCTCGCGTCGGGCCGCGCGCAGACGTTCCACCCCGCCGTCTTCACCGAACTCGGCATCGACCTCGCGGCCAAGCGGGTGGTGGTGGTGAAGTCCGCCAGCCACTTCCACGCCGCCTTCGCGCCGATCGCACGGGCCGTGATCTTCGTGAACTGCGGGGGCCCCTATCCGCCGGACGCCGCGAAGATCCCCTATACGCGCATCCGCCGGCCGATCCAGCCGCTCGACCCCCATCCGGGCCTCGCCGACTTTCCTTGAGGAGGAGCGGTCGCGCCCCGTCTTCCCGACCTTGTCGACAGCGGCCGGCGGTTCGTGAGATACGGCTGCGCCCTTTCCTGCGGGACGGGCATCGGACGGATCGGGACATGGCGAACGCACCGCGGCTGTCGAAACAGGGCGCCCCCCGCCGCCCGGGACCGGTCGGTCCAGGGCCGGCCGGCGTCGATTCGGCTGCGGGGCGCATCGTCGACGCCGTGGTCGGCGCGGTGTCGGCGGGCCGGCTGCCGCCGGGGACGAAGCTCGGCGAGGAGGAACTCGTCCGGCTGTTCGACGTCGGCCGGACGGTCGTCCGCGACGCGCTGAAGCGGCTCGGCTTCCTCGGCCTCGTCGACCTTCTCCCCAACCGCGGCGCCTTCGTCGCGCCGGCGACGCACGAGGAGGCCGAGCAGATCTACGTCGCCCGCCGCCTCATCGAGGGGGAGATCGTCCGCGACGTCGCCCGCCACTGCACGGCGGCGGACGTGCGCCGCCCGCGCGACCACATCGACCGGCAGGCGGCCGCCAAGGCCGCGGGCGATCGCGGCGAGTACATCAGCCTGCTCGGCGAGTTCCACCTCGTCATCGCGGCGCTCGGCGGCAACCGCGTCCTCGAGGGGATCGTGGCGCAGCTCGTCTCCCGCTCGGGCCTCCTCGTGACGCTCTACGACAGCCACGACGAGTCGTGCGCGCTCGACGACCACGCCGAGATGATCGACATGCTCGCCCGCGGCGACGGCGACGGCTGCGCCGGGCTGATGGCGCGGCACCTGCGGACCAACGAGCGGCGGCTCCGGATCGGACAGCCCCAGGCGCAGCCGGAGAGCCTCGCCGAGGCCCTGCTCCCGAACCCCTGACGGACCGGGCGCCCGCCGCTTGGCACGGGGGACCGCGCGGGATACCAGTGGACAACGTCGGGCCAACGGTGGGCCGTCGTCGGAACGCACGAGGAGGTCCCGGCATGCGGGGCGACTGCGCGGTGGGGATCGACGTCGGGGGCACCTTCACCGACTTCGTCCTGTTCGACCCGGTCGCCGGCCGGATGACCATCCACAAGGAACCGAGCACGCCCGACGACCCGACCGCGGCCATCGGCACCGGGCTGGCCGCGCTGCTCGACCGGGCCGGGCTGCCGCCCGGACGGGTGGGGTCGGTCACGCACGGGACGACGCTGGGGCTGAACGCGCTGCTCCAGCGGCGCGGGGCCCGGGTCGTGCTGATGGTCAGCGAGGGGTTCGGCGACATGCTGGAACTCGCCCGCGGCGACCTCCCCAATCCCTACGACTACACGGCGCCCAAGCCCGTGCCCGCCGTCCCGCGCGAGCGGGTGCTGGAGATCCCGGCCCGGCTTCGCCCCGACGGCACGGTGCTGGCCCGCCCCGCCCCGGCCGACCTCGACCGGCTGGCGGCGGCGGCCCGCGCGCTCGGGGCCGAGGCGGT
>CANGXM010000313.1 GCA_947457845.1 Rhodospirillales bacterium | reverse complement strand
CGGCGCCGAGCGCGAGCGCCGCCAGCATCGGCCAGAACCACCAGCGGCCATGGAACGCCGCCTGCCCGAGCGCCGACGCCGCGTCGGGGTCGGAGGCCACGAGAGCGAAGAGCCCGCCGAGGCCCACGCCGTCCTGCTGCATGTGCCAGGGCAGGAGGCAGACCCCGGCCAGCGCCGCGAGCCACGGTCCCGTGGAGACGAGGGAGAGACGCATCGGGTGCGGCCGGTCGCCCGGCCCCGCGCGACGCGGGACCGGAGGCTCCGGGGATCAGCGCGCGAGGCTGCCGATCTCGCGGTCCCAGCGCTCGAGCAGCCGCTTGCGCTCGGCCGCCTGCCCGAACTTCACGAAGTCGTAGTCGACCAGCTTGATCTTCGTGAGGTCCGGCGCGCCCTGCGGCAGCGGGGCGGCCTTGTTGGAGGGCATCTGCATCTGCTTGGCGACGTCGAAGCCCAGCTTCTGCGCCTCGGGCGTCAGCGCCCAGTCGTAGAAGCGGCGGGCGTTCGCCATGTTGCGCGAGCCCTTGATGATCGACATCGAGCCGATCTCGAAGCCCGTGCCCTCGCACGGCGTGGAATAGCCGACCGGGAAGCCGGCGTTCGCCTCGGTCGTCGCGTCGTGGACGAACGAGATCGAGACGCCGGTCTCGCCGCGCGCGACCGCCTTGATCGGACCGGTGCCGGCGCGGGCGTAGGCGTTGATGTTCGGGTGCAGCTGCTTCAGGTATCCGAACGCCTGCTCCTCGCCCATGATCTGGATGAGGGTGGCGATGACGACGTAGGCGGTGCCCGACGAGTTCGGGTTCGCCATCTGCACCTCGCCCTTGTACTCGGGCTTCACGAGGTCGGCCCAGCAGGTCGGGGCGGCCAGCGACTTCCTCGCCAGCAGCTCCCTGTTGAAGCCGAAGCCGACGGCGCCGGAATAGACGCCGACCGAGCGCTTCTTCGCGATCTCGTGCTGGCGGATCGCCCAGGGGTGGAGCTGGGCGAGGAGCGGGCTGTCGTAGGGCTCCGACAGGCCGTCGTCGGCCAGGATCAGGTGCGGGTCGCCGGTGCCGCCGAACCAGACGTCGCCGCGCGGGTTCTGCGCCTCGGCCCGGATCTGGGCCAGCACCTCGCCCGAGCCCTTCTGGGTCATGTTGACCTTGATCCGCGTCGCCTTCTCGAACTCGGTCGCGGCCGCCTGGCACCACTCGACCTGGACCGAGCAGTAGACGTTGACGACGCCCTGGGCGCCGGCCGGCGAGGCGGCGAACAGCAACGCGGCCGCGGTCCCCGCGACGCGCACGAACTTCGACATGAACGATCCTCCCCGTGGCGGTCTTCTTCGCGCCGCACGACGGGCGGCATGGATCGTAGGTATCCCGGAAACGATTCCGGCACAAGCGGGGGGGGGAGCGTTCCGGCCGGCCGGTTCCGCCCGTCGCCGGCCCGACCCCTCTCCGTAGGTGACGTGGCCCGGCGCTTGGTGTCTAATAAGGGGGAATTGTATGCAACGGCATGGCGACGGTCCCCGACCGGCCGCCGGGTCCGAACGAAAAGCAGTCGCACGGAGGGAAATCGATGATCCGCCTGAACGTGAACGGCGTCGTCCACCAGGTCGACGCGGAGCCGGACACCCCGCTCCTGTGGGTGATCCGCGAGCAGATCGGCCTGACCGGCAGCAAGTTCGGCTGCGGCGTCGGCCAGTGCGGGGCGTGCAGCGTCCACGTCGACGGCGAGGTCATGCGCTCCTGCCAGATGGCGGTGTCGGACCTGAAGCCCGAGCAGAAGATCGTCACCATCGAGGGCCTGTCGCCCGACGGCCTCTCCCATCCGCTGCAGAAGGCCTGGGTCGCGCTCGACGTGCCCCAGTGCGGCTATTGCCAGTCCGGCCAGATCATGGCCGCCGCGGCGCTCGTCGCCCGCACGCCCAAGCCGACCGACGACCAGATCGTCACGGAGATGAGCAACATCTGCCGCTGCGGCACGTACAACCGGATCAAGGCCGCGATCAAGCAGGCCACCGGCGCGGCCGGCTGACGGACACGCGACGAGGGAGGGAGAAGACGATGACCGATACGCTCGCCGTGTCCCGCCGGGGTTTCCTGGCAGGGTCCGCCGCAACCGCCGCCGCCGCCGGCGGCTTCACCTTCGGGTTCCACGTGCCGCGGGCCGAGGCCGCGACCACGCCGGGGTCGCCCGAGATCAACGCCTGGGTCGTGGTGCGCCCCGACGAGACCGTCGTGATCCGCATCGCCCGGATCGACATGGGCCAGGGCACGCTGACCGGCCTCGCCCAGCTCGTCGCCGAGGAGCTGGAGTGCGACTGGGCGCGGGTGACGACCGAATATCCGACGCCGGGCCAGAACCTCGCCCGCAACCGGGTGTGGGGCAACTTCCAGACCGCCGGCAGCCAGGGCATCCGCCAGTCCCAGGAATACGTCCGCAAGGGCGGGGCCGCCGCCCGCATGATGCTGGTCGAGGCCGCGGCCCGCGAATGGGGCGTGCCGGCCGCCTCGTGCACCGTGTCGAAGGGCGTCATCACCCACGCCGCCTCCGGCCGGTCGACGACCTACGGCAAGATGGCCGACGCGGCGGCGAAGATCACGCCGCCGACCGACGTGCCGCTGAAGGACCCCTCGACGTGGACGCTGGCCGGCAAGCCCCTGCCGCGCCTCGACACGGTCGACAAGACGAACGGCAAGAAGGTGTTCGGCATCGACGTGACGATGCCGGGGATGCTGAACGCCGCCATCCGCGACTGCCCCGTGCTGGGCGGCAAGGTGAAGTCGTTCGACGCTGCCGCCGTCACCGGCATGAAGGGCGTCAAGAAGGTGGTGAAGGTGGGCGAGACCGGCGTCGCCGTGATCGCCGACACCTGGTGGCGGGCCAAGACGGCGCTCGACGCGCTGCCGGTGGAATGGGACCTCGGCGCGAACGCCGCGATCTCCCACCAGCAGGTCGTCGCCATGCTGAAGGAGGGCCTCGAGGCGAAGGAGGCCTTCGTCGGCAACCAGGCCGGCGACGCCGACGGCGCCATCGCGGGTGCGGCGCGGAAGGTCGAGGCGACCTACCACTTCCCCCACCAGCACCATGTGACGCTGGAGCCGCAGACGGCCACGGCCAAGTGGACGGCCGACCGCTGCGAGGTCTGGTGCCCGACCCAGAACGGCGAGGCCGCGCTCGCGACCGCGGCCGCGGCGGCCGGCATCCCGGTCCAGCAGTGCGAGGTCTACCGCATCGATCCGGGCGGCGGGTTCGGCCGCCGCGCGACCAGCCACGACTATGTGCGCCAGGCGGTGCTCATTGCCAAAGAGATGCCCGGCACGCCGGTCAAGCTCATCTGGTCGCGCGAGGAGGACATGCTGCACGGGTGGCTGCACCCGATCACCATGGCCAAGATGTCGGCCGGCCTCGACGCCAACGGCAACGTCGTCGGCTTCCGGATGCGCATCTCGGGCCAGTCGATCCTGGCGGGCGTCAACCCGGCGGGCCTGCAGAACGGCCGTGACCCGATCCTCTTCCAGGGCCTGAACCCGAGCGGGACCGAAGGCACGTTCGGCTACGACATCCCGAACGTCCTCGTCGACCACGCGATGCGCAACCCGCCGGTCAACCCCGGCTTCTGGCGCGGCGTCTGCAACAACCAGAACGCCTACTACCTCGAGTGCTTCATGGACGAGGTGGCGCAGGCGGCGGGCCAGGACCCGTACCAGTTCCGCCGCAAGATGCTGCAGGGCAAGTCGCCCAAGCACCTCGCGGTGCTGGACGCGGTGGCGGACGGCATCGGCTGGAGCCGCCCGGCGCCGGCCGGCGTGTTCCGCGGCATCGCCCAGCACATGGGCTACGGCAGCTACGTCGCCGCGGCAGCGGAGGTGTCGGTGAATGCGGCGGGCGTGCTGAAGATCCACCGCATCGTCGCGGCCACCGACTGCGGCCACGCCGTCAACCCGCAGCAGATCGCGGCCCAGGTCGAAGGCTCGTTCGCCTACGGCCTGTCCGCCTTCCTCTACGGCGAGATGACGCTGGCGGCGGGCAAGGTGGAGCAGGAGAACCTCGACACCTATCAGATCATCCGCATGGACGAGTTCCCGGCGGTCGAGACGCGGGTGGTGACGTCGGGCGGGTTCTGGGGTGGCGTGGGCGAACCGACGATCTTCGTCGCCGCCCCGGCCGTCGCGAACGCGATCTTTGCCGCCACCGGCAAGCGGGTGCGCGACCTGCCGCTCAAGCACAACGACCTGCGGCGGGCCTGAGCCCGGACCATGTGGGTCCGGGTGATCGCGGCGGTCGCCTGCCTCCTGGCGGGCGCCGCCGCGGCCGAGACGCCGCCGCCGGGGGCGGAAGGGTGCGGAGGATGCCACGGCCCCCCCGGCCGGGCCTCCTCCATGCCCCCGCTCGCCGGGCGGCCGGCGGACGAACTCGTGACGGCGATGCGGGCGTTCCGGGACGGCTCGCGCCCGGCCGTCCTCATGGACCGCATCGCCCGCGGCTACGGCGAGGCGGAGACCGCCGCGATCGCCGCGTGGATCGCGGGGGGCGGGCGGTGACGGGGCCCGTCCTTCCGCGCCGCGCCCTCCTCGCCGGCTCGCTCGCGCTCGGCCTCGCGCGGCCGGCGATCG
>CANGXM010000312.1 GCA_947457845.1 Rhodospirillales bacterium | reverse complement strand
TTCCAGGCCCGCCGCCTCGCCCGCGCCCACGGCACGCGCGCCGACCTGCTGCTCGGCGGGGCGACGGGCGAGGCCGACCTCGGCCGGCGCTTCGGCGACATCGTCTACGAGGCCGAACTCGACCACGCCGCCCGCCAGGAATGGGTGCGCGAGGGGGCGGACTTCCTGTGGCGGCGCAGCAAGCTCGGGCTGCACCTGGCGCCCGACGCGCGGGCGGCGGTCGAGGCGTGGTTCGCGGGCGGACCGGCGCGCGCGGCCGGCTGAGGAACCTGTAGACAATTCGACGCAGAGAACTATGTCTGACGGCTGAAGGAGGATCCGCACCTCCTTCGGCCCAATCGCGTCGCACGTGCGTCGTGCAGGCGCCGAACCAAAAACGACCGGAGGACACGTCATGAGTGCACACGACGACACCCGAGCCACGCCCGGCCGCCGCCGCTTCATGAAGACGGCCGGCATCGCCGCCGCCGCCGCGGCCGGCACCGCCGTGCTCGCCACCCCGAACGTCAGCCGCGCGCAGACGACGGTGTTCCGCTTCCAGTCCACCTGGCCGCAGCGCGACATCTTCCACGAGTTCGCGCAAGACTACGCCAAGAAGGTCAACGACATGTCGGCCGGCCGCCTGCGGCTCGACGTGCTCGCGGCCGGCGCGGTCGTCGGCGCGTTCCAGCTGATCGACGGCGTGAGCGCGGGGGCTCTCGACGGCGGCCACGGCGTCGCCGGTTACTGGTACGGCAAGAACAAGGCCGCCTCGCTGTTCGGCACGACCGCGCCCTTCGGCTGGACCGCGAACGAGCTGCTCGGCTGGATCCACTACGGCGGCGGCCAGGCGCTCTACGACCGGCTGCTGAAGGACATCCTGCGCGTCAATGTCGTCAGCCACTTCTACGGCCCGATGCCCTCGCAGCCCTTCGGCTGGTTCCGGCGCGAGATCACCTCGGTCGACCAGCTCCGCGGGCTCAAGTACCGCACCATCGGCCTCGCGGCCGACCTCTACCAGGCGCTGGGCGCCGCGGTGACCAACATCCCGGGCGGCGAGACCGTGCCGGCGATGGACCGCGGCCTGATCGACGCGGCCGAGTTCAACAATCCCTCTTCGGACCGCGTCCTCGGCTTCCCCGACGTGTCGAAGAACTACTACGTCCAGAGCTACCATCAGGCGCTGGAGTGCTTCGAGGTGATGTTCAACACCGCGAAGTACAACGCCCTGCCGAACGAGCTGAAGGCGATCCTGAAGTACGCCGCCGAGGCGTCGTCCGCCGACATGTCCTGGAAGGCGATGGACCGCTATTCCAAGGACCTGAACGAGATGCGGGAGCGCCAGGGCGTCAACGTCCGCAAGACGCCGGACTCGATCCTGCAGGCACAGCTGAACGCCTGGAACACGGTCATCGACGGGCTGTCGTCGGACGCCTTCTTCAAGGAGGTGGTCGAGAGCCAGCGGGCGTGGGCCCGGCGCGTCGTCGCCTTCCGGCACGAGTACGAGGTCTCCACCCAGGTGGCCTACGACCACTTCTTCCGCCGCACCTGACGGCAGACACGACGGAGGGGGCGGCCCGCGGGCCGCCCCCTTCGCGCATTCATCGGGCAAGACGGCGGAGGGGCCGGGGTGCAGACGTTCCTTCTTGCGATCGATCGCTTCAATACGTGGATCGGCAAGGCCTTCGCCTGGGTCGTCCTCGTCCTGACCTTCCAGGTCACCTACGAAGTCTTCATGCGCTACGTGTTCAGCGCGCCGACCGGCTGGGGCTTCGACGCCAGCTACATGGCCTACGGCACGCTGTTCATGATGGCCGGCGCCTACACGCTGGCGCGCAACGGCCACGTCCGCGGCGATTTCCTCTACCGGAACTTCTCCCCGAAGATGCAGGCGTGGTTCGACCTCGTCCTCTACTTCGTGTTCTTCCTCCCGGCGATCTTCGCCTTCATGTACTACGGCTGGTTCTTCGCCCGGTTGAGCTGGCTGATCAACGAACGCTCGATGTTCAGCCCCAACGGCCCGCTGATCTGGCCCTTCAAGGCCCTGATCCCGATCGCGGGCTTCCTGCTGCTGATCCAGGGGATCGCCGAGGTGATCCGCTGCGTCATCGCCATCCGCTCCGGGCGCTGGCCCGACCGGCTGTCGGACGTGGAGGAGACCGAGCGCCTGATCCTCGAACAGGCCGAAGCGGCCGCCAGGCTGGAGGCCGCACGATGAGCGATCCGCAACTCGGCATCCTGATGCTGGTGCTGTTCCTCTTCTTCATCATGCTGGGCTTCCCGATCGCCTTCACCTTGATGGCGATCGGCCTCGGCTTCGGCTACCTCGGCATGGGGCCCGTCGTCTTCGACCTCCTGGTCCAGCGAACCTACGGCACGATGACGAACGACGTGCTGATATCGATCCCGCTGTTCGTCTTCATGGGCTACATCATCGAACGGGCGAACATCCTCGACCGCCTGTTCCGAAGTCTCCAGCTCGCCTCGGGCGCCCTGCCCGGGGCGCTGGCGGTGGCGACGCTCGTCACCTGCACCCTGTTCGCGACCGCGACCGGCATCGTCGGCGCGGTGGTCACGCTGATGGGCCTGCTCGCCTTCCCGGCGATGCTCAAGGCCGGCTACGACCCGCGGTTCTCCGCCGGCGTCATCTGCGCGGGCGGCTGCCTCGGCATCCTGATTCCGCCCTCCATCATGCTGATCCTCTACGGCGCCACGGCCGGCGTGTCGGTGGTCCGGCTCTATGCGGCGGCCTTCATCCCGGGGCTGCTGCTGGCGGGCGCCTACATCGCCTACGCCATCGTCCGCGCCTGGCTGAAGCCCGAGCAGGCCCCGCGCCTGCCGCTGGAGGAGCGGAACGTCCCCGTCGCCAAGGTCGTCTACGAGCTGGTCGTCTCCTTCTTCCCGCTCGCCGTCCTGATCACGATGGTGCTGGGCGCCATCCTGATGGGTCTGGCGCTGCCGTCGGAGGCCGCGGCGCTGGGCTCGCTCGGCGCGCTGATCCTCGCGGCGGCCTACCGGTCGCTCACCTTCGGCAAGCTGAAGGAGAGCGTGTTCCTCACCGCGCGGACCACGGCCATGGTCTGCTGGCTGTTCGTGGGGTCGAACATCTTCTCCGCCGTGTTCGGCTTCCTCGGCGGACAGTCGCTCGTGGAGCAGTGGATCCTGTCGCTGAACCTGTCGCCGACGATGTTCATGATCCTGGCGCAGGCGATCATCTTCGTGCTCGGCTGGCCGCTGGAATGGACGGAGATCATCATCATCTTCGTGCCGATCTTCCTGCCGCTGCTCGACGACTTCGGCATCAGCCCGATCTTCTTCGGCATCCTGATCGCGCTGAACCTGCAGACGTCGTTCCTGTCGCCGCCGGTCGCCATGTCCGCCTTCTACCTGAAGGGCGTGGCACCCAAGAGCGTGACGCTGGAGCAGATCTTCGCCGGGGTCATGCCGCACATCTACATCGTCCTGGCCGTCATGGTGCTGGTCTACGCCTTCCCGGGCATCGCGCTCTGGCTGCCGGACCAACTCTACCGATGAGGCCGTCGCGGATGGCCGCCGAACCGTCGACGAAGCGGCCGTCGCGGACGGCCTGGGCCGCGGCGTGGCTGGAGGAGGCGTTCGTCTCCGGCGCGCCGCTCGCCCGGCTTCCCGACGACCTCCGTCCGCGGACGGCGGCCGAGGGGTACCGGGCGCAGGCCCGCCTTGTGGCCGCCCTCGGCATCCCCGTGGGCGGGTGGAAGATCGGCTGCACCAGCGCCGCGGCGCGGGCGATCCTGGGGGAGCGGGGGCCGTTCGCCGGCCGCGTCCTCGCGCCGCGCATCCTCGCCTCGGGCGCGGCGCTCCCGGGCCGGGCGCTGCGGACCCGCGGGCTGGAGCCGGAGATCGCGGTGACCCTCGCCCGCGACCTGCCGCCCCGGGCCGAGACCTACGGCACCGCCGAGGTGGCCGACGCGATCGCCACGTTCCATCCGGCGATCGAGGTCGTCGAACCGCGCTGGGACCGGTGGCTGGAGGTCGGCGTCCCCTCGGTGATCGCCGACCTCGGCGCGAACGGCTGGCTCGTGCTGGGCGAGGGGACGGCGCCGGCCGCGCTGGGCGACCCCCTCGCGGTGACGGTGCGGATGACGGTCGACGGTACGGCCCCGGTCGAGGGGGGTGCTGCGGCGGTCGACGGCGGGCCGGTCGGCGCGCTCACGTGGCTCGCCAACCACCTGCGCCGCTCCGAAGGGCTGCGGGTCGGGGAGGTGGTGTCGACGGGAACCTGCGCCGGGTTCGTGCAGGCCCCGGCCGAGGCGGCGGCGACGGCCCGGTTCGAGGGCCTCGGTACGGTCTCTCTCCGCTTCGTCTAGCCGCGACCCCCCGGCGCTGCAATCAATAGGGGAAAAAAGGGAAAAAAGCGCGCAAAGGTTTAACTTGTGCCGATAGGCGTGGTAAATCTTTCGGCGGTTCCACCTCTGGATGCCGACCGCCATGCGCATCGATCGTTCCGCCGGATCCCGCTCCGCCGCCCTTCTGGCGACGGCCCTCCTCGCGACGACGGCGCTGGTCTCGCCCGGCGGCGGGGTGCGGGCGGCGGAACCGGCGGCCATGGCGCTGCCTGCGGGCGGGCGGGTGGTGGGCACGACGGCG
>CANGXM010000311.1 GCA_947457845.1 Rhodospirillales bacterium | reverse complement strand
TGCGGGCGGCGGCGCTGCCGGTCGTGGCGCCCTCCGCCAACCGCTCCGGCCACGTCAGCCCGACGACGCCGGTCCACGTCGCCGACGACCTCGGCGACCGGGTGGCGGCGATCATCACCGGCGGACGCAGCCCGATCGGCGTCGAATCGACCGTGCTCGACCTGTCCGGCACCGAACCCGTCCTGCTGCGCCCCGGATCGGTGACGCGCGAGGCGATCGAGGCCGCGATCGGGCCGGTCGCATGGGACGCCGACGCCAGCGACGCCGCCCCGCGCGCACCCGGCCGGCTGGAGAGCCACTACGCCCCCGCGGCTCCGGTCCGCCTCGGCGCGACGGGCGCCGCCGAGGACGAGGTCCTCCTCCTGTTCGGGCCGGAGTTCGGCATCCGCGGCGGCGCGGAGCGGATGAACCTCAGCCCGACCGGCGACCTGACCGAGGCGGCGGCCAACCTCTTCGCCATGCTCCGCACCGCCGACCTGCCTGGCATCCGCGCCATCGCCGTCGTCGCCATCCCCGACGAGGGGCTGGGCATCGCCATCAACGACCGGCTGCGCCGCGCCGCCGCACCGAGAGCACCGTCATGAGCGCCTTCGAGGAGATCGCCGCCGCCCTCGGCCCCGCCGGGATCGTCTCCGACCCCGCGGACCAGGCCCCCTATCTCACCGAATGGCGCAACGGCCGTATCGGCGGGCGACCCGGCCTCGTCGTCCGGCCGGGGACGACCGGGGAGGTCGCGGCCGTCGTCGGCATCTGCGCCGCAAACGGCGTCGCGGTCGTGCCCCAGGGCGGCAACACGGGCCTCGTCGGCGGCGGGATGCCCGACGCCTCGGGCACGCAGGTACTCCTCAACCTCTCGCGCCTGAACCGCATCCGCGACCTCGACACGCTCGACGACAGCGTGGTGGTGGAGGCCGGCTGCGTGCTGAAGACCGTGCAGGACGCGGCCGCGGCGGCCGACCGACTGTTCGCGCTGTCGCTGGGCTCGGAAGGGTCGGCGCAGATCGGCGGGCTGATCGCCACCAACGCCGGCGGCACGATGACCGTGCGCTACGGCAACATGCGCGAGCAGGTTCTGGGCCTCGAGGTGGTGCTGCCGGACGGGCGGGTCTGGAACGGCCTGAGGCGCCTGCGCAAGGACAACACGGGCTACGACCTGCGCCAGATGTTCGTGGGCGCGGAAGGCACGCTGGGGATCGTCACCGCGGCGGCACTCCGCCTCCTGCCCCGCCAGCCGCGGGTGGAGACGGCGTTCTGCGCCGTGCGCGACCCCGAGGCGGCGGTGGCGTTGCTGGCCGGCCTGCGCGCCGCGGCGGGCGAGGCGGTGACGGCGTTCGAGCTGATCTCCCGCACGGCGATGACCTTCGCCCTCGACCACGTGCCCGGCACGGCCGACCCGCTCGACGCGCCGGCGCCCTGGTACGTGCTGGCCGAACTCGCCGGCCCCGCCGCCCGCGCCGACCTCGCCGACGCGCTGGAACGCGTGCTGGCCGACGCGCTCGACCGGGGCGAGGTGACCGACGGCGCGATGGCGACGAGCGAGGCGCGGCGCGCGGCCTTCTGGCAGGTGCGGGAGCGGATCACCGAGGGGCGTCGGATCGCCGGGTCCGGCATCAACCACGACATCTCGGTCCCCACCAGCCGCATCCCGGCCTTCGTGCGTCGCTGCGACGCCGACCTCGCGGCGATGGTGCCCGGCATCCGCATCGCGAACTTCGGCCATCTGGCCGACGGGAACCTTCACTACAACCTGAACCCGCCCGCGGGCGCCGACCCCGCGCCGTTCCTCGCGCGCAAGGACGCCCTCACCGCCCTCGTCCACGACCGCGTGCTGGACTTCGGCGGATCGATCAGCGCCGAGCACGGGATCGGCACGCTGAAGCGGGCGGAACTCGCGCGCCTCAAGGATCCGCTGTCGCTGGAGCTGATGCGCCGGGTGAAGGCGGCGCTGGACCCGGCGGGGATCATGAACCCGGGCAAGGTGATCTAGGAAAGACCCTCCACCACGGTCACGCCGGACGACCTTCCCGCGACCCGCTACCCGGTGATCGTCATCCGCTGAGACCGGTGCGGGGCGGGGCGGAGAGCGACCTTCCCGCCTACCACGGCGACCCGTTTCCGGGTCCCCTCCCGCGCGCCTCGGGGTCCGCCCCGCACCGGCAACCCAAAGATGCGCCCCCCGCCCCCCCGCCGCAAGCCCCCCGGCCCCGGTCGGGGTGATCCGGCCCCGCGCGGCGCCCCACGATGGACGCCTTGGAGATCCGCCCGAACCCTTCGAACGTCGCCACCGCGCCCCTGACGGCGATCGCCGCGTCCGACGATGCCGGCACGCCGCCGTCCGCCATCAAGCTGCTGCCGCTGGGCGAGATCGCCGCGCGCGACGGGCGCCGCTGGCGCATCCCCGACCGCGCGGCGGCGGAAGCCGTGCTGTCGGCCACCCGCGCCTGGCACGGCGCGACGGACGCGGTGATCGACTACGACCACCAGACCGACATCGCCGTGCCGAAGGGCGGCACCGCCGCCGCGGCCGGCCCCCCCTACCGGCTCGCCCGGATCGCCTCGGCGAGGAAGTGGAAGGACGACTTCGGCGTCCGCACCTGCGTCTCGAAATCGACGTGGACGATCCCGAACCGGCGCCGCAGCCCCTCCGCCCACTCGAAATTGTCGAGCAGCGACCATGCGAAATAGCCGCGCAGGTCGCAGCCCCGCGCGATCGCCTCGCGCGCGGCCAGCAGGTGGGCGCGGAAGTAGGCCGTCCGCTCCGGGTCCGCGACGAGGCCGCCGGCCGGTGCCGGATCGTCGTAGCAGGCGCCGTTCTCCATGATGTAGACGGGCGGCGCGCCGTAGTTGTCCTTGAGGTCGACCAGAACCTCGACCATCCCGTGCGGCACGATCGGCCAGCCGAGCGCCGTGACCTGGGTGCCGGCCGGCAGCGGGCCGAAGCCGGCGCCGCCGATGAAGCCGTTCGGATCGTCCAGCACGAAGGCGCCACCGTAGTAGTTCACGCCCACGAAATCGAGCGGACGGCGGATGGTCGCCATGTCGCCCTCGCGAACGAAGGGCGCGAAGTCCCGCTCGAACACCGCCGGATAACGGCCGTGCACCATGGGATCGAGGTTGCAGCGGTTCCAGGCGGCGTCGAACCGGTCGCGGGCGGCACGGTCGGCGTCGGTCGGGTTCGGGCCGGCGACGTGGACTGGCTGCATCGAGACGATCGTGCCGAGCGTCAGGCCCTGCCGGTCCGCACGGATGGCGTCGAGCGCCATGCCGGTCGCGAGGTTCTGGTGGTGCTGGGCGGCACAATAGCTGGCCCAGCCCGTTCGCCCCGGCGCGTGGTTTCCGAAGCCGTGGCCGAAGATGGCGTGGACGTTCGGCTCGTTGATCAGCGGCCAGTGCTTCACCCGGTCGCCGAGGCGGGCGACCACCACGCGGGCGTAGTCGGTGAACCAGCCGGCGATGTCCCGGTCGTGCCAGCCGCCGCGGTCCTCCAGCGCCTGGGGCAGGTCCCAGTGATAGAGGCAGACCCAGGGTTCGATGCGGGCGGCGAGCAACCCGTCGACGAGGCGGTCGTAGACGTCGAGGCCCTTGGGGTTGACGGCCCCGGTGCCCTGCGGGATCACCCGCGGCCAGGCGATGGAGAAGCGATAGGCGTCGAACCCCGCCCGCGCCATCAGCGCGACGTCCTCGGGCCAGCGCCGGTAGTGGTCGACCGCTACGTCCCCGTTCGTCCCGTCGGCGATGCGGCCGGGTTGGCGGGTGAAGGTGTCCCAGATGCTGGGCGCCCGCCCGTCGACGTCGACGGCCCCTTCCACCTGATAGGAGGAGGTGGCCGAGCCCCAGACGAAGCCGGCCGGAAAGCGCGGCATCGGCTGCGCCGCGGCCTGTCCCGCCGGAAGCAGCCCCGCCGCGGCGATCCCCGTCGCCCCGGCCAGAAGGTCGCGCCGCCGCATCGTCGTCTCCCTCATCCCCGGACCCTCAAGGAAGGACGGCGGCAGCGACGTGCAACGCGCCCAACGCCGTCAGCCCCTGCACGAGCGTCCCGACGGAAACCGCGCGCAACCCCGTCGCCGGCCGCATCCCGCCACCGGACGTGACCAGCCAGAAGTGCGGATCGTTCACGTGGGACAGGGCCGTCGCCCCCGCCCCCACCGCGAGGGCGGCGAGCACGCGGCCCGTGTCCCCGTCGAAACCGAGCGGCGCCAACAGGGGTTCCATCATGCCCGCCGCCGTCAGCGCGGCGACGAGCGAGGAGCCCTGCAGCGCCTTGACCGTCAGGGCGACGGCGAAGGGAAGGACGAGGCCCCATGGCATCTCCAGCAGGCGCTCGGCCAGCAGTTCGGCCATGCCCGGCTGCTGGTTCAGCGTCTGCAGCCCGCCCGCCGCCCCCACCAGCAGCAGCGGCAGCGCCGCCGCGGCGAGGCCCTGGCCCAGCCAGCCGCGCTCGGACAGCGCCGCCTCGTCCCATCGCCACGCGACCAGCAGCATGAGCCCGACGCCCACCGCCAGCAGCGTCAGCGGACGGCCGAGGCCGAGGAGCCGCTCCCGCACCCCGCCGCCGCCCAAGGGCTCGGTCGGCAGGTCGCCGAAGCCCTGGACGAGCAGCAGCGCCACGAGGATCA
>CANGXM010000310.1 GCA_947457845.1 Rhodospirillales bacterium | reverse complement strand
GCCCCCGGACGCACCAGAAGCCGATCGCCCGGTGCGGCGAGCGGCACGAACAGGCGACGGCCGCCGGCGTCGGCGACCCCGTCGCCGCGCGCCCCGACCGACGCGACCGTCACCTCGACCGGGGCCGCGTCCGCGGCCGTCGTCTTCGCTGCCTTGGCGCGGCGTCGGTCAGGCATGGACGGCCAGCGCCGCGCGCACGTCGGGCGACAGCGGCGTCGGCCGGCGGGTCGTCCGGTCGATCAGGACGAGGACCGCCTCGGCGACGGCGACGCAGTCGTCGCCGCGGAAGAGGCCGGTCCGGGCGAGGGTCGAGGTGTTGCCGAACCGCTCGAACCGGCCGCCGATGCGGATCTTCTGGCCATAGCGCAGCTCCGCCTTGAAGTCGACGACGAGGCGGACGATCACGAAGGCCCCGTTGGCCGCGGCGATCGCGGGGTTCGCGTGCTCGAACATCGCGACGCGCGACGCCTCCACGTAGGAGGCGATGGCGCCGTTGTTCGCGTGGTCGTTGGGGTCGAGATCGCTGTAGCGCACCCGTTCGTCGAGCCAGTGGCGGTAGGCTTCGGGTCGGGTCCAGTCCTCGTCCGTCGCCGTCGGAGGTGTCCGGGTCATGGGGCTTGCCTCCTCGGGCGTGTCGATGGAGCCGTGCAGATTTGGCGATGCGGACGCGCGGAGCGCAAGCCGTCCCGCCCTGTTTTCCGGGGTGCGCCTCCCGGCGCGAGGTGTTAAGAGACTGCGCCGCCCCTCAGTGAGGATCGACATGACGGAACAAGGCCGATCGACGGCAGAGGCGATGTTCGAGAAGGCCCTCGACGTCGCGGAGAAGCATCTCGACGCGGCCGTCCGCGAGGGCGGGCCGCTCGGCGCCTATGTGGCGATCGCGATGATCGAGGCGGCCGTTAACCAGGCGGTCGAGCACGCGAGCAACACCGACATCGCCGACATGCTCCGCGACCTCGCCGAGCAGATCGAGAACGACGGCGACGACGAAGAGGACTGATCCCGGTCCCTTCCCCGGTACCCGGTCTCCCCTGAACGACGGACGGACCCCGCCGTGGTCGAATGGATCGTCGACACCATCGCCCGGTTCGGCTACGGCGGCATCTTCCTCCTGATGGTCGCGGAGAACCTGTTCCCGCCCATCCCGTCGGAGGTGATCATGCCGCTCGCCGGCTTCGCGGCCGCGCGGGGCGACATGTCGTTCGCCGGCGTGATCCTGGCCGGCGTGGCGGGCACCGTGGTCGGGAACCTCCCCTGGTACTGGCTGGGGCACCGGCTGGGCCACGAGCGGATCCGGCGCCTCGCCGGCCGGTTCGGCCGCATCTGGACCATCTCGCCGGCCGAGGTCGACGAGGCGGTGCGGTGGTTCGAGCGGCGCGGCTGGATCGCCGTCTTCTTCGGGCGGATGCTGCCGACCATCCGCACGGTGATCTCCGCCCCCGCGGGCGTGGCGCGGATGCCGATGTGGGGCTTTCTTCTGTTCACCACGATGGGGAGCCTGATCTGGATCGGCTTCCTGACGTTGGCGGGCCTCCTGCTCGAGGCGCACTACGAGGCGGTGGCGGACTACGTCGACCCCCTGTCCAAGATCGTCATCGCGGGCGTCGTGCTGGCCTACGTCTATCGCCTCGTCCGCGGCTACGGGAAGGACGACGGGGCGCGGTAGGGGGGCGGTCGCGGTTCCGCCGCGATCCAGCCGGGCGCGCCTCGGGGTGAGCCCGTCGAACCATGAGGCGGATCCCCGCCCCGGTCCTCACCACCCGTTCGTCCGCTCCCAGATCGCCACCACCGTCCGCCCCCCGTCGAGCACCCGATAGGCCCCGTGCTGGGCCGCCGTGGCGCAGGCGTGGTTGGGCAGGATGCGGACCCTGGCACCCACGGGCAGGTCCGGCACCGGCCCCGGCGATCCCGGCCGGCGCGCGACGATGCCGTGCTCCTGGTTGGCGTCCGTCACGATCAGGTCGGCGTAAGGCCGGCCGTCGAGGTCGCACACCATGCCGTAGCCCTGGTCGACCGCGAGCCGCGCCGTCCCGCGGTCGCGCGACATCGCCATCCAGCCGGCATCGACCAGGATCCAGCCCTTCTCCCTCTGGTGGCCGATCACCGTCGCGAGCACGGAAAGTGCCACGTCGTCCGGCGTGCAGACGCCGATGCCGGCCATCACGAGGTCCTGGAACAGGCACACGCCCGGCCGTGCCTCGGTGATGCCGGTCAGGTCGCGGGCGAACAGCGCCGTCGGCGTCGAGCCGACGCTGACCCGCGGCACGACGAATCCCGCCGCGCGCAGGCGGTCCGCGGCCAGGACCGCCGCCGCCCGCTCGGTCTCCGCCATCGCCGCGAAGTCCTCGGGCGACCGTCCGGCGTAGGAGCCGCCGAAATGGGTCATCACGCCGGCCAGCGCCGCGCCGCCGTCCACCAGCGCCCGGGCGACCGCGATCACGTCCGGATGGTCGGGCGGCAGGCCCGCGCGCAGCCCGTCGCTGTCGATCTCCACGAACACGGGGATCGCGTCGCCCGTGCGTGCGGCGTGGGCCGCCGTCCTGCGCGCGGCCTCCACGCTGTCGACGCAGAGCATGAGGTCGCAGCCGCCGGCACGGATGCGGGTGACGCGGTCCAGCTTTCCGGGCGCGATGCCGACCGCATAGAGGATGTCGGTCACCCCGTGGGCGGCGAGGTGCTCGGCCTCCGCCAGCGTCGACACGGTCGCCGGGCCCGTCGGCGTCGCCATCGCGCGGCGGGCGACGTGGATCGACTTCCCCGTCTTCTGGTGCGGGCGCGGCGTCACGCCCAGCGCGGCGAGGCGCGCGTTCACGCGGGCGACGTTGCGGTCGAGGCGCGTCCGGTCGAGCAGCAGGCAGGGCGTGTCGAGGTCGGCGAGGTCGGTCATGCGGCATCCTTCGCGTCGGGTCTTCGGGGGAGGGGGGGCGTCAGCCCTTCAGCCGCCAGCCGCGCGCGACGAGGCGGAGCGACACCGCCCAAAGGATCGCGACCGTTCCGGCCAGCACGGCCGCCGACAGGGTCGGCGGATGGACGGGATCGCCGACCATCGCGCCGCGGAACCCGTCGATGGCATGGTGCAGGGGGTTCCAGCCCATCGCGAGGGCCACCGGGCCCGGAAGCGTCGCGACCGGGGCGAAGACGCCCGACAGGAAGGCGAAGGGCATCAGCACGAAGACGAACGCGCCCGCCAGATGGTCCCACGTCTCCGCCCATTGGCCGATCAGCATCCCGAAAAGCGCCAGCATCACGCTGCCGGCGGCCGCGAAGCCGAGGGCCGACAGCGGGTCGTGCGCCGGGACCGGGCTGACGATCATCACGGCGGCCATCACCACGGAACCGGTCAGGAGCCCGCTGACCGTCCCGGCCAGCACGAAGGCGCCCGTGATCTCCGCCGGGCTCAACGGGGCCGAGACGACGTCGCCGATCGTCCGCTCGATCTTCTGGAACGTCACCGAGAAGGCCGTCGTCTCGCACGCCCGGTAGAGCGCGTTGAACATCACGAGGCCCGGCAGGAGGAACTCGATCACCGCCCGCCCCTCGGGCGTCGAACGGTCGGGACCCAGCGCCAGCACGAAGATCGCCAGATAGACGAGCGTGCTGAAGGCGTGGGCCAGCACCGTCTCCGGCGCCTCCTTGAGGTAGCGGCGCACCTCGCGCGCGAAGAGCGTGCCTGATCCGATCAGGTTCGGCCCGCGCACCGGGAGCCGGGGCCGGGCGGGCGTCATGCCTTCAGCTTGTAGCCGCTGGCGATCAGCGTGTGGCACGCGAGGAAGAGGGCGGCGTTGACCGCGAACATGACCGCGGCGCCGACGGCCAGCGTCCCGTCCGACTGGCCGATGAAGCCGTAGCGGAAGCCGTCGATCATGTAGAAGAACGGGTTGAGGTGGGCCAGCCACCACATCGCCTCGGGCAGGCGGTCGAGCGTGTAGAAGGTGCCCGACAGGAAGGCGAGCGGCTGGACCAGGAAGTTGGTGAAGGCGGAGATGTGGTCGAACTTCGTCGCCCAGATGCCGGCGATGGTGCCGAGCAGCGCCAGCATCCCGCAGGCCATCACCGCGTGGTAGAGGATGAACAGGGGCGAGTGGAACCCGAGCGGCACGAAGACCCAGATCGCCGCCGCGGTCACGACCCCCACCAGGATCCCGCGCGTGATCCCCCCGGCCATGAAGCCGACGGTGAGCTCGAGCGGCGAGAGCGGCGGCATGAGGATGTCGACGATGTTCCCCTGCATCTTCGCGATGGTCATCGACGACGAGGTGTTGGCGAAGGCGTTCTGCACCATCGCCATCATCACGAGGCCGGGGCCGAGGAACTGCAGGAACGGCACGTCGCCCGCCGTCCGCACCACCCCGCCCAGCGCCAGCGCGAACACCGCGTAGAACAGGAGCGTCGTGACGACGGGGGCCGAGATCGTCTGGAGGTGGACCTTGAGGAATCGCTTCACCTCGCGCGCGTACAGCGTCTGGAGGCCGATCCAGTTGACGGCGCCGACGCGGCGGGGCGCCGGCGGCAGGGGGGCGGGGTCGAAGGGCATGGGCGCGCGGGGGATCCGGGGGGTCCGGGCGGGCCGGAACCATAGACCCATCGGTCGGCGGGGCGCAAACGCGGGCCGCGCGGGGCGGTCATGACCGGACGGCCGCCG
>CANGXM010000309.1 GCA_947457845.1 Rhodospirillales bacterium | reverse complement strand
TCCGGGGGGCGGGTCGCGGTGCCGGCGGCGAGGTAGGGCGGGTTCGCGATCACCTGGTCGAACGACCCCGGGGCGAGCACGGCGGGGGGTGCGGCAACGTCGCCGGCCAGGAACGCGACCCTGGCGTCGAGCCCGCTCGCCACGGCCCCGCGCCGTGCGGCGTCGACGGCGCCCGGGTCCGCCTCGAGGCCGGTGACGCGAACCGTCTCCAGCCGCGCGGCGAGGCAGAGGGCGGCCGCACCCGTCCCGCTGCCCAGATCGAGGACCGTCGCGCCGTCGCCCGGATCGACGGCCGCGGCCAGCAGCACCGGGTCGATCGCGACGCGGTATCCCGCCGCGGGCTGGAAGAGGCGGACCCGTCCGCCGAGCAGCGCGTCGGCGGCGGCGTCAGGGGACGGCATGGCCGGCCTCCCGAAGCACGCGGCGCGCGTCGACCTCGTCCTCCTCCAGCACCATGAGGCGCTGCATGATGGCACCGATGCTGCCTTCCAGCAGGCTCGTGTGCCGGTCGAGCACCACCGCCTCGATGTCGGCGTCGGCGAGCAGCGCCACCAGCCAGGACAGGAGCACGGGGTCGTTGGTCCGCAAAAGCTCCCGCATCCCGGTCCCGCGCCCCATCTTCCGCCCGGGGCGCGGCGGGTGGCCGCGCTTGATTATCGGACGGTCCCCCTTATGCTCGCTGCCGTCGCATTGCACCGTCAATGCCTTCGCGCGGAGAGCCTGCGTTGACCGCCGTTCCCCATCGCGACGCGGCCCCGGCCGTGGCGCGGACACCCCTCGACGAGCTGACGGCGCTCGTGGCGGACGACATCGCGGCCGTGAACCGGGTCATCGTCGACCGGATGGACAGCCCGGTCGCGCTGATCCCCCAGCTCGCCGGCTACATCGTCCAGTCGGGCGGAAAGCGCCTGCGCCCGCTGCTCACCCTCGCCTCGGCCAGGCTGTGCGGCTACGCCGGCGAGAGCCACCGGGCGCTGGCGGCTGCGGTGGAGTTCATCCACACCGCGACGCTGCTGCACGACGACGTGGTCGACGAGAGCAACCTGCGCCGCGGTCTCGCCTCCGCCAACGCGGTCTTCGGCAACCAGGCGAGCGTGCTCGTCGGCGACTTCCTGTTCAGCCGCGCCTTCCAGCTGATGGTCGAGCAGGGCTCGCTCGAGGTGCTGCGCATCCTCTCGCAGGCGTCGGCCATCATCGCCGAGGGCGAGGTCCTCCAGCTGTCGACCGCGAACGACACCGCGACGACCGAGGCGGCCTACATGGAGGTGATCGGCTCCAAGACGGCCGCCCTCTTCGCCGCCGCCTGCCGGATCGGCGCCGTCGTGGCCGGACGCCCGCAGACGGAGGCGGACGCGCTCGACGCCTTCGGGCGCGACCTCGGGATCGCGTTCCAGCTGGTCGACGACGTGCTCGACTATTCCGCCGCCCAGGCGCGGCTCGGCAAGACGGTCGGCGACGACTTCCGCGAGGGGAAGATCACGCTCCCGCTCATCCTCGCCTTCGCCCGCGGCGACGCGGAGGAGCGGGCCTTCTGGCGTCGTACGGTGGAGGAACTGGATCAGGTGGAGGGCGACCTCGCCCGCGCGCAGACGATCGTCGCGCGGCACGGGACCCTGGCCGAGACCGTCGCCCGGGCGCGGCAGTTCGCCCAGAAGGCCGTCGCGGCGCTGGCGCCCTTCCCCGACGGGCGGGAGAAGCGGGCGCTCGCGCAGGTCGTCGATTTCGTGGTCGACCGGGAGTACTGAGACACGGGTGACGGCGCGCTTGCGGGCGGTGCGCGATGTCGCTATATCAGCGCTCCACGCCGGCTGTCGGAGAGTAGCTCAGCCTGGTAGAGCACTGCTTTCGGGAGGCAGGGGCCGGAGGTTCGAATCCTCTCTCTCCGACCATCCGTCAGGGGCGTGGAAACGAAGAAGGGGCGGTCCGTCGGACCGCCCCTTCTTCGTTTCCGGCCCATCGGGCCGGCCCCCGTCCAGCCCCGTCAGGACGTCTCCGACTGGCCGATCGGCGTCCGCCCGCCGCGCAGCTCCAGGACGAGGCGGGCCTGGAGGACATCGAGGATCGATCCCAGCGCGGCCAGCTGCACCGGGTCGAGCGTTTGGATCACCTGCCCCACCCGCTGGATCGGATCGTGCAGCAGAAGCGCCTCGCCCGCGCGGGTGAGGCTGACCCGTTTGCTGCGGCGGTCGTTGGCGTCGACCTCGGCCGTCAGGGCCCCGCGGGCGACCAGCGCCGACACCGTCCGCGACGCGGGCGGCTGCGTGACGCCCAGATGGAGCGCGAGCCCGCTCACCGTGCGGTCCCGGGAGGGCGCGCGCGCGAAGAAGCGCAGTGCCGACCACTGGACCGGATGCAGCCCGTCGTGGAAGCAGAGCCCGTGCACCGACCGCGCGACCTGCTCCAGCAGGGCGGCGAGAGACTGTGACCCGGTCGCCGGGCTGTCCCGCAAGAGAACCTCGAGCATGTCCATCTCCGCACCGCCGCCGCGCGGCGGCACCCGTAGCGAGACTTACGCTTTCTTGCCTTACAGTCAAACGTTGCGGACATGCGAATGTGTCGATCCGGCCACACCCGCCCCCGCGGCGGGGGACCACCCCGGATGCGTCGTGGTGATCCTCGGTCGGGACGAATAGGTACGGGTCGGCGATCGGACCGCGGGGCGGCCGGTCGCGACAAACGCGACGGGCCGCGCCCATCGGGCGCCCCGGCGACGCGACGACGACGACATCGAGGGGCGACCTGATGACAATCCGCAGACTTCTGCTGGCATCCGCCGCGGTCCTTGCCTTGCCGGCGGCGGCCTCGGCGCAGGTGGGCTCGGCGACGCCGGGTTTCTATCTTGGGCTCGGCGGCGGCTGGAACAAGGCGCGCGACGCGGACTGGAGCAGCGCGAACGGGCCCGTCGGCACGTCCGGCGAGATGGAGTTCGAGCACGGCTGGGCCGTGATCGGCGCGCTCGGCTACCAGCTCGGGAACGGCTTCCGGGTGGAATTCGAGCCGGGCTACCGACGCAACAGCGCGGACTCGACCAGCACCACTTTCGGTGGCCGGGACGCCGACGGGCGGATCTCGGCGATCTCGCTGATGGGCAACGCGATCTACGAGCTGCCGCTGACGTTCGGGCTGCGCCCCTACATCGGCGTCGGCCTCGGCGCCGCCCGCCTCTCCGCGGACTTCACGGTCCCGAACCAGGGTGGTCTGCCGCTCAGGGTCGACGACGAGGACTGGGTCTTCGCCTATCAGGGCATCGCGGGCGTCGGCTACGCGCTCACCGACAACGTGACGGTCGCCCTCGACTACCGCTACTTCAAGACCCGCGATCCGGAGTTCAGCAGTTCGCGGGGTTCGATCGGCGGGACCTTCGAGAGCGAGTATTCGGCCCACACGGTGCTCGCGTCGGTCCGCTACAGCTTTGGCTCGCCGCGCGCCGAGCCGATGGCCGCCGCCCCGGTGGCGGCACCCGCCCCGGCGCCCGCTCCGGCCCAGGCCATGGCGCCGGTCCGGCAGACACAGACCTTTCTGGTCTTCTTCGACTGGGACAGCGCCAACCTGACGACCGCCGCCCGCGACACCATCGTGACGGCGGTCAACACGATCCGCTCGGGCGGCAACGCCCGGATCGAGGTCGTCGGCCACACCGACACCTCCGGCTCGCCGCAGTACAACCAGCGGCTCGGCCAGCGCCGGGCCGATACGGTCCGCGTCGAGATGACCCGCCAGGGCATCGCCGGCAACAGCATCACCACCCGCACCGCCGGCGAGACGCAGCTCCGCGTGCCCACCGGCGACAACGTCCGCGAGGCGCAGAACCGCCGCGCGGAGATCATCCTGCCGCCGGGCTGATCCGCAGCGGCACAGCCACGACGGACCGGGGCGCCCGATGGGCGCCCCGTTTCCGTTCGGGCCGCCCGTTCAGGCCCGCTCGACCGGCGCGCCGATCGTGTCAGCGACGACGGCGCTCCGGCCGCCGAGCGGCGTCTGGGGGCCCGTCGTGGTGTCGCGGGCGGTCTGGTGCTCGATGTCCGCGTTCAGCTCCGCGCCCAGCAGCACCGCGTCGGCGGTCAGCCAGAACCAGCAGAGGCGCACGACCACGGCACCGAGCGATCCGTCGGTGGCGTTGAGCGCGGTGATCAGGTTCTGCATCGCCGCCGACGCACTCCACAGCGCGACGGCGACCGCGATCGCGAGCCCCACCGACAGGCCACCCCGCGGTGCCGAGACGATCGACGACATCTGGTCGAAGACGATCTGGCGCGCCTCGTCCGGAAGGATGCCCCCGACCGACCGGAGCTGGCGCTCCACCGTCGCCGGATCGGCCACCAGCCCGTAGAGCGAGACCATCGCGGGGATGTCGGAGGGGCGACGGGCACGCCGGGCCACTCGCCGGCCTTTTCGAAGGGCAGCGCCAGAAGGCCGGGCACCGCGCTCAACCCCGCGCGTCGCGCAGGGCGCGGACGCGGTCGAGGGTGACGATGGTCTCGTGCAGATGGGCGCCCAGCGCGACGCGGAGCGGGTCCGGAAGCTCCCGCCGCAGGGCGGCGCGGGTCAGGGCCACCGTGCCATCGAGGCGGTCGGCGATGCGCGAGAGCGCGTCCGGCAGCGGCACCGACGGCGTCAGCCCGTCGACGCGGGCCCAGCCCCC
>CANGXM010000308.1 GCA_947457845.1 Rhodospirillales bacterium | reverse complement strand
GGTCGGCGACGACGACGTGCCGGCCGCGGCCGGCGAGCGCCAGCGCCGCCGCACGGCCGATCCCCTGCCCCGCCCCGGTGACGATCGCGACCGGTGCCGCCATCGCCGTCACTTCGCCGCCGAGACGCGCCAGGCGTCGGTGCGCGCCTCGATGAAGGAGAGGAGCTGGGTCAGGATCACGCCGAGGATGATGACGATGACGATGTAGACCATCATCCGCGTCGTCTGGAGGAGCTGCGCGAAATAGCCGATCGAATAGCCGAGCCCGGCGTTCGCGCCGAACAGCTCCGCCACCACGACGCCCGTCAGCGCCCGCCCGACGCCCAGCCGCAGCCCCGCCACGATGATCGGCACCGAGCCCGGCAGCGCCACCATGAAGAAGATGTCGTAGGGCCGCGCCCCGAACGACCGGGCGGCGCGGACGAGGTCGCGGTCCACGTTCTTGATGCCGGACAGCGTGTTCGCGTAGATCGGCGTCAGCGCGAACAGGAAGGCGATCGCCACGATCGTCGGCGTGCCGTAGCCCAGCCACGCGATGAACAGCGGGTAGAAGGCGATCGTCGGCGCGGAGTACTTGAACCAGACGAAGGGATCGAGGGCGGACTCCACGTCGCGGAACCAGCCCGCGAGAAGGCCGAGGCCGATGCCCACCGTGGTCGCGAGGCCCAGCGCCAGCGCGAAGGATCGCAGCGTCTCGCTCACGTGGATCAGGATGTTCCCCCGCCGCCACTGGGCCAGGAACTCGTTCCACACGGCCGAGGGCCGGGAGACGAAGAAGGGGTCGATGAAGCCGAGGTCGACCACCGCCTGCCAGAGGCCGAGGATGCCCACCATCGACAGCGTGCCGAGGATCAGGGCCTGCCGCTTCGCCAGCGCCGCGATCATTCGGGCCTCCACCGCTGCAGCCGCGCCTCGATCGCCCGCACCAGCGCGGTCATCGTGTAGCCGAAGATCGAGACCGCGATGGCGTAGACCAGCAGCCGGTCGATCCGCATCGCCGCACCATAGGTCGTGAGCTGGAAGCCGAGGCCCGCCTGGGAGACGTACAGCTCGCCCACGATCACGCCGAGCACCGCCCGCCCGATCGCAAGGCGCAGGCCGACCACGATGGAGGGGAGCGCGCCGGGGACGAGGATGCGGGTGAAGACGTCGAACCGCGACGCGCCGAAGGAACGGGCCATGCGGACCAGCTTGTGGTCGGCCTCCCGCATCCCGGCCATCGTGTTGACGATGATGGGGAACACCGCGCCGAGGAAGGCGACCGCGATCTTGGACGCGATGCCGATGCCCAGCCACACGATCATGACCGGCAGCAAGATCAGCGTCGGCGCGATGTAGAGCGCCATCAGCGGCGGCTCCAGCATGTGCCGCGCGATGCGTGAGGTGCCGAGCACGATGCCGAGCGGGATGGACACCAGCATCGCGAGCCCGTAGCCGACGGCGAAGGCGGTGAGGCTCACCCGCGCATGGCGCAGGAAGTCGTCGGCGACCGCCACCTCCAGCGCCGCCTTGAGGACGAGCGTCGGCTGGCTGGTGAAGCGGCCGTTCACGAGGCCGAGTTCGGGGGCGATCTGCCAGAGGAGGAAGAAGACCGCGACCGACGCGATCGAGATCGTCGCCGACCGCGACGGGCGCGGCCATCGCGCCCGGGGCGGCGGGGCGGGGCGGGGTCCGGCCGTCGCGGTCACGCCTGCGCCCCCTCCACGAGGTGCATGCTCGCCATGTCCTCGGCGAGGTGGGCGCGCAGGCGCTTGCGGTAGCCGTTGAAAAGGTCGCTGTCGAGCACGTCCTCGTGCCGCGGCCGCGGGATGTCCACCCGCATGATCTCCTTGATGTGGCCGGGGTTACGGCCCATCACCACGACCCGGTCGGCGAGGAAGATCGCCTCGTCGATGTCGTGGGTCACGAACAGCGCCGTCTTCTTCTCCCGCTCCCAGATCGTCAGCAGCTCGTCGCCCATCACCTCCCGGGTCTGGGCGTCGAGCGCGCCGAACGGCTCGTCCATCAGCAGCACCTTGGGGTCGACCGCGAGCGCGCGGGCGATGTTCACCCGCTGGCGCATCCCGCCGGAGAGCTGGTGGGGATGGTAGTCCGCGAAGTTGGCGAGGCCGACCATGCGGATGAACCGCATGGCCCGCTCCGTCCGGTCGTCCCGGGTCCAGCGCTGCATCTCCAGCCCGAACTTCACGTTGCCCAGCACCGACCGCCAGGGCAGCAGCGATGCCTCCTGGAACACGACCGCGCGGTCCGGCCCGGGGGCCGTGACCGTGCGGCCGTCGATCGCGATCGTCCCGCCGGAGACCGGGACGAGACCCGCGACCGCCAGCAGCAGCGTGCTCTTCCCGCAGCCGCTCGCCCCCACGATCGTGACGAACTCCCCCGCCTCGACGGAGAGGGTCACGCCCTCGACGGCGGTGAAGCGCTCCCCCGTCTTGGGCGTGTCGTAGGTGATCTGCAGGTCGCGGACTTCGATCTGGGCCACGGGCGTCGGTCTCCGGGTCGGGGCGTCAGGGCGCCCAGGCGGCGCGGGTCGATGTGAAGCGATCGGTGAAGTAGGCCTCGAGCGGCATCGGCTTCTCGAACTCGCCCGCCGCCACGCCCATCTCCATGAAGGCCTTGAGCCCGGCCTCCGAGCCCAGCCGGCCGTCCTCGCGGAAGCCGTCGAGCATCTCGTCGTAGACGCGCTCGGCGTAGGGCGCCTCCAGACCGATCTTGGAGACGAGGATCTTCACCGAGGCCGCGCGGTCGGCCTTGGTGTCGCGCACCCCCTTCACGAAGGCGCGCAGGATCGCCTTCATCGTCTCCGGGTTGGCGTCGATGGTTCGGGTCATCGCGAAGAAGGACTGCACGGGATAGTCGGGCATGAAGTCCGACTGCCGGGCGATCAGCGCATAGCCGCGGTCGGCGGCCATGAAGTTGTGGGGCGAGGCGAAGGGGCCGCCGTCGATCTGCCCCGCCTCCATGGCCGCGAGCCGCTCGGGCGAGCCGCCGCCCTGCACGATGCGCACGTCCCTGGCCGGGTCGAGCCCGGCGCGGGCCAGCACCATCCGCGTCAGCACGTCGGTCGAGGAGCCGAAGCGGGTGATGCCGATCACCTTGCCCTTGAGGTCGGCGGCGGTCTTCACCGGCGGTCGGGCGTACCATTCGAACGGCACCTGGTTGAAGCCGCCGAAGAACACCTTCATGTCCTGCCCGGCCTGGATGGCGGCGATCACGCCGGCGGGCGAGGCCACGCCGACGTCGACCGACCGGGCGACCAGCGCGCGGGTGAGGTCGGAGCCGCCGCGGAAACCGACGATGTCGACGGCGAACCCCTCGTTCTTGAAGTAGCCGCGCTCCTCGGCGAGGTAGATCGGCAGGAAGGTGGCGGTCGCCAGCGTGAGGCCGAGCGTCACCTTCTTCATCTCGGGCGCGGCCCCGGCGGGGACCGCGGCCCCCGCCAGCGCGAGGGCGAGGCCGGCGGCGATCAGCCGCCGGCGGCCCCGGTCGAGACCGCCGCCCCTCACTGCGGCTTCCACTGCGCGTAGGTCTCGTGGAAGCCCGGGAACCACCAGCGCGACTGCGGCCACGCTTCGGTGTAGGTGCCGCTGTCGATGCCGATGTCCCAGAACGTCTTCATGCTGGCCGGGGGCGGCATGCGGCCGTCCTCGTGGATGTGGCCGATGAAGTCGTCGTAGCCGCGGGCCGCGTGGCCCTCCTCGAAGCCGAGGCGGGTGACGATGGTCTTCACCGAACGCGCCTTGTCCGCCTTGGCCAGCCGCACCCCGTGCACGAAGCCGCGCAGCAGCGCCTTGAGCGCGTTCGGGTTCTGCTGGATGAAGCGCTCGGGCGCGTAGAAGACGTGGAAGGGGAACTCCTCGGCGAGGTCGCTCTGCCGGAGGATGAGGTTGTAGCCCTTGTCGGCCGCCAGGAACTTTTCCGGCGTGGCGAAGATGTTGACGTCGAGCTGCCCCGCCTCCATCGCCGCCAGCCGCGGGACCGAGCCGCCGCCCTGGATGATCTGCACGTCGCGCTGCGGGTTCAGCCCGTTCTGCTTGATCGCGTAGCGCGTCAGGAAGTCGGTCGAGGAGCCGAACGTCGTCACCCCGAAGCGGGCGCCGCGCGCGTCCTTGAAGGACTTGATGCGCGGGACCGCGTACCAGTCGAAAACGGCCATGTTGAAGCCGCCGTAGAAGACCTTGAGGTTCTGGCCCGCCTCGATGCCGACGGTCACCTCGGAGAAGGCGCCCACGCCCACCTGCACCGCGCCGGCGACCATGCCGCGGACGAGGTCGGTGCCGCCGCGGAAGGCGACCAGCTCGACCTCCAGCCCCTCGCGCTTGAAGAAGCCCTCCTCCTCGGCGAGGTAGAGGGGAAGGAACGTCGAGGTGTTGAGCGGCAGGCCCACCACCAGCTTCGCGCGCTCCAGCGCACCCTGGGCGAGGGCGCCGCCGGTCGCCAGCCCCAGCATCGCGACCGCCGCCGCGAGCCCCGTCAGCCACCGTCTCATCCGTGTCTCCTCCATCCGTCTCGCGGCCTTCGCGGCCGTCGTGGGTTGCCGTTCGCGCCCCCGTCAGGGGGGCGGGTGATCCATGAGCAGGTCGCGCCCGTCCTCGACCGCCGCCGCCTCGCCCGCCGCCAGCGCGGCGCGCAGCGCGCGCAGCCGACCGGC
>CANGXM010000307.1 GCA_947457845.1 Rhodospirillales bacterium | reverse complement strand
TTCATGCGCGCACGTGAGAGAGGATTGCGTGCCGTGGGGCAGTCAGCCAGCCGGGGCGGCTCACCCCGCCTCGGCCAATCTCACCACCTCGCCCGCCGCCTCGGTCAGCGCGGCCGCCAGCCGCGGCGGCAGGTGCGGGGCGAGGCCGGCGGCGAGCGCGCCGTAGTACCAGGCGATCCCCGGCTCGTCGGCGGTGAAGCGGGCGAACACGCCCGGCCCCTCCGACCGCACGTCGGCCACGATGGCGCGCGCGTTGTGGAGCTTGTCGCAGCCCACCACCAACGCCGCCCGGCGGTCGAGGGTGGCGAGTTTGGCCACGTAGCGCTCCTTGCGCGCGCGCCACGGCGGCTTGGGATCGGTCTCGGCGTCGGTGGCGAGGTCGACGATGCGCGCGACCTCCTCGCCGAAGCGGGCCTCAAGTTCCCCTGCGAAGGCGGCCCCGCCGTCCTCGATCACGTCGTGCAGCAGGCCGGCGATCGCCTGCTCCTCGTCGCCGCCGTTCTCCAGCACCATCGAAGAGACGGCCATCAGGTGGGCGACGTAGGGCGTGCCGGCGCCCTTCCGCTCCTGCAGGGCGTGCACGTCGATCGCGAAGGCGAGGGCCTGGGCCAGTCTCCAGGTGGGAACCACGGTCGGTGCGCTCATCGGCGTCCTCCGGTCATGACCCCTCGCCCGCGGCTCGAAAGCCCGGGTCGACAAGGGTCAGGGGATGTCAGGGATCGGGGCGTCGCCCCGCGAACACTATAGTTCGTGGCGATTTCGGAAGGAATGACTTTCGAAGAGACCGGCGGTTAACGTCGCAGCGCGTCGATCAACGCCGTGAGGGTCCGGCTCGCCTTCACCCCGTCGGCGCGGATGTAGTGCGCCTCGGCGGTACGGATGTCGGCGTGGTGGAGAAGGGCCGGGACCATGTCGATTTGCTCCGGCGCCTCGACCACGATCGTGCTGGCGGCCAACGTGCGGAACAGATGCGGGTGCAGTGCCCGCCCGAAGGCGGCCAAGGTGCGGCGGGCCACCACCCGCTGTATCGCCGACCGCGACATCGGCCGTCCCATCTGCGAGGGCCACAGGCCCGAATGAGTCTCGGCCCCGGGAATCCGCTGCCGACCCTTTGCGAGGTAGTGGTCGAACGCGGGTAGAAGACGATCCGGAACCTCGAACGTGAGCGGGCGGCGTCCCTTCGTCTCCGCCGCGGCGAACGCGATCAGCAGGCCTCTGCTGCCTGTGCGCCGGAGATGCCGGTCGAGGGTCATCGCACAAAGATTCCCGAGCCGTGGGGTCCGGTGGTGAAGAAGGCCGAGGATCAGCCCGTCGCGCAGGTCCTGGGGTGCCGAGGGGCCGGCGCCGAGCCCGGAGGCGATCAGCCGGTCGACGAGCGCCAGCATCTGTGCCGGCGGCACGAGCCGGTCGCGCTTGTCGGGCAGGGGCACGCCCTTGCGGATGTTGTTCGCAGCATCGGCGATCCAGTCGAGCGGGACGTCCGGGTCGATCAGGGCGGTGACACGCCGCAGCCCATCGATGTAATCGGCGATCGTCCTCTCCGAGACGCCGTCGGTGCGAATGTGCCTGACATAGTCCTTCACCCGCTCCCGTGTGACCCGCGTGCCGGGGGCGAGCGACAGGCTGTCGGGATCGGCCGTTCCGATCGCCGCCAGCCAGCGCCCGTAGGCGTGTGCGAGGGTCGCCCGTGACGACGCGGCCAGATGGGCGCCGGGCCCTGCCTCGAATAGGTCGTCGTCGCGAAGCGCCTCGGCCCAGGCGGTCCGGTCCGCCGTGGGCCAAGCCGCCACCGGAAGCGATCGGCGCGTCGTCATCACCGCCGCCCCCGGCGCGGGGCCTTCGTCTCGGCCCGGATCTCCTCCAGGATGCGGTCGTGGACGCGCCCGGCCTGAACGGCGTCGAGCCGCGCGTAGTAACGCAGGACCGTGGTCACCGAGGCGTGGCCGAGCAGCGTCTTCACAACGTGTACGTTTGCCGGATCGCGCTCCAGCAGCAGCGCCGCGCAGAAGTGCCGGAACTGGTGGACGGTCATGTGCACGCCCAAGTTGCGCGTAATCGCCTCGACGATCTGCTTGGCAAGGGTGGACTGCGCCTTGGCCGACCGGCGGTCGGCACCAGGGAAGACGAAAGGGCAGTCGATTTCGGCCAGAACGGGCCGGAAGGCAGCGAGATAGCGATCGAACAGGGCCCGGCTCTCACCGGCGAGTTCGAACTCTTGGGCGCGCTTGGCCTTCGTCTCGGTCGCGTCGAGGCGGATGTGGATCACCCCGCCGGGACCTCGCGGGCGCAGGATATGCTGGTCGAGACGCAGGCCGATAAGGTTGATCGAGCGCATCGGCGCCTTCAGCAGGATCTCGATCG
Source organism: Rhodospirillales bacterium (assembly GCA_947457845.1). Taxonomy (GTDB): domain Bacteria; phylum Pseudomonadota; class Alphaproteobacteria; order Azospirillales; family Azospirillaceae; genus CANGXM01. The sequence goes on along the minus strand of CANGXM010000307.1, from coordinate 2,291 downwards.
CCAGGGCCAGCTGCATCTGCACCGCCCCCCGCGGTGAGCCCTTGGGCCAGCGGGCCGCCTCGTCGACCAGCGTGCGCGGCAAGTTCAGGAGGCGGGACCGGGTCTCGGGATCCCGCAGGCGCGCGATCAACGCGGCGTTCTTGGGCGTCAGGCCCTCGTCCCGGGTCCGGAGCGCCATTCGGACGGCCCTGTAGGCGACCGCGTGGTCGACGCCGACCCAATCCGCGGCAATCGACATCATGACGCCGGCCAGGTTGCGGCCATAGACGGTGAGGCCCCGCGCGCCGGGGTCGCGGTATGCGCGCAGGATGGTCTTCAACGTCGCCGGCTCGACGAGATCGGCCAAGCCCGCGACCGTCTCCGGCGCACGGCCTGCCTTCACCAGAACGCCGAAAGCCCCGCTGATCTGACGGCGCCGCAGGTCGACCGTGCGGGGCGCCAGCGGCTTCGCTTTGGCCGTCTCGGTGAAGGGGTCGTCGTTCCCCGCCCAGCGCAGATAGGCCTCGATGTCCGCGACCAGGGACGCCGGCATCGTCACGGCCGGCACCACGTCCCGCGGCGGCTCGAAGCGGACAGACGGCCAGCCGGGGATCGTCTCCTGGGCCGTGTTCCAGGCGCGCACTGCCGCCCGGAACGCCGGATAGGGATCGCGACCCAGCGTCGTGCGATCAAGGTACTCGCGGAAGGCGTCGAAGATGGCCGGCTTGACCGCCTGCGGGTCGATGCCGGCATGGCTGAGGAAGCGCAGCAGGCGGGAGAGACCGATCGTGAGCGACTTCGGAAGCCCGGCTCCGGCAAGATCCGTCCAGGCCGGCGAGAGCGAACCGGACGGCCGCCCGAGCGGCCGGCTGCCGGCCCAGACAAGGGCGGCACGGAGATTGGCGAAGAGGTTGCTGCGGGTCTTTCGATCCAGGTGGGTCAGCTTCGACGTCGCAGCCGCGATCAGGTGGCGCAAGGACGCCTGGTCGGCCGAGATCGTCTCGGGCGGGCGTTCCAACACTTCGACGATACGGCGCACGGCGGAGAGGAGGTCGCGCCGCCGGGTCGGGCGCAGCGTCGTGTCCGCCTGGAGGCGCTCCATGACCGCGGCCAGCGTGTCGGGTGGGGCCGGTTCCGGCTCGACGACGATGGTCGACGCGGGTGTCGCGTCGGACGTGGCGGTCATCAGGAGATCGAGGGTGAGCTGTCGCTCGTCAAGCATTGTCGGGACCTCCTCGGGATGGCATGATATGACCCACAGTGACGGGCGCGGACTCGCGCGGACATTCGGGAATACCATATCGCAGGATTGGGATCGAATATTGGCCCGTGGTCTTCCCGATGGTGTGGACGCTCATTCCCGAACCTTTAATTTACCTGACTTATTCGGCCTGCGAGGTGTCACACTCGATGCGACCGGCCGCGCCTGTTGAAGGTGGGCCGAGATGAAGGCGTTGAGGTCGGCTGGGCGGATGCGAACCACGGTCCCGATGCGGACCGCAGCGAGGTCGCCGGCCTCGATCCAGCGGCGGATCGTGCGCTGGTGGACGTCGAGGTGCGCGGCCACGGCCTGAGGGGTCAGCAGGGGGGCCGACGCGGTCGGGGTGGAGTTCGAGGGCGGCGTTGCCCGGCCCGGGGCGCGCGGGCGGCTCACCGGGACGCGTCCTTGGCCAGCGACAGACCGCGCAGGAAGGCGTCCAGCTCTTCGAAGAGGAGGAGCGTGCGCGCGCCGCACTTGCGCGGGGTCATTGAAGACTCCATCGAGGAGCCGGCTTGGTTGGATCGGAGAGTGGTGAACGCTCGATCTACAATGAAGATTTGTAGATCGAGCGTTGCCAAACCCGGCCGCCCCCACAGCCGGGCTGTCAGCGCTTGTGGGCGGAGCGGGCGGCGACAACGTGGGCGCGGGCGTCGCGCTCCGCCTCAACCAGCGTCGGCAGGTTGGCCACGTAGCGGCGCAACGAGTCGACCAGGACCACCGTCCGGGCGCCGCTCTTCCGGGCGTCGATCTTCCCGGACGCGATCAGCTCGTACATCCGGGTCCGTCGCACGCCAATCAACTCGCAAGCAGTGCTAACGGGAACGGCCAGCGGGCCGAGCAGGACCGCGTTGGTCGGCTGGTCCGGCTTGCCAGGGTCGTGAGTGATGGCCGAGGTGGCCGGCTTGTCACCGGACAGTGCACTGAGGCCGTAAGGCGACACCCGGATTTACGAGGCGTCGCTTTGGCCTGATCGATTTCCGGCGGGTTGTCTGCCGGAGGGTGACGATGGGCCGTCTCGATGACGAGGCGCTGACGGCGATGACGGTATTGC
>CANGXM010000306.1 GCA_947457845.1 Rhodospirillales bacterium | reverse complement strand
TCCAAGGCCATGGTGTGGCGCAGAGCGACCACGTAGAGAACCGTGAGCCCGGCGGTGATGTCTCCCAGGGGACCTCCTCGTCCCGAGCGTCACGCCATCGACCGATCGCCATTGACAACGCCGATTAGAGAACGCCCGGGGACACGACCACCGTGCGACGGGGGCCGGTCGATCGTGTCCCTTGCCGCGAGGCCCCGGGCGCACGGAGCGGACCCGTCCTCGGCACGGGACGCGGGCGACGACCCCGGGTGGACATCGGCAGCCGGTTCGGACGCCGATCTGCATCCTTACCCATTGTTCCCATTGAATATTATTGCCGAAAGTTCGACGCTGACACACAATTTCGACCACACGCGCTGGACGAGGGCGGAGGAATCAACAAGTTCTGCGTCCGGAGATCCCGGCGCGGTTCATTTCATAGACAAAATTTTATAGCTGTGACCGCCACCATCTTGCTATCGTTTGGATCAGTCGGCGTGGCAGCGCAATCCTCCTGCTATCAATCGTCAATCATGGTTCCAACTCCATTCATGGGAAATCATGGAGAGATCGCCCGACTTGCCGATGGGAGCTTATGGGAGGTTATTGGGGATTATCTCTATCTTTATGAGTACTATCCGGCGGTGATTGCTTGCCCATCAATCGGCAAACTCATGGTTGGGAGCCGAAACATAAATGCTCGTCCGCTTAGCATCAGTAATACGCCGCCTGCCATGAATACGCCTCGCACCCAAACACAAGGTCGGTCTCCGGAGAAGGGCCCAGCCGTGCAGACAGCCGATGTAATTGAGTCTCAGATCGATGGTGATTTTGAGGGATGGGAGGGAGATACAATATTCAAGTTGGTAAACGGACAAATCTGGCAACAAGTTTCGTATACATACAAGTACCATTACGCGTTTATGCCAAGAGTGCTGATAGTAAGGGTCGGCGCAGGATTTCAAATGCAAGTTCAGGGCGTGCAGGGTCGTATCGCGGTACGTCAGTTACGTTGATTATACCGTGACCTTCTGCACGATCTTTCCCCCATAGATTGAATCTATGATTATGAATATCGTCCTATGAGATCTTTGAATAAGTCCTGATGCTTCGCAGTTACTGAGCATGGATGAACCATGCTCAGTAACTTTGACACACGCTCACTTAAACTGAGACCCTACACGCCCATCCCCGTCACACGTCCAGGTTCGCCACCTTCAGCGCGTTCTCCACGATGAACTCGCGGCGGGGTTCCACGACGTCCCCCATCAGCTTCGAGAAGATCTCCTCCGCCTCGTCCGTGTGAGCGACCCTCACCTGGAGGAGGGTGCGTTTGGTCGGGTCGAGGGTGGTTTCCCAGAGCTGCTCGGGGTTCATCTCGCCGAGGCCCTTGTAGCGCTGGATGGTCAGGCCCTGGCGGCCGATCGCGATGATCTGGTCCAGCAGCGACACCGGGCCCGTCACCGACCCGATATCCTTGTCCTGGCCCCGCACGGTCTGAATCAGGCGGCCAGACCGGTCGTAGAGCCGCGAGAGGTCGCCCGCGATCTGGTCGAGGCGGCGGGCCTCCACGCTCTTCACCGTGTCGGGATCGATGGTGAAGCGGCTGGTCACGCCGCGCCGGGTGCGCACGAGCGTGAGCACGTCCACCTCGACCGACCCGCTCCAGAGGCCCGCACCGGCCTCGACGCCGAGTTCCGACGCGAGGCGGTTCAGCCGCTGGGGAAGGATCGTGGCGGCCCGTGCGGCGCGCTCGGGGTCCTTCAGCACGTCGGGCGACAGCAGCCCGGCGATCGCCGCCTGCTCCACCACCGACATGAGGCCCACCTTGCGCGCCAGCGCCTCGATGTGCGCCCGGGCCGTGCGCGCCTGCTCGGCCACCGCGCGCAGCGCGTCGCCCGCGATCGGCATCGGCCGGGCGCCGTCGCCCGCCACCGCGGGCTCGAAGCGCAGGTCCTCGATGCCCTGCCCGATCAGGTAGTCGTCGAGCGCCCGGTCGTCCTTCAGGTACTGCTCGCGCTGGTTCCCGCGCTTCACCCGGTAGAGCGGCGGCTGCGCGATGTAGAGATAGCCGCGCGCGATCAGTTCCGGCATCTGGCGGAAGAAGAAGGTGAGCAGGAGCGTGCGGATGTGGCTGCCGTCCACGTCCGCGTCGGTCATGATGATGATCTTGTGGTAGCGCGCCTTTTCGATGCTGAAGTCGCCAGGGTGGGGCGGGTCGTTCCGCCCGATGCCGGTCCCGAGAGCGGTGATGAGGGTCATGATCTCGGCCGAGGACAGCATCTTGTCCCGGCGCGCGCGCTCCACGTTCAGGATCTTGCCGCGCAGCGGCAGAATCGCCTGGTACTGCCGCGAACGGCCCTGCTTGGCGGAGCCGCCGGCCGAATCGCCCTCGACGATGAAGATCTCCGACAGCGCGGGATCCCGCTCCTGACAGTCCGCGAGCTTGCCGGGAAGCGACGTGTTGCCGAGCACGCTCTTGCGGGTCGCCTCCCGGGCCCGCCGCGCCGCCTCCCGCGCGACCGCGGCCTCGACCACCTTGCCCACGACCTTGCGCGCCTCCGTCGGGTTCTCCTCGAACCACTGGGCCAGCTTGTCGGCGACGATCGCCTCCACCACAGGCCGCACCTCGGAGGAGACGAGCTTCTCCTTGGTCTGGGAGGAGAACTTCGGATCCGGCACCTTCACCGACAGCACGCAGGTGAGCCCCTCGCGCATGTCGTCGCCGGTGAGCTGGATCTTCTCCTTCTTCGCGATCCCGGTCTCCTCGGCGTACTTGTTGACCGTGCGGGTCAGCGCCGCGCGGAAGCCGGCGAGGTGCGTGCCCCCGTCCTTCTGCGGGATGTTGTTCGTGAAACACAGCATCGTCTCGTGATAGCTGTCGTTCCACTCCAGCGCCGCCTCGACCGTCACGGTGTTGCCGTTCTCGGCATCGCGCTCGCCGCGCACCACGATCGTCGGCTTGATCAGCGCGGTCTTCGACCGGTCGAGCCAGTTGACGAACGCCTCGATCCCGCCCTCGTAGAAGAGCTCCGCCACCTTCGGCTCGACGCCACGGGCGTCGGTCAGCACGAGGCGCACGCCCGAATTCAGGAAGGCGAGTTCGCGCAGCCGGTGCTCCAGCGTCGCGAAGTCGAACTCGGTCTTGGTGAAGGTCAGCTTGGAGGGGAGGAAGGTCACCTCCGTCCCCGTCTTCGGCAGGCCCCGGCGCCCCGGCGGGGCGGCGCCCACGTCGGCCAGCGGCGCGTCCGGATCGCCGTGGCGGAAACGCATCCCCCATTCCCGCCCGTGCCGCCAGATGCGAAGGTCCAGCACCTCCGACAGGGCGTTCACGACCGACACGCCCACGCCGTGCAGGCCGCCCGAAACCTTGTAGCTGTTCTGGTTGAACTTGCCGCCGGCGTGCAGCTGGGTCATCACGACCTGGGCCGCCGAGACGCCCTCCTCGTGGTGGATCTCGGTCGGGATGCCGCGGCCGTTGTCGGTGACGGTGACGGAGCCGTCGGCGTTCAGCGTCACCGTCACGAGGTCGGCATGGCCCGCCAGCGCCTCGTCGATGGCGTTGTCCACCACCTCGTAGACCATGTGGTGCAGGCCCGACCCGTCGTCGGTGTCGCCGATGTACATCCCCGGGCGCTTGCGCACCGCCTCCAGGCCGCGCAGCACGGTGATGCTGTCGGCGCCATACTCGGCGGACGCGGGTTGCGGGGTCTCGGGGATCGGGGCTGCGCTCGTCATGTCGAACAGGAACTCGGACAGCGGAATCGGAAGGAGCGGCGGGGGCCGCAGACGCGAAGGGTCACGGGCCGCCGGCGGCGAACCGGATCAGGACCACGAGGGCACCGGCACTGCCCAGCGCCGTGAAGACGATGGCGCTCAACGGGCCGATCATCTGCCAGACGGTCGGGAGCAGGGAGACGCGGGTCTTCGTCTCCCGCACGTCGTTCTCGACGGCACCGACACGCTGGTCGAGCTTCTCGACGCGCTGCTCCAGTTTCTCGACCCGTTGGTCGAGCTTGTCGACGCGTTGATCGAGCTTCTCGACGCTCTGCGCGAGCCGGCCCACCTGCTGCTGAATCCCGTCGAGCACGGGCTCGATCCGCCGGAGGATCTCCAGCGTCTCGTCGCGCGGGGTCCGCGTGATGCCTGTGGCCCGGTTGGTCATGCGCGCATTGTACAGAAGGGGCCGGTCCGTTGCACTTCGGAAAGGGGCCTGACACGTCTCTCAGATGGGCATTCGCGGGGCCGGATTCACCTCTCCGTCCGCGACGGCGAAGACCTGCGCGCGATCGCCCAGCGGGTCGAAGACGGCGCGGTCGGTGCCCGTCATCCACGCCTGCCCGCCGAGCGAGAGCAACGCTGCGAACAGCGCCTCGCGCCGCTCGGCGTCGAGGTGCGCCGCCACCTCGTCCAGCAGAAGCATCGGCGCCGTCCCCCGCTCCGCCGCCATGACGCGCGCGGTCGCCAGCACCAGCGCGATCAGGAGGGCCTTCTGCTCGCCGGTGGAGCAGAGATCCGCCGGCATGTCCTTGGCAACGTGGCGGACGGCGAGGTCGCTGCGGTGGGGGCCGGTGCCGGTCGTCCCGGTCTCCGCATCCTGCCGGCGCCCGGCCGCCAGCGCCGCCCGCAGCGCCTCCTCCGCCTCCGCGTAGCTCTCCGCTACCTGGCTCTCTCTCGCTCT
>CANGXM010000305.1 GCA_947457845.1 Rhodospirillales bacterium | reverse complement strand
GTCGCCACGGCGCCGCGGGCGCGCGCCTCGGCCAGGGTCGTGGCGCCGTCGGTGCCCTTCAGCCCGACCGGACCGCCCATCCCCGCGACCGGGTTCACCACCACGCCGACCGTCCTGCGCTCCAAGGCCGCTCCCCCCCTCAGTCGGACAGGCTCGCGTTCTCGAACTCCTCCACCCGCCGAATCAGCTGCGCACGGACGGCGGGCAGCCACGCGGCCTCGGCGGCCGCGCGGAGCACGCGCGCCTCGGTCTCCATCCGCACGCGGAACGGCAGCGTCGCGTCGGGGGCCGGGCGTTCGGGCGGGCGGGGGGCCGTCATGCGGCGATCCTCACCCCCTCGCGGGTCAGCTCGTCCATGGTGCGGGCGAGCGCCCGGTCGAAGCGCGCGACCACCTCGTCGATCTCCGCCTCGGTGATGACGAAGGGCGGCGAGAAGGAGAGCGCGTCGCCCGCCGGCAGACCGCGGGTCACGAGCCCCTCGTCCAGCGCGTGGCGGGCGGTGCGGGGGCCGACCTTCAGCGCCGGATCGAACTTGGTCCGCGTGGCCCGGTCGGCGATCAGCTCCACCGCCGCGACGAGGCCCGCCCCGCGCACCTCGCCCACCAGCGGGTGCCCGTCGAAGGCGGCGTGCAGGCGCCCGCGCATGTAGGCGCCCCGCGCGCCGGCCTGCGCCACCAGCCCGTCCTTCTCGATCACGTCGAGGTTCGCCATCGCCGCGGTCGCCGCCAGCGGGTGGGCGGAATAGGTGTAGCCGTGGCCGAACGGGCCCAGCGTCCGGGAGCCCTCGCGCAGGACGGTCCAGACCTTCTCCGAGACGAGGCAGCCGGAGAGCGGCACGTAGCCGCTGGTGACCCCCTTGGCGATCGTGACGAGGTCGGGGCGGATGCCCTGGTGCTCGCACCCGAACATCGTGCCGAGCCGGCCGAAGCCGCAGATCACCTCGTCGGCGATGAACAGGACGTCGTGCCGGTCCAGCACCGCCTGGATGGCGGCGTAGTAGCCGGGCGGCGGCACGATGACCCCGCCGGCGCCCATCACCGGCTCGGCGATGAAGGCGCCGACGGTCTCCGGCCCCTCGCGCACGATCGTCTCGTCCAGTTCCTTCGCCAGCCGCGCGACGAACGCCGCGTCGTCCTCACCGGGCAGCATCCCGTGATAGGCGTGCGGCGTGCCGACGTGGACGAAGCCCGGCAGCGGCAGCCCGAACCCGGCGTGCAGCCCCGGCAACCCGGTCATGCTGGCGGCGATGGCGGTGACGCCGTGATAGCCGCGCAGGCGGGAGATGACCTTCCGCTTCCCCGGCTTTCCACGGACGGTGTTGTAGTACCAGACGATCTTGACCTGGGTGTCGTTGGCGTCGGAGCCCGAATTGCCGAAGAACACCCGCGACATGCCCGCCGGCGCCATGCGCAGCAGCCGCGCCGCCAGCTCGATCGGGCTGTCGGTCGCCATGCCCGAGAACGCGTGGTAGTAGGGCAGCTTCAGCGCCTGGCGGTGGATCGCCTCCGCCACCTCGGGCCGGCCGTAGCCGATGTTCACGCACCACAGCCCGGCCATCGCGTCGATGTACCGGCGGCCCTGGTTGTCGGTGAGCATGCAGCCCTCGCCCGCCACCATGACGCGGGGGCCCGTCCGCTCGTGGTCGGCGATCGCGGTGAAGGGATGGAACAGCGACTGCCGGTCCATGTCCTCCAGCGACAGTGCCGTCGGCGCGACGTCGTCCATGTCCCTCACTCCTCAGTGTCCGGCGGCGGCGCCGAGGCGGCGTCCGTCCGCTTGGTCGAAAAGATGCGCGTTCTCCGCGCGGACGCGGAAGCGGACCGCCTCCCCCGCCTTGAGCGCGATGCCGCCCGGGACCCGGGTGACGAGGTCGGCCTCGCCCGCGGCGAAGAGCACGATCGTCTCGTGGCCGGTCGGCTCCACCACCCGGATGCGGCCCTCGAACGGGCCCTCGCCCACGACCACGTCCTCGGGGCGGATGCCGATCTCCACCGCCCGCCCGCCCGCCCCGGCCTCCCCCTCGACCGGGTGGCCGGGCGGGAGCGGGATCGTCAGCCCCGCGCCGGCGAAGGCCGGGCGGCCGTCCGCGACCGTCATCCGGCCGGTGGCGAAGTTCATCGCCGGCGTGCCGACGAACCCGGCCACGAACCGGTTGGCCGGGCGGCGGTAGATCTCGTCCGGCGTGCCCAGCTGCTGCAGTTCGCCCTTGTTCATGATGGCGATGCGGTCGGACATCGTCATCGCCTCCAGCTGGTCGTGGGTGACGTAGACCATCGTCTTGCCCAGCCGCTTCTGGAGCTGGATCAGCTCCGCCCGCATGTGGGCGCGCAGCTTGGCGTCGAGGTTCGACAGCGGCTCGTCCAGGAGGAAGACCGCGGGGTCGCGCACGATCGCCCGGCCGAGCGCCACCCGCTGCTGCTGCCCGCCCGAGAGCTGGCGCGGCTTGCGGTCGACCAGCGGACCCAGTTGGAGGAGGTCCACCGTCCGCGCCACCATCGCCTTGCGCTCGGCCGACGGGACGCCGCGCTTCTTCAGCGGATAGGCGATGTTCTCCCCCACCGTCATGTGCGGATAGAGCGCATAGGACTGGAAGACCATGGCGATGTCGCGGCGCCCGGGCGCCACCTCGGTCACCTCGCGCCCGCCGATGAAGATGCGGCCGCTGGTCGGCTGTTCCAGCCCCGCAAGCATCCGCAGCGTCGTCGTCTTGCCGCAGCCCGACGGGCCCAGCAGGCTGAGGAACTCGCGCTCCGCGATCTCGAGGTCGAGGGCGCGGACCGCGACCGCGTCCGCGCCGAACGACTTGTGGATCTTCTCCAGCCGCACCCCGGCCATCGCCCGCCCCCCGCCGCTCAACCCTTGACCCCGCCGGCGCCGAAGCCGCGGGTCAGGTGCTTTTGCAGGAAGGCGAAGGCGACGATGAGCGGGACGCTCATCATCACGGAGGCGGCCATGAGCAGGGACCATTCGATGTTGAAGGCCGACGTCAGCATGTTGATGACGCCCGTCGTCAGCGGCCGGGCGTCGTCGCGGTTCACCAGCACCAGCGCGTAGAGATATTCGTTCCAGGCCAGGATGAAGGTGAACAGCGCGGTCGAGATGACGCCGGGCAGCGCCTGGGGAAGGATCACGTCGACGAACGCCTCCATCCGCGTGGCCCCGTCGACCAGCGCCGCGTGCTCCAGCTCGTCCGGGATCGCGGCCATGAACGAGCGCAGGAGCCACAGCGCGAAGGGCAGCGCGAAGGTGGTGTAGGCGATGACCAGGCTGAACAGCGTGTTCGCCACCCCCACCCACACCATCAGGAGATAGAGGGGGATGATCAGCACGACCGACGGCAGCAGGTAGGTGAACAGCACCATCTGCGCCAGCCAGCGCCGCCCCGGATAGGCGAAGCGCACGAGGCTGTGCGCCCCCAGCGTCGCCACCACGACGACCAGCATCGTGGTCCCCACCGCGATCAGCGCGCTGTTGCGGAAATAGAGGGGGAACGGCGTCTCGTTCAGCAGGCGGGCGTAGTGCTCGAGCGTCGGCTCCTGCGGGAGGATCGTGGGCGGGATGGTGAACAGCTCGAACTGCGGCTTGAGCGAGGTCAGCACCATCCAGACCAGCGGAAAGGCGACGATCAGGACGACCGTCCAGGCGAACAGGCTGTAGATCGCCTGCGCGACGGGGCCACGGCGCGTCATCGCCCGTCCTCCTGCCGGCCGTAGGTGCGGAAATAGGCGATCATGAAGACCAGCATCACGATCATCATCAGCACCGCGACCGCGGACGCGCGCCCCATGTCCTGCATCGAGAACGCCTCCTGATAGACGAGCAGCGGCAGCGTCTGGGTGTTGTCGAGCGGGCCGCCGCCGGTCAGCAGGTAGATCAGGTCGAACTCCTTGAAGTCCCAGATCGCGCGCAGCAGCACGATGATGACCAGCACCTCGCGCAGCTGCGGCAACGTCACGTCCCAGAACCGCGACCACCAGCCGGCCCCGTCGATCGCCGCCGCCTCGTAGAGGTGGTCGGGGATGGTCTGGAGCCGGGCCAGCACGGCGATCACCACGAAGGGGAAGTATTTCCACGCGCCGACCAGGACGAGGCTGATCATCGCGTTGGGCATGGACCCGAGCCAGTCGACCGGAAACTCCAGGATCCCGGCGAGGCGCAGCAGGTGGTTGAGGATGCCGTAGAGGTCGTTGAACAGCCACCGCCAGACCAGCACCGCCACCACGGTCGACACGAAATAGGGGAACAGGATCAGCGACCGGGCCAGCGCCCGGAACGCCATGTTCTGGTGCAGCATCAGCGCCGCGAGCACGCCGAACACGACCTGGAGCGTCAGCGTGCCGACGGTCCAGACGAGGTTCGCCCACAGCGCCCGCCAGAACTGCGACCCGGCCAGCAGCACCTCGTAGTTCCCGGTGCCGATGAAGCGGCCGGTGAGGGTGGGCGTGGCGATGGTGTGGAGGCTGAGCCAGAGCGCGCTGAACAGCGGATAGACGATGACGGCGCAGAAGATCAGCACCGTCGGCGCGATCAGCGCCACGCCCAGGACGTTGTACCGGGTCTGGAGACGCTGGTGCGCGCGCAGGCCGGCCGCGGGGGTCGCGGCGGTCGCACGGCGGTCGTCTCCGGGGTCTGCGGCCATGAGGTCCGGGCGGTGTTTCGGAACGGGGTGCGGGCAGGGTGCCGGGCAGAGGACCGGGCCGCGGCGGGCGGGCGGGGGGATCG
>CANGXM010000304.1 GCA_947457845.1 Rhodospirillales bacterium | reverse complement strand
GGCGTCGTGCGCCTCTCTCCCTGGCGCGCGGTCTTCGTCGCGGGCGTCGACGATCCCGCGGCGCTGCGCGATTCCGCGGCCGGGCTGATCACCGTGCCCGACGATCCGCGCGCCCGCCTCGTCGCCTGTCCGGGCCTGCCGGGTTGCCGGTCCGGCCACGTGCCGGCGGCGACCGACGCGCTCTCGCTCGCCGACGCCCTGCCGCCGGGCCTCGTGCTCCACGTCTCCGGCTGCGCCAAGGGGTGCGCCGCCGGCCGGACGTCCCACCCGGTCGTGCTCGTCGGTCGCCCGCTCGGCGGCTACGACGTGGTCCGCAACGGCCGGGCGCAGGACGCGCCGGTCGCCACGCTGCCCGACCTCGCCGCCGCCCGCCGCTACCTCGCCGACCTGACCGTCCATGCCTGAGCCACGCGCCTACGTCCGCGACGGGGCGGAGATCTATCGCCGGTCCTTCGCCATCATCCGGGCGGAGGCGGACCTCGCCCGATTCACCGCCGAGGAGGCGACGGTCGCGGTCCGCATCATCCACGCCAGCGGGATGGTGGAGGTGGCGTCCGACGTCGCCTTCGCGCCCGGTGCCGTCGCCGCGGCGCGGGCGGCGCTGGCGGCGGGCGCGCCCATCCTGTGCGACGCGCGGATGGTGGCCGACGGGGTCACCCGCGCCCGGCTTCCGGCGGCGAACGAGGTCGTCTGCACGCTCCACGACCCGTCGGTCCCCGACCTCGCCCGCCGCCTCGGCAACACCCGCAGCGCCGCGGCCATGGAACTCTGGCGCGAGCGGCTCCCCGGCAGCGTGGTCGCCATCGGCAACGCGCCGACGGCCCTCTACCGCCTGCTCGAGATGCTGGACGAGGGCGTGGCGCCGCCGGCCGCCGTCGTCGGCATGCCCGTCGGCTTCGTCGGTGCCGCCGAGAGCAAGGAGGACCTGATCGCCGACGGCCGGGTCCCCTGGCTCGTCGTCCGCGGTCGACGCGGCGGCAGCGCCATGGCCGCCGCCACGGTCAACGCGCTCGCCCAGGAGCGCGAGATCTGATGTCCGCCGTCGTTCCCGGCACGCTCTACGGCGTGGGCGTCGGCCCTGGCGATCCCAGGCTGATGACGCTGCGGGCGGCCGAGGTGCTGCGCGAGGCCGACGTCGTCGCCCATTTCGCCAAGGCCGGGCGGCGGGGGATCGGGCGCGCCATCGTCGACGCCGGGCTGGGGCCGAGCCGGCGGGAACTGGCGCTCGAATATCCGGTCACGACCGAGATCCCGCTCGACGACCCCGCCTACGCCGGGGCGCTGGCCGCCTTCTACGCCGAGGCTTCGGCCCGGGTCGCGTCCTGCCTCGCGGACGGCCTCTCGGTCGCGGTCGTCAGCGAGGGGGATCCCTTCTTCTACGGCTCCTACATGCACATCCACCGCCGTCTCGCCGACCGTTGGCCGACGGAGGTGGTGGCCGGCGTCACCGGCATGTCCGCCTGCTGGACCCGGGCGGGCGTGCCGATCACCTGGGGCGACGACGTGCTGTGCGTCCTGCCCGGCACGCTGGACGCCGAAGCGCTCGCGGACCGGCTGCGCGGGGCGGACGCCGTCGTGGTGATGAAGCTGGGCGCGAACCTGCCGAAGGTGCGGGCGGCGCTGGAGGGGGCGGGGCTCCTCGCCCGCGCGGTCTACGTGGAGCGGGGGTCGATGGCGGGGGAGCGCGTCTGCCCGCTCGCCGATCTGCCGACCGACCACGCGTCGCCCTACTTCGCCATGGTGCTTGTGCCGGGCGAGGGGCGGCGGCCATGAGCGGGTCGCTGGCCGTCGTCGGACTCGGCCCCGGCGATCCGGACTGGATCACGCCGGAGACGACGGCCATCCTCGCCGCCGCCGAGGAGGTGCTGGGCTACGGCCCCTACCTCGCCCGCCTCGGTCCCCCGCGGGAGGGACAGCGACGCCACGCGTCGGACAACCGGGAGGAGATCGCCCGCGCCCGCCACGCCCTCGACCTCGCGGCGACCGGGCGCCGGGTCGCCGTCGTCTCGGGCGGGGACCCGGGCGTCTTCGCCATGGCGTCGGCCGTGTTCGAGGCGATGGAGGACGGCGATCCCGCGTGGCGGGCGCTCGACGTCACGGTCCACCCGGGCGTGACGGCCGTGCTGGCCGCCGCCGCGCGGGTCGGGGCGCCGCTCGGCCACGATTTCTGCGTCGTCTCGCTGTCCGAGAACCTGAAGCCCTGGGACCTCGTGCTGCGCCGGCTGGACGCGGCGGTGGCGGGGGACTTCGTGCTCGCCCTCTACAACGTCGCCTCCCGCGCGCGGCCGTGGCAGCTGGGCGCCGCGTTCGACCGGCTGCGGCAGTCCGGCCGGACCGGCGGGACGCCGGTGGTGCTGGCCGCCGCCGTCGGCCGCGCGGACGAGCGGATCGTGCGGGCGACGCTGGCCGACGTCGATCCGGCCATGGCGGATATGCGCACGCTCGTCCTCGTGGGGTCGAGCCGGACCCGCTGCCTCGCCCGGCCCGACGGCCGGCCGCCCTTCGTCTATACCCCGCGCCGGGTCGACCCGGAATGACGGGCGAGCAGCCAGTCGACCGCTGCGGCCGGCGCGTGCAGCACGGTCCCGGCACCGGAGCCCGGCGGTCGGCGGATCACGACCACCGGCAGGCCCAGCGCGCGGGCCGCCGCGATCTTCCCGTGGGTCGCCGTTCCGCCGGAGTTCTTGGTCACCAGAACCTCCACCCCCTCCCGTTCCATCAGCGCCCGCTCGTCCGCCTGCGCGAAGGGGCCGCGGGCCTGGATCAGGGTCAGGCGGGGCAGCGGCACCGGAGGGTCGGGCGGGTCGACCGTGCGGACCAGATAGGCGTGCTGCGGCGCGGCGGCGAAGGCGTCCAGCTCCAGCCGCCCGACGGTCAGGAACACGCGCCGGGGCACGGGGCCCAGGGCCGCGGCGGCGGCGGGCGCGTCGTCGACCTCCGTCCAGCGGTCGCCGTCCACGGCCGACCAGGGCGGGCGGGAGAGGACGGCGAGCGGCACGCCGGCCGCGGCGCAGGCGGCGACGGCGTTGGCCGCGATGCGGACGGCATAGGGATGGGTGGCGTCCACCACCGCACCGGTCCCTTCCGCGACGAGGAACCGCGCGAGGCCCTCCACCCCGCCGAACCCGCCGATCCGGTGGGGGATCGGGGGCGGAACGGGCGACAGGGTGCGGCCGGCGAAGGACAGGACCGCGTCGATCTCCGGCCGCCCGGCGACGAGGCGGGCCAGCGCCGTCGCCTCGGTCGTCCCGCCGAGGATCAGGACGCGCAGGGGGCTGTCGATGTCTGAGGCCATGCCCCATCTGAGCCCGGCCGGGCGCTGGCTGTCCATCGTCGGCATCGGCGAGGACGGGGTCGCCGGCCTCTCGCCCGCGGCCCGGCGCCTGGTGGCGGACGCGTCGGTGGTGTGGGGCGGCGCGCGGCATCTGGCGCTGGCGGCCGACCTCGTGCGCGAGGGGCGGGCCTGGCCCTCGCCGCTCGCCGACGCGATCCCCGACCTGATCGCGATGCGCGGGCGGCCGGTGTGCGTGCTCGCCTCGGGCGATCCCTTCCATTACGGGATCGGCGCGACGCTGGCGGCCCATGTCGATCCGGCCGAGATGCTGGTGTCGCCGGCGCCGTCGGCCTTCGCGCTGGCGGCAGGGCGCCTCGGCTGGCCGGTGCAGGACACGGCCTGCCTGTCGGTCCACGGCCGCGCGCTCGAACGGACGGTTCCGCACCTCCAGCCCGGCGCGCGCCTCCTTCTCCTGTCGTGGGACGGGTCGACGCCGGCCCGGCTCGCGGCCCTGCTGGCGGCTCGGGGGTTCGGGCCGTCGCGGATGACGGTGCTGGAGGCGATGGGGGGACCGCGGGAACGGATCCGCACGGCGACCGCAGCGGGGTTCGGCCTCGACGGCGTCGATCCGCTGAACACGGTCGCGATCGAGGTCGTGGCGGAGCCGCGGGCCATGGTCCTGCCGCTCGTGCCCGGCCTTCCCGACGCGATGTTCGAGAGCGACGGCCAGCTGACCAAGCGCGAGGTCCGGGCCATGACGCTGGCGGCCCTCGCCCCGCGGCGGGGCGAACGTCTGTGGGACGTGGGCGCGGGGTCGGGATCGGTCGGCATCGAATGGATGCTGTGCCACCCCTCGCTGCGCACGATCGCCATCGAGGCGCGGGCGGACCGGGCGGCGCGGGCGGTGCGCAACGCCTTGGCGCTCGGCGTGCCCGACCTGCGGCTGGTGGAGGGCGAGGCGCCTGCCGCGCTCGCCGGCCTGCCCGCGCCGGACGCGGTGTTCGTCGGTGGCGGGGCGGGCGATCCCGGCGTGCTGGACGCGGTCTGGGCGGCGCTGCGGCCGGGCGGGCGGCTCGTGGTCAACGCGGTGTCGATCGAGACGGAGGCGATCCTGTCGGAGCGGTTCCGCCGGCACGGGGGCGAACTGGTGCGGGTGCAGGTCTCGCGCGCCGACCGGGTGGGGGGGATGCACGGCTGGCGGTCGGCGATGCCGGTGACGCGCTGGGCGGTGACGAAGGGGGGCGGAGAGTGACGGCGCCGGTGACCCCCTCTCCCCCGCCCCCGCCCCCCGGGGAGGGGAGGGGAGAAGAAAGACGTGAGCGTGACGCCGCGTCCCCGTCCACCGGGGGGAGGCACGGGGAGAGGGGGTTCGCCGCGCGAAGCCTTTTCGCCGGCCTCGGCTGCACCGCCGCCGCCGCCCCGGCCGAGATCCTCGCCGCCCTCGACGCCGCGCTGGCCGCCGCC
>CANGXM010000303.1 GCA_947457845.1 Rhodospirillales bacterium | reverse complement strand
GCCAGGGCACCGGCTCCATCGACTGGACGGTCCGGCGCGCATCGACCGCGCGCATCACGCCCGAGGTCTGCGGCCGGTCGCCGTTCGGCGCCGGGGCCGTCGGCAGGATCACGACCTCCCGCCCCTCGCGGGCGGCCTGGTCGACGAGGTCGAGCATCAGGCTGCGGCGCCCCGGCCAGTCGCGCCCGGCGCCCCAGCCGTTGTCGACCGCGATCAGCAGCGGGCCGGAGCCCGGCAGGGCGGCGTTCGGGTTCAAAAGCGGCTGCGCGAGCGCCAGGATCACGAGCGCCGCGAGGAGGAGGCGCAGCAGGAGGAGCCACCAGGGCGTGCGGGCCGGCGTCTCCTCCCGGGCGATCAGGTCGCGCAACAGCGCGATGGCGGGGAAGCGGACGACGCGCGGCGAGGGCGGCGTGACGCGCAGCAGCCACCAGATCACCGGCAGCGCCGCGAGCGCGCCGAGGATCCAGGGGGCGGCGAAGGCGAGCGGACCGAGGGCGAGCATCACACCGCCTCCTGCGCCAGCGCGCCCCACAGGGCCAGCACCGCGCCCTGGGCCGGACGGTCGGTCCGGTGCGTCAGGAACGTCCAGCCGGCGGCGCGGCAAAGCGCCTCCAGCCCCGCCCGGTGGGCGGCCAGCTTCTGGTGGTAGGCGGCGCGGATCGTCTCGACCCGGGGGACCAGCAGGTCGCCCTCCCCTTCCAGCCCCTCGAACTCCACCCGCCCGTCGAAGGGAAGCGTCTCCTCGGCCGGGTCGAGCACCTGGACGAGATGCCCGCGCAGACCGCCCCGGGCGAGGCCGCCCAGCGCCGCCTGCACCGCATCCAGCGGCGACAGGAAGTCGCCGACCAGGACGCAGTTGGCGTGCCGGGGCAGCGGCTGTGCCGGCGGCAGCCCGCCGCCCGGCAGCCCGTCGCCCGCGACGTCGAGCGCCGCCCGCGCGAGCGCCACGGAATTGCCCGCCGGAGGCCGGCCGGTGCCGAGCAGCGAGAACCGCTCGCCACCGCGCACCAGAAGGCAGGCGGCCGCCATCAGCAGCAGGTCGGCCCGGTCGCGCTTGGTCGGGAGCGCGTCGGACGAGCGCCAGACCATCGAGGGCGAGCGGTCGCGCCAGAGCCAGACGCTCTGCGCCGCCTCCCACTCCGTCTCCCGCACGAAGACGGCGCGCGACTTGGCCGACTGGCGCCAGTCGATCCGGTGGGCGGGATCGCCCGCCCCATAGCGTCGGAACTGCCAGAAGGTCTCGCCCGTGCCGACGCGACGGCGGCCGTGGACGCCCTGGGCGACCGTGGCGGCGACGCGGTCGGCCGCGACGAGGAGCGGCGGCAGCCGGTCGGAAAGGCCCTCGGCCCGGTGCTGGAGACGCAGCGCCGTGGCGGGGGAAACGCTGGTCGTCGCGGGACGCGCCATGGGCCTGCCTCCGGACCGGGGGCGGTCAGCGCAGCGGCGCGCAGAGACGATCGACGATGTCGTCGACGGTGATGCCGTCCGCCCGGGCGGCGAAGTTCACCGCCATCCGGTGCTTGAGGACGGGCTTGGCGAGGGCCAGCACGTCGTCGAGCGAGGGCGCGAGGCGACCGTCGAGCAGCGCGCGGGCGCGGGCCGCCAGCATCAGCGCCTGGCTGGCGCGCGGGCCGGGACCCCAGGCCACGTGCTTCTGCACCTCCGGCTGGTCGGCGGTCTCCGGCCGGCCGCCGCGGACCAGCGTCAGGATCCCCTCGACGACGCTCTCGCCCACCGGAAGGCGGCGCACGATCTGCTGCGCCTGCATCAGTTCCGACGGCGTCATCACGCCCGTGGCGCCCTCGCTGGCCGACCCGGTGGTCGCGAACAGCATCTGCCGCTCGGCGTCGCGGTCGGGATAGGAGACGTCGATCTGCATCAGGAAGCGGTCGAGCTGCGCCTCCGGCAGCGGATAGGTGCCTTCCTGTTCCAGCGGGTTCTGGGTCGCGAGGACGTGGAAGGGTTCGGGCAACGGATGGTAGTGGCCGGCGACCGACACCCGGCGCTCCTGCATCGCCTGGAGCAGCGCCGACTGGGTGCGCGGGCTGGCGCGGTTGATCTCGTCCGCCATCAGCAGCTGGCAGAAGACCGGGCCGGGGATGAAACGGAAGAATCGCTGGCCCTTCTCGTCCTCCTCCAGCACCTCCGACCCCAGGATGTCCGCCGGCATCAGGTCGGGCGTGCACTGGATGCGCCGCTCCTCCATCGTGAAGACGGTCCCCAGCGTCTCGACCAGGCGGGTCTTGGCGAGCCCCGGCACGCCGATCAAAAGAACGTGACCGCCGGCGAGCAGCGTCGTCAGCGTCAGGTCCACGACCTCCTGCTGCCCGAAGATGACCCGGCCGATCCTCTGCCGGACCTCGGCGAGGCGTCCGGCGATCCGCTCCACCTCGGCCAGCAGCTTCTCGGCGCCGTCGGGGCGGGTGTCGGTGGCGGTCATGCATCGTTCTCCTGAAGGAACCTGGAACGTCGGCGAAATCCGGGCCCGTCGGTCGGCCCCCGCACGTTTCCCTCGCGTGTCGGTGCGCTTATCTGTGCGAGTGTGAGGGCATTCCGCCTCCGGCGTCCAGCATGACAGAACGACCCACACCCGCCCGCGAGCCCCTCGCCCCACCCGATCGGGGCACGGGTCCGACCGCCCGGGACGAACGGTACGAGATCCGCATCCTGACCGACGGAACATGGACCTATCACGGGTCCCCGATCCGCCGGCCGGAACTCGTCCGCCTCTTCGCGACAGTACTTAGGCGGGACGAGGCCGGGGACCACTGGCTGATCACGCCGGCCGAGCGCGGGCGCATCGTGGTGGACGACGCGCCCTTCGTCGCGGTGGCCGCCGAACGGCACGGATCGGGGCCGGACCAGACGGTCGTGTTCCGGACGAACCTGGACGAGACGGTCGCCGCCGACGCCGACCATCCGGTCCTCGTGCGCGGGGACGGTGGCACCGGGGCGCCGCGCCCTTATATCGTTGTGCGCGACGGGCTCGAGGCGCGCATCGGGCGTCCGGTCTTCTACGATCTTGTGGAGTGGGCCGAGGTGGCGGCGGACGGGAGCGGGATCGGGGTCTGGAGCGGCGGGACCTTCTTCCCGCTGGGCCGCATCGACCCCGACTGACGGCTCCGATGACCCCCTCCGACATCCGAAGCCGGTTCGGTCCGGCCAGCCGCAGCCCGGACAGGATCCTGAACCGGCGGGGCGACGACGACCTGAACCCGGGGATGGGCCGCCCGGCGATCCTGAAGCCGGCGGCCGTTCTCGTCCCGATCGTCGAGCATGCGCACGGGGCGACCATCCTTCTGACGCAGCGGACCGCGCACCTCACGTCCCACGGGGGCCAGATCAGCTTTCCCGGCGGACGGCTCGAGCCCGCGGACCCGGATGCCGAGCACGCGGCCCTGCGGGAGACGGAGGAGGAGATCGGCCTGCCGCCCACGCGGATCGAGGTGCTGGGCCGGCTCGACGTCTACGTCACCCGCACCGGCTACGAGGTGACGCCCGTCGTCGGCCTCATCCGCCCCCCGTTCATCCTCAAGCCCGATCCCAACGAGGTGGCGGAGGTGTTCGAGGTGCCGCTCGCCTTCATCCTCGACCCCGTGAGCTGCGAGCGCCACCACCGGGACGTGCGCGGGGAGAGGCGCGGCTTCTGGGTCTTTCCCTACGGCGACCGCTACATCTGGGGCGCCACCGCCGGGATGCTGCGGAACCTGTGCGACCGGCTGGGGGCGCCCGCGTGACCGGGGCGCACGCCCCGATCGCGCCCCGGCCCTGGATGACCGATCCCGCCACCACGGCGGTGATGGACGCCGTCACCGCCGGCGGGGGCGAGGCGCGGTTCATCGGCGGCTGCGTCCGCGACACGGTGGCCGGCCGGCCGGTGAAGGACGTGGACATCGCCACGCCCCTGGCGCCGGCCGAGGTGGTCCGGCGGCTGGAGGCGGCGGGGCTGAAGGCCGTCCCCACGGGGATCGGGCACGGCACGGTCACCGCGGTCGCGGGCGGGCGGGGGTTCGAGGTGACGACCCTGCGGCGCGACATCTCGACCGACGGGCGCCGGGCGGTCGTCGCCTTCACCGACGACTGGGCGCAGGACGCGGCCCGGCGGGACCTCACCTTCAACGCGCTGTCGATGACGCGGGACGGTGCGATCCACGATCCGTTCGGCGGGCTCGAGGACCTGGCGGCGGGCCGGGTCCGGTTCATCGGCGATCCCGCGGTGCGTCTCGCCGAGGACCGGCTGCGGCTGCTCCGCTTCTTCCGCTTCCTCGCGTGGTACGGGCGCGTGCCGCCGGACGGGGCGGCGCTCGCGGCCTGCCGCGCGGCGGCGCCCGACCTGCGGATCCTCTCGGCGGAGCGGGTGCGCGGCGAACTCCTCCGCCTGCTGGAGGCTCCCGACCCGCTTCCCGCCTGGGAAGGGCTCGCCGCCGTGGGCGCGCTGCCGGTGGTCCTGCCGGAGGCCGACGACGGCACCCGCCTCGCCTGCATGGTGGGCCAGGACCGGGCCGCGGGCCTGACGCCCGATCCCCTTCTCCGCCTCGCCGCCGCGGTCCGCCACCGGGGGGGCGGCGCGGAGGCGCTCGCGGCACGGCTCAGGCTCTCCAACGCCGCGCGCGACCGGCTCTTGGCGGTGCTGAAGCAGTCCGCGACCGTCGCGGCGACGGACGAGGGACGATGGGCGGGGCTCCGCTTCGTGTTCGGGACGGACGGGTTCCGCGATGCCGCCCGCCTGTCCGCGGCCTTCGACGGCGACGGCGCGCGGCTCGCACGCGCCATG
>CANGXM010000302.1 GCA_947457845.1 Rhodospirillales bacterium | reverse complement strand
CGCAAGGCCATCGCCGCCGTCGCGGCGGCCGCGGGCGTGCCCTTCCAGGGGATCTGGCTGGAGACGGACGCCGCCACGGCCCTCGCCCGGGTGGCGGCCCGCCGCGGCGACGCGTCCGACGCCGATGCGGCGGTGGTGCGGCTGCAGGCGTCCTTCGACCTCGGTCCGATGGGCTGGACACGGATCGCCGCCGACGGCAACCCGGACGCCGTCGCGGCCCGGGTTCTGGATGCCCTCGCCCGGCATTGACGTGGGTCAATGCCGGGCGTTCGCGAAAATTCGATACTCGCATCCTCGAGGTCCCGCCGACCGGAAAGGTCCGCCATGCTCAAGACCATTCTCGTCCCCCTGCTTGGGGCCGCCGCCGACGACGCCGCGGTCGCAACCGCCTTCCAGCTCGCCCGGCCGTCGGGCGCCCATGTGGAGGGCCTGTTCGTGCGGGCCGACCCGCGCGACGCCATCCCGCTGTTCGGCGAGGGCGTGTCAGGCGCCCTGGTCGAGGAGATCATGCAGGCCGCCGCAGCCGAGGGGACGACCCACGCGACGGCCGCGCGCGCCCTCTTCGCGCGTCTCGCCGCCGCCGCCGGCGCCACCTCCGCGGCCGATCCGCCGGGGCCGGGCCGCCTGTCCTCGTCCTATCGCGAGGTGACGGGCCGGGCCGAACAGGTCCTGCCCGTCGAGGGGCGGCTCGCCGACCTGCTGGTCATGAGCCGGTCGTCGGCCAAGGCCGACGCGGTCTATGCGCTGGCGCTGGAGACGGCGGTCGTCGGCTGCGGCCGGCCCATGCTTCTCGCCGCCGACCAGCCGCGGCCCACGCTCGGGGAGACGGTCGCCATCGCCTGGAGCGGGAGCCGGGAGAGTGCCGTCGCGGTCTCGCTCGCGCTGCCGATCCTCGCCGCCGCGACCCGTGTCGTGGTCCTGACGGCGGAGACGTCGTCGACGCCGGCCGCCGCCGGCGACGCGCTCGTCCGGCATCTCGCCTGGCACGGCATCGAGGCGCGGACGGTGCGGACCAAGCCGTCGGGATCGGTGGGACAGGCGCTGATGGCCCAGGCGATCGACACGGGTGCCGACCTGCTCGTCATGGGCGGATATGGCCACAGCCGGCTGCGCGAACTCGTCCTCGGCGGGGTCACGCGCTGGATGATCGACCACGGCGGGCTTCCCGTCCTCGTGGCCCATTGAACCCGACAGGAAGGGATCCGGAAGATGACCGCTGCCGCCCTCAGCTCGATCCGTCTGGAACTCGCGCGATCGAAGGAGTTTCCGGACGGACGGACCGACACCGGTTACGAATTCAAGGCGCCGCTGTCGTCGGACGGGCACCTCGATCTCGAAGGATGGAAGATCCTGAAGGCCGCGTGCACCGTCCGGCACTTCGAGGACGGCGTCCCCGTCGAGGAGGGGCGCCTCGTCCACCGCGGGTCGGGCTGGTACTTCCACTTCGACGGCGGCAACGCGAACGACGACGAGCCCATCTTCCGCTTCGGGTCCCATCGCTTCGTGCCCGGCGAGTACATCTCCGTCACCGAGCACGACGGGGTGCAGCGCACGTTCCGCGTGATGACGGTGGGCTGACGGCGCCGCGCCGTCAGTCCTTCCGGCAATAGGCCCCGACGGTCGTCCAGCCGGCGGGGCAGCCGGCGGGGGTGCGCACCTGGGCGTCCGGGGCGCGCAGCCCCTGCTGGCACCAGCCCACCGTCGGCTGCCATCCCGGCGGACAGTCCGGCCCCGCCCGCCGGATGACGGGGCGGGCGCCCGGGCCAGGCCAGCACTGGCCGCTTCCGCCCCGCCACGCCGAAGGGCAGCTCTCGCCGAAGCTGGGGATCGGCTTCAGGTCCGGCGTCTGGCCCGCCGCCGGAAGGGCCGCCGCCAGGAACGCGGCCGCGAGCGCCGCGGCCGCCCTCATCCCTGCAGGCTCTTCGCGACGATCTCGTAGCTGTCGGGCGAGAGCGTCCCCGCGGCGGTCGCCCGCTCCAGTTCGCCCCGCATGAGGGCCTGGCGCCCGGAGTCGTACTGGCGCCAGCGGGTGAAGGCGCCGAACAGGCGCGCC
The DNA here is from genome assembly GCA_947457845.1 of Rhodospirillales bacterium. GTDB lineage: Bacteria > Pseudomonadota > Alphaproteobacteria > Azospirillales > Azospirillaceae > CANGXM01. The sequence continues at coordinate 2,803 of CANGXM010000302.1, read as the reverse complement.
GCCACCTGCGGGTTCATGGCGTCGAGCCGCAACGCCTGCTGGGCGAGCAGCCGGTAGCCCGACCCGTCGGCGGAATGGAACCGCACCGGGTTTCCGCCCGCGAACGAGCCCAGCAGCGCATAGGCCTTGTTCGGGTTGGTGATGGAGAAGGCGGGATGCGCCAGCAGCGCCTCCACCTCCGCCACGGCGGTCGTGCGCGGGGCCGTCGCCTGGGCCGCGAACCATTTGTCGACCACCAGCGCCTCGTCCTTCCACCGGTCGAGGAAGGCGGCGAGCACGCCCGCGCGCTCCGGCGCGTCGGACGCGGCGAGGAGCTGGAGGGCCGCCAGCGTGTCGGTCATCGCCTGCGAGCCGTGGAACTGGGTGAGGCAGAGATCCACCGCCTCCCGGTCCTCGATCGCCATCAGATAGCCGAGCGCCAGGTTCTTCAGGCTCCGCCGGCCGATCGCCTCGGGCGTCGCCTCGAACGGCGCGTTGGTGGCGAGGCCACGGTAGGTCGCGAGCCACCGGTCGCGCAGCCGCTCCGCCAGGGTCCGCCGGAGCGTCCGGCGCGCGGTGTGGATCGCATCGACGTCGATCTGCGCCATCTGCTGCCCGATCAGCCCCTCGGTCGGCAGGCCCAGCGCGAGGGCGGCGAAGGACGGATCGCGGTCGGCGTCGTCGAGCAGGCGCGCGAAAGCGTCGACCATGGCGTCGGGCACGTCCATCGGCCGGCCCGCCTTGTGGTCGCCCACCAGCTTCAAGATCACCCGCATCGCGACCGTCTGCCCCGCCTCCCAGCGGTTGAAGGGGTCGCTGTCGTGGGCCATGCGGAAGACGAGGCGGTCGTCGTCCACGCTTTCGCGCAGCTTCACCGGCGCGGAGAAGCCGCGGAACAGCGAGGGCACCGGTTCGGCGTCGAGGCCCGTGAAGCGGAAGGTTTCCACCGCGTCGGTCAGGGGGAGCACGCGGGTCGTCGGGCCGGGCGCCGCCTCGCCCGCCAGGGTCACGGGCCGGTCGCGCCCGTCGGGGCCGATCAGCCCGATCGCCACCGGGATGTGGAGGGGCAGCGTCTCCGGCTGGCCCGGGGTCGGCGGGGTCGTCTGGCGCAGCGTCAGCGCGTAGGTGCCGTCCCCCTCCCAGCGCCCCTCCGCCTCGACCATCGGCGTGCCGGCCTGGGCGTACCAGCGGCGGAACCGGGTCAGGTCGGTCCCGCTCGCGTCCTCCATCGCCCGCACGAAGTCGTCGCAGGTGACCGCCTGCCCGTCGTGGCGGGCGAAGTAGAGGTCCATGCCCTTGCGGAAGAGGTCGGGGCCCAGCAGCGTGTGCTGCATCCGGACCACCTCGGCCCCCTTCTCGTACACGGTCATCGTGTAGAAGTTGTTGATCTCGATGTAGCTGTCCGGCCGCACCGGGTGCGCCATCGGCCCCGAATCCTCGGCGAACTGGCCCATGCGCAGGCGCTGCACGTCCTGGATCCGCTTCACGGCCGCTGAGTTCATGTCGCCGGAGAACTGCTGGTCGCGGAAGACGGTCAGCCCTTCCTTCAGGCTCAGCTGGAACCAGTCTCGGCAGGTGACGCGGTTGCCGGTCCAATTGTGGAAGTACTCGTGGGCGACCACGGCCTCGACGCCGAGGAAGTCGACGTCGGTCGCGGTCTCGGGCTTCGCCAGGATGTACTTGGTGTTGAAGACGTTGAGGCCCTTGTTTTCCATCGCGCCCATGTTGAAGTCGGCGACGGCGACGATGTTGAAGACGTCCAGGTCGTATTCGAGGCCGTAGACCTCCTCGTCCCACGTCATCGACGCGATCAGCGATCGCATCGCATGGCCGCACTTGTCCTCGTTCCCGCGCTCCACCCAGATGGCGAGATCCACGTCGCGGCCCGACATCGTGCGGAACCGGTCGGTGACGGCGACGAGGTCGCCCGCCACCAGCGCGAAGAGATAGCTGGGCTTGGGGTGCGGATCGACCCAGCGCGCCCAGTGCCGCCCGGCGGCGAGGTCACCGCGCCCGGCCGGGTTGCCGTTGGACAGCAGGACCGGGCAGCGCGCCGCGTCGGCCTCGATCGTGACCGTGTAGCGCGCCATCACGTCCGGCCGGTCGATGAACCAGGTGATGCGCCGGAAGCCTTCCGCCTCGCACTGGGTGCAGAGGTTGCCGGACGACTTGTACAGGCCGGAGAGTGCGGTGTTCTTCTGCGGCTCGAGGTCGGTCACCACCTCCAGCGTGAAGTGGTCGGGGACTTGCGCGATCGTCATCCGCTGCCCCTCGACCGCGAGTTCGGACGGCGCCAGCGTGCGGCCGTCGATCGCGACCGAGACCGTGGTCAGCGCGTCGCCGTCGAGCGTCAGCGGCTGGCCCGGGGCGCCCGCGGGGTTCGCGGCGATGACGGAGCGGGCGGTGACCCGTGCGCGCTCCTCGAACAGCTCGAACCGCAGGTCGACCGTCTCGACGAGGTGCGCCGGCGGCAGGTGGTCCTTGCGGAAGACGGGTTGCGGCGCGGGCCTGTCCATGGGCGTCCCGGGGGGGGCTTCGGGGTGGGGCGCCGACGATAGCAGCTTCGCGGACGCGCCTCACCCACCCGGTTCGCGGATCACCGGCGCCGTCGCGACCGATCCCGTCGCCGGGAGCAGGTCGTCCAGCGAGGGCAGCGAGAGCAGTGCCCAGACGACCATCGCGAGGGCCGGCAGAAGCGCCACGCCGACGAGGATGCCGTCGCCCGGATCGCCGTCGCGGGCCGCACGGCCGAGCGGATAGGGCGGCCGGGGTCCGGGCGCCAGCGTGCCGGGGTTGTCGGCGGGGCGCCGGCGCAGGAACACGG
>CANGXM010000301.1 GCA_947457845.1 Rhodospirillales bacterium | reverse complement strand
GCTGCGGTCGGGCGGGCGGCGTCCGGTGCGCTCGCGCGCTTGGGCGGGCCCGTCCGCGGCTTGGGCGGGCGGGCTGCCGGGGTCGGGTTCGCGGCCGAGCCCTCGGGCTGACCCGACAGGAAGGTGCGAAGCTGGTCGCGGATGACGCGCGCCGGCACCTCCTCGACCATCCCGCGGTCGAGCTTTCCAAGCTGGAACGGCCCGTAGGCGGTGCGGATCAGCCGGTTCACCGTGAGGCCCATGTGCTCCATCACCTTGCGGACCTCGCGGTTCTTCCCCTCCCGCAGGCCGACGGTGATCCAGGCGTTCGCCCCCTGCACCCCGTCGAGCGAGGCCTCGATCGGGCCGTAGGTGATGCCGTCGACCGTGACGCCCTTCGCCAGCCTCTCGAGCGCCGCCTCGTCCGGCTTGCCGTGGACGCGCACCCGGTAGCGCCGGACCCAGCCGGTGGACGGATGCTCGAGGTAGCGGGCCATCTCGCCGTCGTTGGTGAGCAGCAGCAGCCCCTCGCTCGTCAGGTCGAGGCGGCCGACGCTCACCACCCGCGGCAGTTCGGGTGGCAGCTTGTCGAAGACCGTCTCCCGGCCCTTCTCGTCGCGCGCGGTGGTCACGAGGCCCGCCGGCTTGTGGTAGCGCCACAGCCGGGCGGGCTCGGGCTCCGGTACCGCCTTGCCGTCGACGACGACGCGGTCGCCGGGCTTCACGGTGACGGCCGGCGTGTCGAGCACGCGCCCGTTCACGCTGACCCGCCCCTCGGCGATCAGGCGCTCGGCGTCGCGGCGGGAACAGAGGCCCGCGCGGGCGAGCCGCTTGGCGATGCGCTCGCCGGCGGCGGGGGACGTGTCGGGGGTGTCGGCCATGGCCGCGACACTACGCGGGCCGCCCCGGCGGGGCAACGAGGGAAGGGCGTCAGGCGGCGCGAGGGGCGATGCGGGCGATCCCCGGCGCGGCTGCGGCCGCGACGGCAATGTCGTGGAGGGATTGCAGGTTCATCCAGAACTCGGGACCCGTCGCGAAATAGCGGCCGAGCCGAAGGGCCGTGTCGGCGGTCACCGGCGTCTCGCCGCGGACCAGCCGCTCGATCCGGGTCCGCGGGACGTCGCAGGCCTTGGCGACGGCATAGGGCGAGAGGCCGAGCGGGACGAGGAACTCCTCCTGCAGGATCTCGCCGGGATGAACGGGCGGCGCCGGGCCTCTGTGCATCACCGTCTCCGTCATCGATGATGATCCACGATCTCCACGTCGTGGGCGGCACCGTCCCGCCAGACGAAACAGATACGCCACTGGCCGTTCACGCGGACGCTGTGCTGGCCGGCACGATCGCCCTTCAGCGCCTCCAGGCGGTTCCCTGGCGGCTGACGCAACACGTCCAAGGTCGTCGCTGCTGCGATCATCACGAGCTTCCGTTGGGCGGCACGAACGAGATCCGGCGGAAATCCCTTCCCGACGGTCCCGGTCCAGACGGCGGCCGACTTGAAACTCGCCAGCATGTCCGCCCCGGCCTCATGTGGCGATTGTATCGCCACATGATACCAATCGCAAGTTGGAGCGGCGCCCCCCTACAGCCGGACCTTCCCATGGTCGCCCGGGTCGGGCGGGATGCCGGTCAGCGTGGCCTTCACGATGCCGTAGGCGAGAACCATCGCCGAGGACGGGCGGTCCCAGTACTCGCCCTTGTGGGCGGTCACCTTGATCAGCGCGAGGTTCGGATCGTCCTTGCCCTTCGGGAACCAGGTCGTCAGCCGCTCCGACCAGCGGCGGTCGATCTCCGCCCGGTCGCGGACGATCTCGGCGGTGCCGGAGATGGAGACGTAGGTCTGGTCCGATGCGTCGGCGAAGGCGAGGTTCACCCGCCTGTCCCGTTCGGCCTCGTCCACCTTGGCGCTGTTCTCGGCGGTGAAGAACCAGAGGGCGCCGTCGAACGTGTCGGCCTGCTGGTTCGCCATGGGGCGGGCGCGCAGGTCCCCCTCGGCGTCCTGGGTGACGAGCATCGCGATCCGCACGCGGCGGACGAGGCGCCACAGCGTGTCGACCTTCTCCTGCGCGCGGGACACGGCATCCTGGGGCATGGGGTTCTCCTGGGGTTCCGAGGTCTGCCCTTAGGAACGCCCGGACCCCGGCGCCGTTCCGGGCGGCCTTGACCCGCCGGCCCCTCCGGCCGGACGATGCCCGACCATGCCGACGCCCACCCCCATGTCGCTCGCCCTCGCCGAGGCCCGCGCCGCCGCCCTGCGCGGCGAGGTGCCGGTGGGGGCCGTGATCGTCGATCCGCGCGACGGCCGGGTCGTCGCCGCGGCCGGGAACCGGACGGAGGGGTCGGCCGACCCCACCGCCCACGCCGAGATGCTGGCGATCCGGGCCGCCTGCGCGGCGACGGGCGAACCCCGGCTTCCCGGCCTCGACCTGTTCGTGACGCTGGAGCCCTGCGCGATGTGCGCCGGGGCGATCAGCGTCGCCCGGCTGCGGCGGGTCGTCTTCGGCGCCTACGACCCCAAGGGCGGGGCGGTGGAGCACGGGCCGCGCCTGTTCGGCCAGCCCACCTGCCACCACGCGCCCGAGGTGGTGGGCGGGGTGGAGGAGACGGCGGCGGCGGCGCTGCTGCGCGACTTCTTCCGGGCGCTGCGCTAGGCGCCCGCGATGTCCCGCCGGCAGAAGCCGCCCGGCCAGTCGATCGCGTCGACCGCGGCATAGGCCCGCGCCCGCGCCTCGGCCACGTCCCGGCCGGTCGCCGTCACGGTCAGCACGCGCCCGCCCGTCGCCAGCAGCCGGTCGCCGTCCCTGCGGGTGGCGGCGTGGAAGACGAGGGCGCCGGGGGTCTTCGCCGCCGCCTCCACGCCCCGGATCTCCGTCCCCGTCCGCGGCGCGTCGGGATAGCCGTCCGCGGCCATGACCACCGTCACCGCCGTCTCCGGATACCAGCGCAGCGAGACGTTCCGGAGCTGGCCATCGGCGGACGCGACCAGCGCCGGAACGAGGTCGCTCATCAGCCGCGGCATCAGCACCTGGCATTCGGGATCGCCGAAGCGGGCGTTGAACTCCAGAACGTACGGCACCGGCCCGTCGGGTCCCGGCACCAGCATCAGCCCCGCGTACAGCACGCCGGCGAAGGGCGCGCCCGCCGCCGCCATGGCGCGCACCACGGGGCGGACGATCCCGTCCATCACCTGCGCCTCGAGCTCCGGCGTCATCGCCGGATGGGGGGAGACGGCCCCCATGCCCCCGGTGTTGGGGCCCCGGTCGCCGTCGAAGGCGCGCTTGTGGTCGCGGGCGGTGGAGAGGAGGAGGGCGGTTTCGCCGTCGGCCAGCGCGAACAGGCTCGCCTCCTCGCCGGCCAGGAACGCCTCGATCACCAGCTCCGCCCCCGCCTCGCCGAAGCGCCGGTCGACCAGCATCTCCTCGATCGCCGCCTCGGCCTCGGCGACGGTGGCGGCGACCACGACGCCCTTGCCGGCCGCGAGCCCGTCGGCCTTCACCACGATCGGGGCGCCCTGCGTCCGCACGTACGCCTTGGCCGCGTCCGCCTCGGTGAAGCGCGCGTACGCCGCCGTCGGTACGCCCGCGGCGGCCAGGATCGCCTTCATGAAGGCCTTGGAGCCCTCGATGCGGGCGGCGGCGGCGCTCGGCCCGAAGGCCTTGATCCCCGCCGCCGACAGCCGGTCGACGAGACCGAGGGTCAGGGGCGCCTCCGGCCCCACGACGACGAGGTCGACCGATCGGTCATGGGCGAAGGCGACGAGGCCGTCGACGTCGTCGGCCTTCACCGGCACGCATTCGGCCACCTCGGCGATCCCTGCGTTCCCGGGCGCGCACCAGAGCTTCGCGCACAGGGGCGAGGCCCCGATCGCCCAGCACAGCGCGTGCTCGCGCCCGCCGCCGCCCACCACCAGGATCCGCATGCCGCCCTCCGACCGTCGCCGGCGACCTGCTATCATCCCGGCATGGCAACCGACAACGTCCTCGCCGGCTCGAACGCGCCGGTCCTCTCCGTTTCCGACCTCTCGACCGCGCTCAAGCGCACGGTCGAGGACGCCTTCGGCCACGTGCGCGTGCGGGGCGAGATCTCTCAGCCCAAGCGCCTCACCTCCGGCCACGTCTACCTCCGGCTCAAGGACGAGCTGGCGGTGCTGGAGGCGGTGTGCTGGCGGGGTACCGTCGGGCGCCTCGCCGTCCGGCCGGAGGAGGGGCTGGAGGTGATCGTCACCGGCAAGCTGACGACCTATCCCGGCCGGTCCCAGTACCAGCTCGTGATCGACACGATGGAGCTGGCGGGGGAGGGCGCGCTCCTCAAGATGCTGGAGGAGCGGCGCCGGCGCCTCGCGGCCGAGGGGCTGTTCGAGACGGAGCGCAAGCGGCCGCTGCCCTGGCTGCCCGACGTGATCGGGGTCATCACCTCGCCGACCGGCGCCGTCATCCGCGACATCCTCCACCGCCTCGCCGACCGGTTCCCGCGGCACGTGCTGCTCTGGCCCGTTGCCGTTCAGGGCGAGGGTGCGGCGGCGCAGGTGGCCGCCGCCGTGCGGGGTTTCTCGGCCATCGCCCCCGGCGGGCGGGTGCCGCGGCCGGACGTGCTGATCGTGGCGCGGGGTGGCGGGTCGCTGGAGGACCTGATGGCCTTCAACGAGGAGGTCGTGGTGCGGGCGGTGGCCGACTGCACGATCCCCGTCATCTCCGCCGTCGGGCACGAGACCGACACGACGCTCATCGACTTCGTCTCCGACCGGCGGGCGCCGACGCCGACCGCGGCGGCCGAGATGGCGGTTCCCGTGCGGGCCGACCTGATCGTGGCGGTCCACGACCTCGGCCGGCGGAGCGAGGCGGCGGCGCTGCGGATGCTGGCCGAGCGCGCGACGCGGGTGGGC